>JAPXMM010000032.1:0-20253 GCA_033809015.1 Bacteroidales bacterium
GCTTCTGAGAGCAGATAGAATGCGATGTCGCCATTCGAAGCTAGTAGGTAAAGAAATACGAAGTTCTTTAGAGCATTCACGTAAGGTTTTACCCTCGAGCATCAGACGAATGTAATCAAGCATCAATTCTTTTTTGTGTAAGTAATAGACAAAGGTACCAGTAGTTTCACGGAAGTTTTTACCACATTTTTTACATTTATACATTTGTTGTCCTTGCTGATGGCCATTTTTTTTGATATGTATGCTTTTGCAATTAGGACATTGTGGAGAGACACTTTGAGCTTTTAGATGTTGATAATCGACTACGTCGTTGCCTTGGAGTTTCATCTTATTGTAGAGATTATTGAGGAATTCTAAGTTGAGTTGTTTGCCCTGTGAGAGGTGCTCTTGGAGGTTTGAGACTATATCTTTCATATATAAAAATTTTATTACAAAGATAGTATATTTTTAAAATATTAGCATATGAATATTTTAACATATTAAAAATGAAACAAAACCCCTCTCCCCACTCTCTCACTCCAACTACTTAAAATTATTATCCCTAACATTTATTTTATTAATAAACTATTTTAAAAACAATTATTCCCAACTTAATTACAAAAAAATGAAAAAATATAAATTTTACTTTGTGTATATCTAAAATTTTTATTTATTAAAAATTGTTTTAAATTTGTTTAAAAATAATTGTAATCTTTATATTTTAATGAAAAAACCATACATATTGCTTTGCATGATGTTTAACATTTTGTTATATGGACAAAACAATCTTTTACAAAATGGTGATTTTGAAAAAATAGCACAATGTCCTAATATGCATACTAAATATTTAAGGACAGATACTGATAAGATTTTATTGCCACATTGGTATTTTATCAATAGATCTACTCCTGATTTTTTTCATGGGTGCTCAAACGGCAGTGATGTGGGGGTACCATGTAATTTTGCAGGTTGCTCAGAACCTCATTCTGGTAATGGATATATCGGAATGATATTGAGAGTAGACAGCAATTATTATCAATACAATAAAGGATATGTAGAGCATATAGCTACAGAGATTTTCCCTTCATTAGTGAGAAATCATTATTATTTAGTTAAATTTTTTTATAAATTAGCACCGAATTCAGGGATAGCAAGTAATGGATTGGGAGTATATTTTTCTGCATCATTACCAAAATTTAATGAATTCGAAGAATACAAATATATAGAACCTAAAATATATTTAGACAATAATAAAATTATAGATAATAAAGAGTGGGAACAATTCATAGGATATTTCGTTGCTGGTGGTACAGAAAAATTTTTAACTATTGGTAATTACCTGCCTTATGACTCTCAAAGGATAAAAGTATTGAGAAATGGTGAACCACAAAATGAAATGGATTATTATGCTTATTGTTATATAGATGATGTGCAGCTATATGAAATCTCAGATACAACAAACAATCAGATTAATACTATTTGCACGCAAATAGATTTATTACCAATAATAGTTCAAACAAATTATTTTAATATAATGAACAAATTAGATACATTACCAGTAAATAAGCCATTTATATTAGAAAATATTTATTTTGATTTTGATAGTTATCAATTATCAGCAAAATCATTTGCTACACTTGATAGCATAACTACATATTTAAAAAATCATAATGAGATAGAATTTATAATAAATGGGCATACAGATAATATAGGTAGTAGTTTTTATAATCAATGGTTAAGCACCGAGAGAGCCAAATCAGTATACAAATATTTTTATGAATCAGGGATATCTCCAGCCAGAATGCAATATGTAGGTTATGGTGATAGATTATCAATTACTACCAATAAAACTAATGAAGGGAGGCAAAAAAATCGCAGAGTAGAACTTGTAATTATTAAAAAGTAATGGGTCGTAGCAGATTCGAACTGCTGACCTCATGTGTGTGAAGCATGCGCTCTAAACCAGCTGAGCTAACAACCCTAAAAATTATTATTTAGCAAATTTAGCACCGTCATATGCCCATTTGAGGTAGATAGCCCCCCAAGTAAATCCTGCACCAAAAGTAGTTAATATGATATTATCGCCTTTTTTTAATAAATGTTCATAATCCATCAAACATAATGGTAGTGTAGCAGAAGTAGTATTGCCATAACGATCTATATTGATCATTACTTTTTCTTTTGATAATTTCATTCTATGAGCTACAGCCTCGATAATACGTATATTTGCTTGATGTGGTACTAACCAATCTATAGTTTCATTAGTAAGATTATTTCTTTGCATGATTTCTTCTGAAACATCAGACATTTTAGAAACTGCCCATTTGAAAACAGCTTGTCCTTCTTGATAAATAAAATGTTCTCTATTTTTAACAGTTTCTAAAGAAGCTGGCCATACACTGCCACCAGCTTTTTGGTATAAATGATGTCTGCCTACACCATCAGATTGCAGTTTCATATCTATGATACCTAAATCATCACCATCATAAGCTTCCACTAAAACTGCTCCTGCTCCATCTCCAAAAATTGGACATGTTGCTCTATCAGTATAATCTGTAATAGAAGACATTTTATCTGCTCCAACGAGTAATATTTTTTTAGCATGTCCAGCTTCTATATACGCTCTAGCCATTGCTAAAGCATAAAGGAAACTGCTACATCCTGCATTCATATCGAAATGAAAAGCATTTTTTACTCCTACTTTATCAGCTATGATGTTAGCGGTAGCAGGGAATTGATGATCGGGGGTTACAGTAGCACAAAGCAAAAATTCAATCTCATCAGGTGAAGTATTAGTTTTTTTAAATAATTTCTCTACAGCTTGTTCAGCTAATTCACTAGTGCCTTTACCAGGTTCTTTTAATATTCTACGTTCTTTGATACCTATACGAGTCATTATCCACTCATCAGTAGTATCTACCATGCGACTCAGCTCTTCATTAGTAAGTATATAATCTGGAAGTGCTCCTGCCACACCAGTGATGATAGCTCTTGGCATTGATCTCATTATTAAAAAAATTTAATAAATTATTATTTATTTTTATCAATTGCCAATTTACCTCTGTAAAATCCACATTCTGGACATACATGATGATAAATCATTGGACTACCGCAATTAGGACAAGTTACTCCTTTTACAGTCATGATTTTATACTGTGAACGACGTTTGCGTGTTCTACTTTTTGAAAATCTCCATTTTTGATTAGCCATAGTTGTTTATTTTTTATTTTTTTTTAATCTTCTATTAAATACTCTTTTAATTTTTTTATCATCTCTTGATCACAATTAGCCTCATCGTCATGTACATGTCTCATTGGAATAGATAATGCTATGAAATCATAAATAAATGGTTGCAAATCAATGAAATTTGTATTAGGTGAAATATAAGTAATAGTCTCATCATCCTCGCCATTACCTTCTTTGAAAATCAAATAATCATCCTCGGCAACATTTATTTTAAGATCATGTAAACATCTATCACATTCTACATTATATGAACCTTTTAGATTGATTAATAATTGTGCAGATGTCTCTCCTTTTAATAAATCTATACTTATGTGCATAGATAAATCTCTTAATGCTATAAAATCTGGATTATAATCATGCATAAAATCATCATTAACATCATAATTATAAAATGTATGACCTAGCTTAAGTGCTTGATAATTAATTATATAATCAGATTTATTTTTCATTCTTTCAAAAATTTATTTAAAAAATTTTGGCAAAGTTAATTAAAAAAAATAATATGCATATAATTGCTTGATAAATAACATTAATATCATCTATGTAATAATTATCAAAACACTTCTAATAAAAAATCTTTTTAATAGGAATTTTTTATTCTTTATTTTTGTAAAAAAATACGTTATGATAAATGATAGAGATGTTATAAAAGCACAAAAAGAAGAAATAAATGGGCACTTAATGTATAAAAAACTAGCTAAAAGAGATAAAAATAATAGTGAACTTTTATCAAAAATAGCTAGTGAGGAGTTGAAACATTATTATATATTAAAAAAAATTACTCAAAAAGATGTAAAACCGAATAAATTTAAACTTTTTTTGTTTAATATTTTAGAATATTTGTTTGGGGTTACTTTTGTATTAAAATTAATGGAAAAATCAGAAGATAAAGCTAAAGCGAATTATAAGTTTTTAGAAAATAAATACCCAGAAATTAAATCTTTATTATTAGAAGAAGAAAAGCACGAAGATGAACTTATAAAATTAATAAATGAAGAAAGATTAAAATATGTAGGATCTATAGTTCTAGGTATGAATGACGCACTAGTAGAGCTTACTGGAACTCTTACAGGATTTACTTTTGCTATGCAAAATAATAAATTAATTTCACTTGCAGGTTTGATTACCGGAATAGCTGCTGCATTATCTATGGCAGCATCAGAGTATTTATCTACTAAAACTGAAAATAATGAAAAAAATCCATTTCTAGCAGCTATATATACAGGTATAGCTTATATTATCACTGTGGTATTAATAATATTACCATTTTTCTTTCCAATAAATCCCTATATTTCTTTAGCTATTACATTAGTTATGGGAGTTGTTATCATTGCTGTTTTTACCTATTATATTTCTGTAGTGCAGGATTTAAGTTTTAGAAAACGCTTTACAAATATGGTTTCCATTAGTATGGGAGTAGCCATTCTATCATTTTTAATTGGCCTGCTTGCTAGATCTATATTAGGAATACAAGTATAATATTTTTAACTAATAAAATTACATTCATAAGAAAAATAGTTAGTTCTAGTAAATTCACAGTAATAGTTTAGTTATTGATTAAACGCTTAATTTAAAAAATTTAAATTTGGTGGAATTATAAATTATTTTTAATTTTGCAAAATTCATTTGGGCGGTTCGTCTAAGGGCTAGGATCTCAGACCCTCATTCTGAAGATAGGGGTTCGAATCCCCTACCGCCTACATCTATTTCACTTTAAGTTATCAGATTTTAGGTTTTCAATTTTTTCCTTTGTGCAGCAGGAAAAAGAACATTATTTAAAATTAATCGATAACCAGGTGAATTTTTATATAAATTAAGGTCAGTAGGAGGATCATAAACAAAATGACGATAGTCCTCTGGATCATGACCTCCATAAAATGTGAAAGTACCCCGACCATATTCGCCATGAATATATCTTGCTTCATTGAGAGATTTATTTTCTCCCATTATTAAAATATCTTTTTTTATTTTACTTTTATTAAATGCTGTAGCTTGTCCCATAAAACCTTTTATTATCCTCTCATGATTTTGACAAAGCATAGTAGGCACTGGATCCCATTTAGCTGAAAATTCAAATAGAGCAAAATAATCATCCTCTTCACGTATCTGAGGGCGAGTCATAGTAACGTCTATATCTGATTTTGCGTAAATATAAGGATTGGTATAAATTTTGAAATTTGTAAAAGCAAAAGTTTTACTATAGTCTAATTTTTCTTGCGCTTTAGGATCTGGTGGATCGCCATCAAATGGTACATCGCATATATCTACACCATCGGCAGCTAAAGCTATATCCATACTTTCTGGTGCACTGCACATTGCAAACAAATAACCACCGCCAGCTACATAATCTCTAATTTTTTTAACTACTGCTAATTTAAGTTGAGATACTTT
Organism: Bacteroidales bacterium; assembly: GCA_033809015.1. Classification (GTDB taxonomy): domain Bacteria; phylum Bacteroidota; class Bacteroidia; order Bacteroidales; family DTU049; genus DTU049. The sequence continues at coordinate 5,617 of JAPXMM010000032.1, forward strand.
TGTAAAGCCTAATGATCTTGCAAGCTGCTCTGCATATTGTTGATCTTTTTGATACCATTCCGTGTTTTTATACTGTGCCCAAAATTTACCATATTGTCCTGTAAAATCTTCATGATGTATGTGTAGCCAGTCATAAGTGGGCAAAATACCTTGTAAAACTTCTTTGTCATATATCTGATCATATGGTATACCTGCATATGTTAGTACTAATGTCACTGCATCGTCCCAGGGTAAATTTGTAGGTGGTGCATAAACTGCAATTATAGGTGCTTTAGTTAATTTAATAACATCTGCATTTGTTGATGGGTCAGCTATGTATTCATAAATTGCAATAGCTTGAGATTCTGACAATATTTCATAACTTATTCCTCGCAAAATACATTCTTGGATTAATGGTTTGCCGTATGGCATTATAAAACTACCTCCTCGATAATTTAATAACCACTCCACCTCAAAACCATTCTCTAACATAAAATATGTAAGACCATAAGCTTTTAAATGATCATTTTGTGCATTATCCATTGGTATTAATACCTTTTGACTTTGCAGACTTATACTCAAAAAAATTAATATTATAACTATTATATTATTTTTTTTCATTTATTTTTTTATGTAAAATTACAACATATTTTAAGAATATAATCAAAATAATTAAAAAACTAAGTTAGTTAGATTTGATAAAAAAATTAGAATTATTCAAGATTTTTTAATCATCTAAATAATAAAAATATCTCATAAATAGCGATAGATATTTTATTAAAGGTATTAAAAAATTTTTATTAAAAATTTTTTATTTACTTATTGTTATGTAAAGTAATTACATTATTTTTGCACATTTAAATATTTTTTATTAAATAGATGAAGACCAAGTATTTAGATCTAGTAGAGCAAACCTTTGATTTTCCCACGGATGAATTTAAGGTGATAGAGAATGAACTATATTGGAATGATATTAATATGATGGATATTATTGAGCAATATGGTACTCCATTGCGAATAACATATTTACCTACTATTAGTAAAAAAATACAAAATGCCAGGCGAATATTTAATATTGCCATGGCTAAATTAGATTACAAAGGAGAGTATTTTTACGCTTATTGTACAAAAAGTAATCATTTTTCATATGTATTAGCTGAAGCACTTAAAAATAATGTTGGATTAGAGACTAGTAGTGCTTTTGATATTAATATAATTGAAAAATTATATGACCTAGGTCTTTTGCCCAAAGATAGATTTATTATTTGTAATGGATTTAAACGAAAAGAATATATTGAAAACATTTGTAGATTAGTAAATAATGGTTTTGAAAATGTAATTCCAGTAATAGATAACAAAAATGAACTTTTTGAATATCGATTTAAAAAAAATGCTAAAGTAAAATTAGGAATACGTATAGCAGCAGAAGAGGAACCTACGTTTGAGTTTTACACTTCTCGTTTGGGTATCAGATATAATGATATTGTGCCATATTATAGATTATATCTAAAAAATCATCCGCATTTCGAATTGAAAATGTTACATTTTTTTATAAATACAGGTATTAGGGACAATGCTTATTATTGGAGTGAGCTAGCTAAAGCAGTAAATGTTTATGTAGAACTGAAACGTGAATGTCCTACTTTAGATTCTCTCAATATTGGCGGTGGTTTCCCTATAAGTACTTCTTTTAAATTTGATTATGATTACCAATATATGGCAGAGGAGATATTAAATCAAGTCAAAACTATTTGTAATCAAAATAATGTACCTGAACCTAATATTTATTCAGAATTTGGTATTTATACTGTTGGTGAGGCCGGGGCGATATTTTATAAAATTTTAGATCAAAAACAACAAAATGATAGGGAACTTTGGGATATGATCAATAGCTCTTTTATGACAACTCTACCAGATACTTGGGCACTGAATCAAAGGTTTATTTTATTACCTCTTAATCATTGGGATTATGAATATCAAAGAGTCTTTTTAGGTGGACTCACTTGTGATAGTAGAGATTATTATAACACTGAAGCTCATGCAAATGCTATCTTTTTGCCTAAATTTACTCCTAGTGACCCTCTTTACGTGGGTTTTTTCCATACAGGTGCTTATCAAGAAGCTCTAGGCGGTTATGGTGGCATACAACATTGTTTAATACCAGCTCCTAAGCATGTGTTAGTAGATTTAGATGAAGATAAAGAATATTATACTAAGCTTTATGCTAAAGAGCAAAGTTATAAATCTATGCTAAAAATATTAGGGTATATGTGATTTTTTTTAGCAATTTATCTTATGTTAAAAAGCAAATATTCATTTATTTTACAAGTATTAATGGATACTAAAACTCAACTTTTTTTAATATTAATCCTTGGATTTTTTTTAAGGTTTTATCATTTAGATAAATATGGTATTTGGGGAGATGAGCAAACTAGTATACTGACTGCTAATGGACAATATTATGATATTAATTCTTTACCTGAAGTTTTTGATAATCAATATTTGCAAAATGAAAATACTGTAAAAAATGTTATTAAGGGTGTTACTAGTGAAAAAGTGGATTTTTTATCAAATAATTATGGGAACTTTTTATTTTATGACATTTTGTTACATTACTGGGTAAAAATTTTTGGTAATAGTGATATGTCAGTTAGATTATTATCATTATTGTTTGGGTTACTGTTAATCGTTTTATCTTACAAAGTATCTTTTTTATTATCAAACAATAAAAAATTATCTCTTTTGATAGCTTTTTTAGTTGCTATACATCCTTTATTCATCGCTTATAGTCAAGAAGCTAGATCATATACTACTGCAACGTTTTTTAGCTTATTGAGTAGTTATTTCTTTTTTATGATTGTTTTTAAAAATGATAAAAGAAGCAAAATTTTTATCTTTTATTCTCTTTCTGTAGTTATTGCTATGTTATCTCACTATTTAACTTATACTATTTTCATTTCTCATGCTATTATTTTTATTTTATTTGTCCGTGATAGAGCTTCATGGCAAAAATATTCATTAGCAGTTTTGTGTTCATTAGCATTATTTTTTATTTGGTTATATTTTGGTGGATATAGTGGATTAAAGCATTTATCTGCGAACGCATCTTTATTCAGTGATGCTGTGCGAAATTTTGAACAATCACAAATAATATATTTTATGCCTGCTACATTTAAAAATATTATTGCTGCTTGTATTCAAGATTGGCTTTGGTTTTTTGGTATTGGATTGCAAAATTTTGATATTAAAATTAGATATATAGCTATATTACTTATCATTCCTCTTTGTTTAATTATCTATTTGTTTCAAAAAATTAAAAATGACAAAAAAACTAAACAAATAATTATTTCACTTTTGATTTTACTTTTCACTCAAACATTTTGTGCTATTTTATTATCTATAAATTCAGGTAATATTATATTATTACAAAAATTATATACTAATTTTGTAGTACCATATGCCTTGATTTTATTAGGTTATTCATTATTTAATTTATTTGAAAATAATAATAAAAAATTAGTCTCATATAGTGTTACATTATTTATTGTGATTTTAATGTTAGTGTCTTGTATCCCTATTTATTTCAAAGATAATAATTCTAAATTCCCAAAACAAAATATTCATTACGAGATAGCTAAAAATATTGAATCTTCTTATAGTAAAAATGATACAATTTTTATTAAAACTCCTTATGATGCTAGATTAATTAATTTATATTTAGATAATAATAATGTATATATACAAAAAATCGATACTAATTTAACCCTCCTGTATTTGATTAAGAAAAATAATTAAAATATATATTATTTGTTAATGCTTGAATTTATGTATTTTTTTGGGTGGAATAATCAATAAATTTATTATAAAATTGGCTTAAATAGTATGATTATATATATTATAAAAATTTTAATCTTATAAAGTAAAAAATATTTTTCATTTTGAAAAAATTATTTAAATTTGCAAAGTCAAAACCCTAAAATGAATTTATTATGAAAGGAAAGTTTTTTTCGATTTTTTTATTAGCCATAGCTTTGATATTCACTAGTTGTGATTTACAAAAAATGGCTAAAAAGTATGATACTGTTAAATATGAAACTACACCACAAGTATTAGAAACCCATGGTGGTAAAATCAATGTTTCTGTTAAAGGAAATATACCTGCTAAATATTTTGGTAAAAAAGTAGTGGTAGATTTTACTCCTGTGCTCAAATGGGATGGTGGCAGCTATACTTGTAAATCTATTAAGATAGGTGGTGAAAAAGCTGAAAGTGGTGATAGTAAAATTACAAAGAAAAGTGGTGGTAGTTTTACATGGTCAGACGTAATACCTTATCAACCAGAAATGAATGTTTCTGAGCTAGTAGTGAATGCTAAAGCTACTAAAGGTAAAAAAACTGCTGATTTAGGTGAAGTGAAATTAGCTGACGGAGTAATCTATACATCTACTCGCATAGGTAGAGATCAGGAACTTTCTTTAGCTGAGCATGGCTATAAAAAAGAAGTTATTATATCAAAAAATGCAAATTTATATTTTGATTATAATAGTTCTAAACTTTATGAAACTCAAAAACTAAATAAATTAGATGAAAATAAAAAAGCAATAAAAGATTTAAAAGATTTAATTAATCTTAATTGGAAAATCAAAAGTATAAATATTGATGCTTGGGCTTCTCCAGAAGGTGAAGAACAATATAATGCTAATCTATCAAATGATAGAGCTGCAGCTGCTAAAAAATATATTGAGAGCTATATTGAGAAATTAGATAAAGAAATTGCTAAAACTCAAAAGAAAAAATATAATGAAGTAAAACGTGAAGCTCCTCTAACAATAAATGGTAAAGGTGAAGATTTTGATGGATTTATGAAAGCTATCGAAAAATCTAATCTACCAGAAAAACAAGCCATTATCAATGTTATTAAATCTCAAACTGATAAAGCAAAAAGAGAAAGAGAAATTAAAAATATGAGTGTAGTATATGCTGAGGTAGAGGCTATACTAGAACCTCTCCGTCGTGCAGAAATCACAGTTTCATGTTTTGAACCTAAACGCACCGATGATGACATCGCTAGACTCAGTCTCACTGCTCCAGACAGTCTAAAAGCTGAAGAATTATTATATGCTGCTACTCTAACTGAAAATATTGATAATAAGTTAAAAATTTATAAATCTGGTACACAAATTTATCCATCTAATTGGAAATTTTGGAATAATGCTGGATATATCCTCTTATCACAAAATAAACTAGCTGAGGCTACTCCATTTATAGAAAAAGCTAATACTTTATCTCCAAATAATTCTGTAGTTTTAAATAATTTAGGTGTTATAGCTACTTGGAACAAACAATACGATAATGCAAAAGAATACTTTGAACAAGCTAAAGCAGGTGTAGATGTTGACTATAATTTAGGTACATTAAAAATTGTAGAAGGAGACTATGCCGGTGCATTGAAACTATTTGCTGGCAAATCATGTAGATATAATATCGCTTTAGCTCAACTATTATCTACTGATTATACAAGCGCTGCTCGTACTTTAGAGTGCATACCTAATAAAACTCCTGAGGTTTATTACTTAATGGCTATAGTAGGTGCTCGTACTGGCAACAATTCTATGATGATAGACAATCTCAAATTAGCTGTTCAAGATTCAAATCTAAAAGCACAAGCTAAAACAGATCGTGAATTTCTAAAATATGCAAATAATAGCGACTTTCAAGCAGTTATTAAATAAAAAAATTTAGAAAAATATCATATAAAAAAAAAGAGGATAACTAGTTATCCTCTTTTTTTATTTTTAAAATCATTTTAAATTATAAATAAATTTATAATTTATTATAAACACTTAGTTAATATGTTATCTGATTCATATAATCTGAAAACTATTAACTAATAATGATATGAAATAAGTTAAAGAAATTATCAATGAGATTTATAAAATTTCTGATCTATTAAATAGTGTGAAAAAGATTGTATATTGTTTTTTTGTTTTTTTGTTTAAATATATGTTACTCCACCTTCTTATTTAATATTTCATTGACTTTGTTAATGATTTCTTCTTCGCTACCCATAGAGTATGATGTGTGTGTCCATACTATATTTCTATTTCCGTCCAGAATTATTACATATGGTATATTATTAATTCCTAATAATCTTTTTAGCTCTTGGTTAGTATCTTTTAAGATAATAAAAGGCCAATTTTTACCTTTTACAAATCCAGCAACAGTAGCACTAGTACGCTGATCGTCTATACTAATAGCATAAAGTTTTACACCAGTATTGGCTTGCCATTCTTCATAAACATCTGATATCGCATTTAGCTCTTGAATACAAGGTTTGCACCATGTAGCCCAGAAACTTATTATCACTGGGTTACCATTATTGTGTATGGAATCTGTATTAAAAATATTACCATTAAGATCAGAAATGTTTACACTAGGTAAATTATTTTGAGAATAAGCATAAATATTAACTAATAACAAAGCTAAAATTATTAATTTTTTCATTTTTTTATGTTTTATATTCTGATTACAAAAATATAGATATTTATGTAATTAGAAAATTTAAAATTTCGCATATTTTCAAAAAAATAATTGTTCATTTTTATTTTAGAAATTTATTAGTTAATGTACGTAAAGTATATACTTCATTAATTGCACAAATATCAATTTTAGTTTTTTACATAAGTTAAAAAATAATTAATTTTGCAAGTAAATAAAATAAAAAAAGTTAGATGGCTAAAATATTGATTACAAATGATGATGGATATAGAGCCAAAGGATTAAAGAGTTTGATAGAATTTGTAAAACCTTTTGGAGAGATAGTAGCTATTAGTTCTGAGACAGAAATGAGTGGGTCTGGACATGCAGTAACGATAAAAAATCCCTTAAGATTAAGGCAGCACAATGACTGTGGAGAGTCTATTTATGTATCTAGTGGCACTCCAGCTGATAATGTGAAATTGGCAGTTAATTGTTTATTTGATAGTGAGCCAGATTTGATATTAAGTGGCATCAACCATGGCTCAAACACCTCTTGTAATGTTTTTTATTCTGGCACTTTAGCCGCAGTGATAGAGGGTGCTATGCTAGGGATACCATCAATTGGTTTCTCGGTAGATTCTTATTATCTTGATTTTGATTTTTCTGTACTAAGAGATTCCATTATTCATATTGTAAATAGAGCAATAGAATACATTGCCACAAACAATAAAAATATATGTATAAATGTCAATTTCCCAGCAATAAGTAATCCAAAAGGAATTAAAGTATGTAGAATGGCTAAAGCTAAATGGGTAGAACGTTTCGAAAAAAGAATAGATCCTCATGGATATCCTTATTATTGGTTAGATGGAGAGTTTGTTTTTACTGATGTAGGTGATGATAGTGATGAATATTGGGTAAAGCAAGGTTATGCTGCTATTACTCCTCTATCTTTAGATATGACTGATTATAAATTAATGAATCAATTGAAAGCTTGGGAGTTATGATTAGAAGATTTTTTAATAGAGATAGTTGGAGTCTAGGAATTATTGTGGGAATTGTCATGCCTTTAATAATTTTTGGTTTGTTAGCAATTTTTGAAGCTTTGTTTAGCAAAGGTCCTGACGATAAAGTTTTCAGATTATCTACTAGAATAGTTATAGCAGTATTTTGTAACTTGATACCTTTTAGACATTATATGGTTAAACTTAAATTTGATAAGACTGGTCGTGGCATATTATTAGATACTTTCGTTTTTGCCATAGCTTTTTTTATTTTCTTCTTAGATGATTTAACTGCTTAGCACTATTTATGAAATATTTTATCTTATCAGGAGAACCATCAGGTGATTTACACGGAAGTAATTTAGCTAAAGCAATTTTTGACAGTGATAAAGAAGCTATCATCTATGGATGGGGTGGTGACTTGATGAAAAATGTTGGAGTTAATATTACAAAACCTATCACTGAATTAGCATTCATGGGATTTGTAGAGGTATTATTGAATTTAAATAAAATTTTTAAAAATTTTAAAGAATTCAAAAAGACTATAATTAACCTAAAACCTGACAAGATCATTTTAATTGATTTCCCTGGATTTAATCTCAGGGTAGCAAAATGGTTACATAAAAATAATTTTAAAACTTATTATTATATCTTGCCACAAGCATGGGCATGGAATAGATCTAGAGCTAAAAAAATCAAAAAATACATTGATATACCTATATCAATTTTACCATTTGAAGAACAATTTTATCAAAATTATAATTTAAAAGTACATTATGTGGGCAATCCTTTGCTAGACCATATCGAGACTTTTAAACAAAATAATAAAAATACAATAAAAACAGATAAACCTATCATAGCTATTTTGCCTGGTAGTAGATTGCAAGAGATTAAAATTCTTTTACCTATCATGATCAAGGCAGTGAAACCTTATGAGAATAAATTTCAAATTTATGTGGCAGGATTATCATTTATAGATAAAAATATTTATTTAGAAAGTGGTGTAGTACCCGATCAATTGCTAATGAATCAAACTTACAATTTATTACAAAGTTCGTATGCTGCTGTCGTGACTAGTGGCACAGCTACATTAGAAACTGCTATTTTTGATGTACCTTTAGTAGTTTGCTATAAAGCTAATTGGATATCTTATCTGATAGCTAAAATGGTGACTCGTGTGTCATTTATTTCTTTAGTAAATCTAATATATAATGATGAAATAGTAAAAGAGCTGATACAAGAGAAATGCACAATAGAAGAGATTCAAAAAGAGTTAGATAAAATAATTTTTGATGTATCATACAGAGAGCAAATGCTTAATTATTTCGGAAAATTAAAACAAATCTTGGGAACTAGTGGGGCTAGTAAAAAAGCTGCTGACATCATTATTCATTATTAATAATAAAATTCATTTATTTTTTTAAAATAATATTAATGAATGGCATGAATTTTTTATTTAAATTTGCCAAATGAATAGGTTAGTAAATAGAGTTTATTATTTATGAGTTTGCAAAAAATTAGTTTCTCCATTTTTATTTTATTAAATTTATTATTTTTAAAATTTTCGTTATCAGCACAAGTTTTAGTAAGAATAGGCATTAAAAATGATATATGCAATCTGAAAATCAAAATATCAGAGGGTGATTATGCTATAACTAATGGGCATGATACTATTTTTTTAAAAAAGAATGATAGCATTATTTTAGATAATAATTTTAATAAATTAAATGTAAAATATGGAGTAGAAAATATACAAGGAGACAGCATTTTATTAATTAATAAAAAAGAAAATAGTACTTTCACCACCCAAATTAATGATAAATGGATAGAATACGAAGATAATGCCATATTTTATCCTAAAAATAGCACTAGCATTACATTTATAAATCAATTAGATATAGATAAATATGTTGCTTCTGTGATATTATCTGAGACATATCCTAATTTACCTTATGAATTTTATAAAGCTAAAGCAATAGTTATCCGTACATATACTATTTATATGATTAATATAGAAAAAAAACATATAAATGATAAATATGATTTATGTAATACTACACATTGTCAGGTATATAAAGGTAAATGTAATAATCAAACAATAATAAATGCGTGTAATGAAACTAAAAAGATGATAATTGTAGATAATAATAATTTACCTATTTTGGCTGTTTATCATTCTAATAGTGGAGGATTGACAAATAGTTCAGAAAATTATTGGGGCAAATCTCTTCCATATCTTATTACTAAAAATGATGAATATAGCACTAAAACTAAGAATAGTACATGGACGTACACTTTACCCAAAGAGCAATGGCTGTCTTATTTAGCTAAATTTGGCATAGATTCTACAAATAAAAATTTTGAAAATGCTACAAATTTTTACCAACCGTTAAGAAAAAAATTTTTTATAGATACATTGACATTAAGAAAAATAAGAGAAGATTTTAATCTCAAATCAACCTATTTTAATATTACTACTGAAGGAGACAAAGTGATTTTTAATGGACGAGGCTACGGACATGGAGTAGGGTTGAGCCAAGAGGGAGCAATAGAAATGGCTAAAGAAGGTAAAAATTTTTCTGAAATTTTGGACTTTTATTATCCAAATACTAAGGTTTATACTTTAAATTATTGATGATTATGAATTGGTCAAAAGCACCAATAGTTAGAATAGCATTATTATACATCATAGGTACCAGCATATATCATTTTTGGCCAAATCATAGCATTTATTATTTCATAACATTGACTACAACTTTTCTATTATTTATTTCTTATGGTTTTTATCTTTTTTATACTAAATCACTCATATCATCTACACAATTTTTATCAATAGCTATATTTATTGCCATATTATCATTAGGATATTTTAGAAGTTATTCTATTGATGAGAAGAATAGGGTAGATTACTATGAAAACTATATGGATAAAGCATCATACCTATATGGAGATATATTAAATGCAAAGTCTTTTTCTCAAACTAAAACTAAAGCTACAGTAAAGATCAATAAAATGTTAATAGATAGCCAATGGATCAATACCAATGGTAAAGTCTTATTATATCTTAATCTACCTATTGATAGTTTTAATAGTGCAAATCATTCGATTATATTTAGAAATTCTTTACAATCACCTAGCGAAATCAAATTCCCATATGAGTTTGATTATGCTAAATATCTAGCAAACCTACAAATATATCATATAGGTTATATAAATGATTATGATTTCAAAACTTTTGAACGCAAAAGTAATATATTAGAGAAATTCATAATATTTAGAAATAAACTAATAAAATTAATCTATGAAAAGATTCAAGATAACTCCTCTGCTAACTTAATAAGTGCAATGCTATTAGGATATCAAGATGTAATGGATGCAGATATAATAAAAGACTTTCAGCAAGCAGGAGTTGTGCATATTTTATCTATTTCTGGACTTCATGTAGCTATAATTTATGGAGCAATATATTTACTATTTTCTTTAATAATTCCATTAAAATATAAAAATAAAATTACAATCCCTTTAGCTATAATAACATTATGGTTATATACATTAATGGTGGGAGCTATGCCATCAGTAGTGAGGTCTGCCATTATGCTTACATTATTACAATTAGGTCCAGTGATTAATAGAAATGTGAATAATTATAATTCATTAGCAGCTGCAGCTTTGATTATTTTAGTTGCTAATCCATTGCAATTATATTCCTTAGGTTTTCAGTTATCCTTTTCAGCTGTATTAGGTATATTCTTTTTTTATACTCCATTAATAAATATTTTTAAAACTAATAAAAAATGGGTGAAATGGTTAATAGGTTCATTATCAGTTACCATGGCTGCACAGTTAGGCACATTACCATTTACATTATTTTATTTTCATCAATTCCCTACTTATTTTATCATTGCAAACTTGATAGCAGTACCATTCGCTTCATTATTGATTTATGCTGGATTTATTACAATAATATTCGCATTTATACCTGTTTTAGGTGAATTTATTGCAATAATATTTTCATTCTTAGTTAAGATATTTATAAATTTTATCGGAATAATATCTAATTTACCGTACTCTACTATACCTAATATTTTTCTAACGCCATTGTCAGCAATAATGATAGGAATAATGATTATTATGATAACAATTAAAATTTATTTTAAAGAAATAAAAATTTTCCCATATTTATTAACTGCAGTTCTACTCTTTGGTATAACATATAATTTTTCGTTAATAAAAAGAATTCAATACAATCCCTCATTTGAATTATTAAATTATAAATATGCAATTATTGGGCAAAAAGAACAAGAAAAATTTAATTATCTTATTGTTAAACCAGATTCAATAGATTTACCAAATGTACAGTCAAAAATAGGTGATTTTTGCACATATTATTACTGTAAAGAAAAAAATAAATATGAAATAAATGAAAAAGTCAAAACTCATTCATTTTATGTTAATGATCCTATAATATCTAATGCTGATAATATATACATCATAGGAAATAAAAAAGAAATAAATAGCCTGCCAGATAGCATAGATTATAAAAAAATAGAAATAGACAAGTGGAAACTAAAATTTCATTAAGATAATTGATATTTAGCAAATAGTTGATTATATCTTATGTGATTTAACTTTATGCTAAGTTGATAGATAAATTTAATTTTTTAAAAAAACTGCTAACCAAATAGTAGCTTTGTATTTATGAGTATAATCTACTCTATGTTTCTCATGAGCAGAGATGAGTAAGCAATCTCCTTTATGTAGAGTGATTTTTTTATCTATAAATTCTAATGTAGCCTTGCCTTTTAATAACATTATCCATTCATTCTCATCTTGATCATACCAAAAATCTGGTGGACTTTGCTGTCCAAAGGAAATAATTCGTTCTATTTTAATGACATCATTATTTAGAATATTAAAATAATTTTCAGTGGATTTATCTTTAATCTTATAATGAAAAAAATTAAATATTTTATCCTTCATCTAATAAATCTAAAAAATTAACTGGCCCTGCTCCCTCTCTAACTAAAACAGGTATTTCTCCAGTAGCATCTATCACGGTACTAGGAATTAGTCCACCTGGCCCCCCATCTATAACAGCATCTACTAAATCCATATACATTTCATAGATAAGCTCTGGATCTGAAATATATTCATTACCTATCTGCTCATTTACTTTTATAGAAGAAGAAACTATGGGATGCCCTATAGTGTTTACAATGGCATGGACAATTTTATTATCAGGTATACGTATTCCAATAGTTTTTCTACGATTTTCTAGAATTTTAGGTATTTTGTTATTAATAGGTAAAATAAATGTGTATGGACCGGGTAAGACAGATTTCATTAATCTAAAAATTTCATTAGGAATAGGTTTAGTATATTCACTTAGAATAGATAAATTAGATCCTAAAAACGAGAAAGTAGCTTTATTAAAATCTATTTTTTTTAATAAAGAAATTTTTTCTACTGCAGATTTAATAAATGGATTAGCAGCAAAAGCATAAACACTGTCAGTAGGAATTATCACAATACCACCTTCATTTAGTATCTCTACTATTTTATTAATTTGCCTTTGTGGAGGATCTTTTGGATGAATCTTTAATAACATATTATTTTATAATTTATCAAATTTGTTATATATTTTAAACGAATTGTCAATTATCGATATTTATTGTATTTTTAAAAAAAGATAGGAAAGTGTTCATATTAGTTATAAGGCCATCAGCACCTAAAATAGCTATTTGAGATAACTCTATAGAACTATAAATCTGGTCAGCTAAAATAAAAGTATCATATCCTTGCTCATTATATATATTAATAATTTGAGAAATTAAATGCATAGAATCGATACCTGCTTGTTTGTTTTTTATCATAGGTATATTTATATAAGAAGCACCTGCCTCAGCAGCTAAAATTGCTTGAGAAGATGACGTAATGCTATCACAAAGAGTGTTAATTTTTTGTTTAGATAAATTAATAATAGCTTTTATCCCATCAGTAGTAGCAGGCAATTTTACAGTAATAATTTCATTAATAGACATTAAAATATCTACTTCTCTTAAAATATTTTCGTAATCTTTAGCTTTAATATTTACTAATAATTCTTTTTTAATCAAATTGCAAATAGAATTATAATGAGTTAAAATCTGGTTATTATCTTTAATACCGATATCTTCTATATCAGATAGCTCAATATTAATGCCATTTATTATATCAAAATCTTTAATAATTCTAACATCTTCGAAATTTATTGTATTAATAAATAATTTCATAACAGATTAAAATTTTTAAAAAATAAAGGGGTAAGTATCCCACATCACACCGCTACAACCGCTTACCCTTGCTCCCTCTCGGACCTGGGGGAGTTCGCAGGAGCTGGTTGTGTAGGACTTACCCCAATTGCAAAAATACATAATTTTTTTGATTAAAAAAATTTATTAATTATCTCAACCTACTAGCACTGCTAATTTTTTGAATATCTGATCTAATATATTTATTTGCTAGAATTATCATTACAAAAGAAATAATGGGTATTAAAACACCCCAAGTATCATATTTAAATAAAAAACCATTTTTAGCCCAGATATCCGGTATTAGCAACATACCAAGTAATAAAAGTACATTTAGGAAAAAAGCCAGAGCATTCAACCTTAATTGAACTACCAAATTTCTGACATAATAAATAATGATGGGTATTAATAAAACCATTAAAATATGAACAACCATTAAAGCATATAACCAGCCGATAGGGTGAATAGGAGAATTAGTATCATAAATAGAAAGAGGTATAAAACTAGGAGTTAATAACCTAATAAAAGGGATAAAGAATAATAAAATCAATAAAATCCATGCGATGAATAATACGATGTTTTGTTTTCTAAAAAGCATAATAAAATAATTTTTTACAAAAGTATTAAAAAATTATGTATTGAACGGGAATGTGGGGGAATAAAACATTTTTTTGTTTGGAAATATATTTGATTTCATTTCTAAATTTTAATTAATTTTGTAAAAAATTATTAGCTATGAAACAATTAGTTGACAATCTAGTAGAACATTTATCCATGGGCAAACAAGAGCATTTGGCATTCCTTGATGGACTCTTTTACCTGATAAAACAAAAAGATGCTGACGTAGTAGACTACCAAGGTCTCAAAGCTCAGAGTGTATCGCC
>JAPXMM010000033.1:0-19944 GCA_033809015.1 Bacteroidales bacterium
TCAAAAAAGGCTTTGGAGTCTTCCTTACTCATAGCCAGATGCTGATTAATGTTATCTACTAAAGTTTTCATAAATATTGATTTTTTGGCAAATATATATAATAATTTTTATATGATATTAATATCATATATTCTTTGAAACATATATATTAAATTCACAATCTCACGAACTTTTGTAATTAATTAAAAAGTTTGTGAGATTTAACTCTATAACCCTATCATTTTATAATCCTCTCTCTTTACCCCTTTATTTATAAATATATCTCTAATATTATCATCCATAGTCAGATAAATAATCTGCCAGCCATCGTCTGCAAGTGTGAAAAGTTGGTCTATGAGTCTAGGGCGGCGGTCGTAGTCGCTATGCTGAAATGCATCATCTAGGATCAAAAATGCTTTGTCTCCAAGAATTTTTTCTGCTAATGTTACTCGCAGAGCGAAAAGCACTTGCTCTTTAGTGCCAGTGCTGAGATCTTTTAAATAAAATTCTCCTTTATTTCCATAAATCTTTATTTCATCAAAATTTTTGCTTTCATTATCTTCAAAAAATAATTCTTCGTAGTTGAATGTCAAATTTTTGAGTAAATTTTTAAATCTTTGTGAGTTGATAGCTTCTAATAAGCTTTCATCTTCCACTTTCTGCATTTCTCTTATAGTATCATGCACAATTTTACCAGCCACTATCCTGGCTTCTGTATCCTGTAGTTTATTCAAATTATCATCCTTAGCCTTATATAAGGCATCTATCAGGTCGTTCCATTCTATTGTAAAATCTTTTCCTATCAAGTGGCATATCTCATTTTTCAAATCACTGTTCTTTTGATTTTCATCATTGATTTTTAACTTTATTTCTTCTATTTTGTTTTCTATACTTTGTAGTGTCATGGGAGAATATTCTGCTTGAGGATCATCGGCTAAATAATCACTTTCATATATGCCAAGTCCATCAAGTTCGCCTTCTTTCTTTGATTTTTCATTGTTTAATTTTGTATATTCATCAATTTTTTCAGAAATTTTTGTTTCCCATTCAGATTCTTCTATATTTGTAACGAAAATTATGTTTATTTCATTTTTTATTTTATTTAAAACTTCATCCCTTTCTCTTAATAGTATTTTCAAGTCTTCCTCTTTTTTGTTTTTTGCTTTTGATAGAGGCTCGAGTTTCGCTATTTCTTTTTCAAGAGTAATTAATATATTTTGACTGTATTTTATGCCATTATCCACATTTACAAAATCAGTTTCATCAATATTAAGCTGAGAAAGTTTAGTTTTTAAATCTATTAATTCCTTATTTAAATTATCAATTTCTATTTTTTTATCTTTTATCTTAGTGTCCCACTCATATTCTTCTATATTTTGTCCAAATATATGATTGATTAACGTATTTATTTTAGCTTTTAAACTATTAATATTTATATTTACCTCGTTCAAATCATTTTTCTTATTTTCAAGTATAGCATTATCTTTTGTTAAGCTATTGTATTTTTCTTCAATGGTCACGGGATTTAATTCTGTTGCGAATCTTTCAATAAATTCTTTTCTTACAGCGGAGTATTCTTCAGTCTGTCTTAAATTTTTATAATGTTTTTGAAGTTTATAAATATAAAAACCACCCAAGCCAATGCCAATGATAAAAAGTATTCCACTAATTATTGAATTTTTTGTAGTAAATAAAGTTACAAAACCAGCAAAAATTGCAATTAAAGAAATTAATATATATACTATATTAGTTTTATTTGGGTTAGTGTCAGATTTTAAATATTCTGCCTGACGTGATCTCAAACTTGATAACCAATCATAATGTTGTGTTTTTACTTCTAAATTTTTAATATCTTTTTCTACTAATCCTTTTTTAGTTATGTTTTCTCGGTATTTATCTATGCTTTTTTCTAATTCATTAATTTCATCAATAGAAATACTTTTTAATTTATTTTCAGTTTCTTTTATTTTATTATGCAATGTATAAGCATAATATCGTTTAGCATTTAGCTGATTTTCATAATCTTGCTTGATTGTGGGTAGATTTTCTATTTCTTTTTTCAAATCATTTATTTCTTTTTCTGAAATATCAATTTGTTTTTTTAGCTCTTTATAATTTTTTATCAAATCCTGCAATTCGTTTATTTTATCTATTGGGATTGCATCAATTTGCTGTTGCTTTTCATTTATTTCATTTGCCAATTTATATGCTTTATAGCGTTTAGCTTTGATTTGTTGTTCTTTTTTATCTGTCCATTGTTTTAATTCTTGTTCCAATCTATGTATTTCACTTAAATTATATTTGTTACTTAAATCATTTATTTTGTCGTTAATTTTATTAATTTTATCTTTTAATTCTGCATATGTAGCACCGTCGCCTTGTTTGTTTATTGCAATATTTATTTTATTATCTTCAATGTTAATGGTAGAATTTTTTATCGTTGGCAAAATATTTTTATCGTCATCAATTTGATTAAGAATTGGCCTGTTAGAAAGAATGTCTTTAATAAAATTTTTATTTATTCCTGCTTGTGTATTTTCTACAATTTCTACTTCACCACTTTTAACTATCAGTAATTTAGAAAGAACGGATGGCATTCCTTGATTGTTATTAAAAATGGAATCAAGTTTTTCTAGCTTCTTTTTTTTAGGGTTCAACGTAATTTTTCCACCATTAATTTCTGATATTATTATACCATCGTCTTTACTATAATTAGCATTAATATCTCGGATACTTTTCCATTGACCAATATTTGTAAATAAAGATTTGATAATAAATTCGACCAAAAATGATTTACCACCTTCATTTTTACTGTAAATTAAGTTCATATTTTTGAAATCGTGATCGAAATCTTTGATAGGACCAAGACTTTTAAACTTTATTTTTTCTATTCTTAATGCCATGTTTTCACTATTTAAAAATTAATTCCATTGCTTTTTCTAAAATGTCATCCTTATCAGCATAAGCCGGATATGGTAACGAGTCTATTTTCTTTTTTACTTCTTTAAATATTTCATTTCTTTCGTTATCTTCATTTTTTATAACCTTCAAATTTGAAATGTTCACTTCATTGGCATCATAAAATTTTATTTTTTTATTTTCTATAAAATTTTTAATATGACTTACTAATAAATTAATATCTTTTGTATATCCAAATAAACTCAATCTTAATGTAACTTTATTAATATCAACATCACTTAACTGCCAATTATTTATCATTTGTTCCAATTTTTTATCAATATAGGCTAATTCATCATCTGTTGGTAAGATTAAAATTTTTTCAATAAAATAGATAATCTCATTATCAATGTTTATTGATTCAACAGTATTGTTTAGAGTATCGTAAGTGAGAAATCTTTTTTTACCCGTTTCGTTAATGTCAAGGGGATAGGGTGAGCCTGCATACCATACTTTTCCCAATTGAGAAGGTTTGTGTATATGACCGAGAAATACTTGCAATGGATTGTATTTATTAATTATGTTACTTGAGAGTGGCATGTAAACGCCAGTTTCATAGATATTTTCAATTTTAACATTTGATATATAATCGCCATGACCTACTATAACAAAACCATCTAAATCATTGAAATTATCTCTATTTGAAATGAAACCATCAATAGCTTCGTCCATAGATTTCTTAAAATCATATGGTACGAAAAGGAAATTCAAAGAGTTAAAATTTAAAATTTCGGGTTTGGTAATAATTTTTATATTATCAGCACTAAAATATCTCTGTTCTATGCCAACATCGTGATTACCAGGTATGATATAAAAATTAATAACTTGATGTTGTATGCAAAATGTATCAAAATCATTATAATTGTATCGCTCTTTATCAAACAAATCTCCGGCGATGATTAAATCATTAATGTCTTGACTTTTAAGGTAGTCAATTATTTTATTCAATGCAGTATATCTTTCTGGGGTTTCATTTTGAGATTTTAAATGTAAATCTGCAGTGATACCAATTTTCATAATAATTTTTTTCAAAAATAATAAAAATCAAATTAAATAAAAAATAGAAATATGAGTTTAGATATTAATATTTATTTTTGAATGTTTAAATTAAACTATGATATATGAATTTAAATATATTATGATTAATGTTTTTATAACTCTAGATTATAAAGAAGATTAATAAAAAATAAATTTTAACAAAATAATTCCTATTAATACTTATTAATAAAGATTTAGAACATTTAAAAAATATTGATTAAATATCATAGTTTATTTTAAACATTTAATTAATGATTATTTTAAAATGCTGAATAACAGATAGAAACAAGATATTTTAAAACAAATTATAATAAAAATAATCTTTTATTAAGCAAAGGTGTCTCAGATAAATTAATAATAGTAATTTATTTATTGATTAATCGCTTAATTCAAAAAAATTAATGCTAGTTACTGTTTATTAATAATTTAGTGTAGCTATGTTGTGGCTTGTTGATGATATCTTTTGATAATCCTTGCTCTACTATCTCGCCTTTATATAAAACTATTAAACTATCACAGAAATAATTAGCCAGCATAATATCATGCGTAATAAAAAGATAAGTAATTTTTTTATTTTCTTTTATGTCATTTAATAGGTTAATTATGGCTGCCTGAATGGACACATCCAATGATGATACTGGTTCATCTAATAAAATTATTTCTGGATTTACAAGTAGTGCTTGAGCAATGGCTAATCGCTGCAATTGTCCACCACTAAATTGATGTGGATAACGATCTAAAATATCTACTGGCATTTGACATAATTCTAATGTTTCACAAATTATTTTATTTCGTTCTTCAGTGTTTTTACCTATATTATGCAATTTTAATATGGCATTGAAATGTTTACTAATTGTCATATTAGGTGGTAATGATGTGTATGGATTCTGCTGCACCCACTGAATACTACGAAATATATTCTTAGTCCTATTGCTAATTACATCCAATTTTTCACCTTTATATTCTATTAAACCACTATCAGGTTTTATCAAACCAAGAATAGTTTTTAGCAATGTAGTTTTACCACTGCCAGATTCTCCAATAATGCCGAGACATTCATTAGATCTTACATTATAATTTATATTTTTTAGAATGTGATTATAAACTTTTTGTCCCCAAATTGTTTTATTTTCATGAAAAACATTCAAATTTTCAACATTTAATACAATATCATTATTGATGTTATTTGAAATTTTTTTAGCATTGAATAAATTAAAATCATATTTTTGATGTAGAGTAGGCAATCTATAAGGTGTGTATGTGAGAGTAGGTTTACATCTCAGCAATAACTGTGTGTACTCTTCTGATGGATTTTCAAAAATCTCATTGGTATGCCCATGCTCAACTATTTTTCCATTTTTCATTACATAGATATAGTCAGCAAAGGAATGTACTAAGGACAGATCGTGAGAAATAAACAAAACTGTACAATGAAATTTTGTTTTCAATTCTTTTATCAAATTGATAATTTCTAATTGTATTTGTGCATCGAGAGCTGTTGTAGGTTCATCAGCGATTAATATTTCTGGATTTGTAATCATGGCCATAGATATCATGACGCGTTGTTGCTCACCACCCGATAGCTGATGTGGATAAGCATTGTATATTCTTGCAGCATTGTCGAAGCCTACTTGCTTTAAAATTTCTATTACATTTTCCTTTCGTTTTGCTGGAGAATAATTAGTATGTACTTTTAGCACTTCTGCTATTTGCTCTCCGCATTTGATCAAAGGATGAAGCGAAGACATGGGATTTTGAAAAATCATACTGATTTTTTTACTTCTCAACGTCCTCCATTGTTTTTTATTTATTTTTAGAAGATTTACCTCATGATGATTATAATAATATAAAATTTTACTTTCTTGTGAACATTTTAATGTCGGTGGTAGTAATCCCATAATAGAATGTGCAGTTAGTGTTTTGCCACTTCCACTCTCACCTATTATAGCTGTTATAGCATTGTCTCGAATGTTTAAATTTATATTATCTACTAAAATATCGTTTTCTGAGTTAAAAATTGATAAATTTTCTATTCTAATTTTATCTATCATCACTTTCAATGCATTTTATTAATATAGAAATTTCAAAAATTTATTCATCTTTTTGACTAGCTAGATCTTCTGGTTTAAATATTCCCAACTTATTCATTTTCATTTGCCAGAGTTTTTTAGCATAAGCTTGTAAATCTTGGTATTGATCTGCCTCATCTATGATTTCGATGCCAAGTAGAGTTTCTACAATATCTTCTATAGTAATAATGCCTACGAAAGAGCCATATTCATCTACTACTACTGCTATTTGCTCATTATTTCTAATCATTTCATCCATAGCTTTTTTGATGCTAAAAAATTCATAAACAATGACAATTTTTCTTTTAATTTCGCTTAATTTAGTATTTTCATTTTTATGAATTAATGCATAGAGCACATCATTTTTGAAAACATATCCAGTGATATTATCTACATTTCCAGAATAAACAGGTATACGAGAATATTTAAAAAAATCTTCACGATTTATCAGCTCACTAACAGTCGTATTTTCATCTAGTATTGCTGCTACTGTTCTAGGAGTCATGATATCATGCACTGGTAATTCTCTTAGCTTCAGAGTATTGTCTATTACTTGAGTTTGTAGATTGTCAAGAATACCTTTTTGATATCCTAAGAGTGCTAGAGCTCTAATCTCTTCTATAGTATATGAATCTTCATTTTTGGGGACAATTAATTTCATCATTCCTTGTGATAGTAAATAAAATGGGTAAGTTATTTTTCGCAAAAAACCAAGGACTGGTATCATCCAATTCAGAAGTTTTCGCCAGTAATAGGTACCTATAGTTTTAGGTAAAATTTCTGAAAAATAAAGAATTAGAAAAGTCATTACAAAACCAACAATACCTGCAGCACTACTTCCCCATATATTTGCTGCTAACATACCGATTAGAGTAGAACCCAATGTATTAGCGATAGTGTTTAATGTCAAAATACCAGTAATAGTCCTGTCTATTGATTTTTTCAATTTTTCTAATTTTTTTCCTTGTACAGGCTTATTAGATAGTAAATAAGCTGAATAGCTTGGTGTAACAGATAATATCGATGCTTCCATTAAGGAACATAGAAAAGAAATAACTAAGGTTAAAATTATTGTTAAAATTAATGCTAACATATTTAATTTTTTATCAAAATTACAAAAATGTAATAATTGGATTTGTTTTTTTGTAAAATTTAGTTTAATGCAATATTTTTTTTAAATCAAATTTAAAATATCTATTTTTGCATATAAAATATTTAATTATGAGATTTAGAGGTATTCATGCTATTTTGATTTTAGCACTTAGCCTAGTTTTGATATTATTAGGGATAGCAGGTATCATTTATTTGCATGGCTCATCATTAGAAAATAAAATGAAAGAAAATTTTACTATACAGATAATGCTAAAACCTATTGCTAGTCAGGCAGAAATATCTTTACTACAGCACAGTTTAGAGACTAACGATAGATTTTCGTCTGTCACCTATGTACCTGCTGATAAAATGCTAGAAGATTTACAATCTGAGCTAGGCGATTTATCTACAGACAACTTACAGATAGATAATATCCCTCTACCATCTATTATTGAAGCTACTATTTCTGCTGATTATTTAAACGATAATATTATAAAAGAATTGGCTACTCAACTGAAACAAAATGAAATCGTAGACGAGGTATATTATCCTGCTAACGTCCTTACTGCAATAGAAAAAAATAAAAACACTCTAAGTACTATTACTCTATCAATTGCTATAATAATTTTATTGATAGCTATTACACTATTAAGCTTGACAATTAGACTTACAATTTATAGCAGAAGGTTTACTATTAGGACAATGCTTTTGGTAGGAGCTAAAAAAAGTTTTATACAAAAACCTTTCTTATTAGATGCACTGTTTTGGGGCATTATCGCTTCTATAATTGCTATTTTAGGATTAGAAGTTATCATCAATGAGCTATACAGATTTTTACCAGAATTAAATGGAGTCGTTACTCAGCAAAATATAATTTTCCTATTTATTTCAATATTTATTATTGGTGTAATAATTACTGAATTATCTACCATATTTTCTGTAAATAAATATATCAAAATGAAAACTGATTCATTATTTTATTAATATTAATTATTGAATAAAATAATGGAAATAGGTATTTAGATAATAAATTTCCCTAAAAATTTCTGTCTTTAAAGAATAATTTTAATATTAAATCTGGGTTTGAATTATTTTATTACGAATTTTATGAATGTTTAAAATAATCTATGATATATTATTTTAAATAAATTAGTATTTATACTTTAATAATTACACATTATATAAATAATTATTGAAAATTAAATATTTAAAAAATTTTCAATAAAATATGTATTAATATTGATTTAGAATATATAAATATCATTGATTAAATATCATAGTTTATTTTAAACATAAAATATATGGCTGCCTAAAATGCTTAATAGCAGATAGATAGGATACTTTTTTAAAGTTATAATGTTTAAACTTACAAATGTAATTCATCAAAAATGTCTTTCATTTTAACAAAAAGATTTTTCTTTGCTTCTTTCTTTGTGTGGCTTCGATACGAACTTCGCTCTACTCAGCCACCATCAAAGAAAGATATTAATGAGAAATATTTTAACCTAAATTAAACTCCTATAAAATCTAGTTTTGTTTATATATTTACTATAATAATTTATTTATTACATTTACACCCAATTAAATAAAATATAATTTTACTAATTAAAAAAAATATATTAATTTTGCATTATCAATGTTTCTAAGAAACAATTTTTTCATGTAAAAAGAGAGTTCACCTTGTGTGAGCTCTCTTTTTTATTATCTCATTAATTATTATTTTTAAATATAAATTTTTTTATTTAAAAATTTATATTAATTTTGCATCAGAGATGTTTTCGGTTGGAAACAATTTTTTCATAAGAGAAAAGGGTTCACTTCGGTGAACCCTTTTTTTTATTTTATAATTTTTCAGTAAATTTGCTTAAATATTTTTACAATTTTTATAAAAAAATTAATGTAAACTATTTAAAATATATGCAACTAATAGAAAATTTTACAAATGTAACAATAGAAGATTTACCACAACTAGCTGAAAACATCATTCAATTGTTTGACAAAAGAAATATCATTTGCTTGCAAGGGGAGATAGGTGCTGGTAAAACGACCTTAACCAAACAAATTGTAAAAAAAATTATTGGCAATGATAAAGCCATTAGCCCTACTTTCTCAATTTTAAATATTTATACTAATGGTAAAGAAAATATTTATCATTTAGATTTATATAGATTAAATAAAAAAAAAGAATTTTTTGATTTAGGACTATATGAATATCTGGCAGATAATAAAATATTGATAGAATGGCCAGAATTAATATTAGACTATTTAGAAAATTATGAATTTTACTTAGTTAAAATTTCAATTATTAGTGAAACACAAAGAAATATAGAAATATGGGGATGAAAAAACATTATTTTTATGGACCCTCAGGTGAATTTTTGCCTCTAGAAGAGAGATTAGAGGTTAAAAAAAATCAAAAAAAATTTGTTATTGGTATTCCAAAAGAGATATCTTTTCAAGAGCACAGAGTAAGTCTAGTGCCTGATAGTGTAAAAATGCTAACATGTAATGGTCATGAAGTATTGATAGAAGATGGTGCTGGAGAATTTGCTAGATTTAGCAATCACGATTATGCTGAGGCTGGTGGAGAGATAGTAAATAATCACAATGAATTATTTGCTAGAGCTGATATTATAGTAAAAGTAGCTCCTTTGCTAAAACAAGAGGTAAATTATATGAAAAAAAATCAAATTATCATCTCTGCTGTAAATTATCATTCTCAATCTAAAGAATACTTTGATTCATTAATTAGCAAAAATGCTACTGCTATAGGTTTTGAATTTATCAAAGATAATAGTGGTAGATATCCTGTATTAATGTCTATGAGTGAAATCGTCGGTTATGGCGTTATTCAGTTAGCTGCACACTATTTAAGTGATAATAAGCTAAGCAAAGGGTATCTGTTTGGTGGGTTACCTGGACTTAATTCTACAGAAGTAGTTATAATAGGTGCTGGCAGAGTAGGTTTATTCGCAGCTAAAGCGGCTAAAGCTTTCGGTGCTTTAGTAAAAGTTTTTGATAATAAACTTTATAAATTACGTGATATAGTTGCTCAACTTGGCAGTGATATCTATACCTCTGTATTACATCCAAGTGTCGTATACAAAGCTATAAAAACCGCTAACGTTGTGATTTGTGCTCTATATCTTAATGATGATGAGCTACCATTCCTTTTAACTGAAGATTTGGTAAAAGAAATGAAAGAAGGTAGTATAATTTTCGATGTTAGCATTGACCAAGGTGGCTGCTGCGAGACTAGTGAAATCACTTATGTAGACAATCCAATATTTGTTAAACATGGAGTCATCCACTATTGTGTACCGAATATAGCTTCTAATTTTCCTCGTACAGCTGCTTACGCATTAAGTAATTTTTTCACTCCATTAATATTAGATATATCAGAAAATGGAGGCATTAAAGAATTTTTAAGAATTAATCCTGCTTTTGCTGAAGGTGTTTATATATTAGAAGAGAAAATATGTCATCCTTTAATAGCTCAACATTTTAACTATAAATATACTCCTATTCAACTATTACTTGGAGGTTTTTAAAAAAATTATAAATATGTCTTAATAAATTATGACAAAGCTTGATTAAAGACTTTTGCTTCTTGATAATAATGATAATAAGTCTTTGGGTCTATAGTTATGAAAAATTGGATAGGATCTACAGGTTTATTTTTAATCCTAATCTCATAATGTAAATGTACACCAAAAGCAATACCAGTATTTCCCACATAGCCAATTAGGTCGCCAGCAGACACTCTACGTCCAGGAGAAACTTTCTTTTCCAATAAATGAGCATAAACACTAGAAATATTATTGCCATGATCTATAATTATTGTTTCACCATAACCAAACATTGTAGGATCTGGATTTCTGACAATTCCATTAGCTGTAGCATATACAGGAGTTCGAATTGGAGCTGCAAAATCAATACCTGTATGTAAAAATTTATTTTTCAATATTGGATGTATCCTCTCACCGAAACCACTGGCTATCTCATATGTACTATCCAGTGGCATCCTTATAGGAAAATTATTAAATTTTTCAAGATTTTTAGGTAAATAATGATAGAGAAACGAATAATAATAAGATTGAATATTAGATTTTTGTTGAATAATCTTGATATCGTCTGATATAATATCTAATAAATCTTGTAAAGTGTTTGCATTTTTTAACTTTTTATATCTATCATTTCTTGTGTTTTCTTCAGTGAATTCAGTATTAAAGATGTTTTTAGAAATAATAGCATTTTTCTTATTAATACTATCTAATAAATTTTCGATTTGTTTTTGGTTTTCTTGAACTTCTTGATATATTTGTACTATTTGATTGAGTTCATTAGCTTTATTCTGCTCTACTTTAGAGGGGAAAACATAAATAGCTATTAAAGTAAATATAAAACTTAATGCTAATGCTGTACCCAGTACACCTAAAGCAATAGTAATATATCTTTTAGTAGTTTTATAAGGCTTTAGATACAAATCTTCCCATTGAAAACTATGATAGCCTTTTTTGTTTTTAGTCATTATTTATTTCATCTAAAAAGCAAAAATATAAAATAATATTAAAATAATACTTGATAATTATTAGATTAGGTACCAAAACTAAATATCATTTATTGAGATAGAAGTTTAGATACTAATTTTCATTCAAATTTTTTGTTAAAAGAATACTTTTCCAATATATCGTAAACTCGAATTAATACTGCATTGGGAAATAATTTGCAATAAAACACATCGTAGTAGGGGCGTATAATTTATACGCCCCTACATATTATTTAAATTTTATCAAATCATTTCCCCAGTGGAGATTTTTCTTTTTGTGGCTTTGATACGGCTTTGCTCTACTCAGCCACCATCAAAGAAAAGGTCTAAAATATAAATAATTCAAAAATATTATTTATATTTGCATTATATAAATATTTATTTTATGAAAAAAATTTTATTATTAACATTTTCTGTCGTTTTATTTTGTAATATTAGCTTTTCACAGGATTGGATTTACCTAAATAATGACAATAAAGCAAAAGCTGAATTCAACTTAGATGAATCCAAGAGTGATGGTAAAGATTTGACTATCTATTTTACTTTAAATGCTTATAGATTAAAGGAAGTAACCATTAATAATCAACTATCTTATATAGTAGAATCTCCTAAAGGAGCTGGTATTTTAAAAGCCGGTGCACCAGATTTGCCTTTATATGCTCAATCTATCATAATACCTGATACAGGATCTATGGAAGTGATAATAAATAAGGTAAATTTTGTAGAAATAAAAAACATAGATATAGCACCATCCAAAGGCAATTTACTTCGTACAGTAAATCCAGACAGCGTGCCTTATGTTTATGGACCAGAGTATCAGTTAGATGCTTTGTATCCTGCAGAGATTGTGTATTTGAGAGAGCCTTACATATTGAGAGATTTCAGAGGGCAGACCATAGTAGTTCAGCCATTTCAGTATAATCCTGTAACTAAAACTTTGCGTATATATACTAATATTGAATTTGAAGTAAAATCAATGCCATCGCCAGGAATAAATGTTTTTAATAGAAATAAATCTCTTAATTCTATTGACAGAGAATTTAATGAAATATATAAACGTCAATTTCTTAATTATAGTTCTTCACTAAAATATACTCCATTAAGTGATAATCCAGGCAGAATGCTTATAATTTCATATTCTAATTTTATGTCAGCTATGCAACCTTTTGTAGAATGGAAAATAATGAAAGGTATCCCTTGCGAAATAGTAGATGTATCTACTATTGGCAATAATGTCTCCTCAATAAAAAATTATGTTAAAAATTATTACAATACTAATGGATTGACATACCTACTATTGGTAGGTGATTTCGCACAAGTAACATCTCCTACTGCTTACCTTAGCGGGGTTACTGGTGCTAAAGATAATGAATATGCATATGTAGTGGGCAACGATCATTATCAGGAATTTTTTGTAGGACGCTTCTCAGCTGAGTCAGTAGCCGACGTAGAAACCCAAGTAACTCGTAGTATTAATTACGAAAAAAATCCCACTACTGGAGATTGGTATCAATCCACACTTGGTATAGCATCAGCAGAAGGTCCAGGTCATAATAATGAATATGATTATCAGCATATGAGGAATATAATGAATGATTTAATGAACTATAATTACACTACATACTACGAACTATATGAGGATAGCCAAGGTGGACAAGATGCTCCTGGCGATCCTATGGCATCTAATGTATCTACCATAGTAAATCCAGGTGTAGGTAGCATTTTTTATTGTGGGCACGGTGCAGATACTTATTGGGTAACAACTGGATTTTCAAATTCTAGTGTCAATGCTCTAACTAATTATAATAAATTACCTTTTATTTATTCAGTTTCTTGTGTAATTGGTCATTTCAATGCAGGTACTTGCTTTTGTGAAGCCTGGATGAGAGCGAATAAAACTAGTGGACCTACAGGTGCTATAGGTATTTTTGGATCTACTATTAATCAATCATGGGAGCCACCTATGACAGCTCAAGATGAAATGGTTGATATTTTAATAGAAACCTATACTAATAATATAAAAAGGGCCTTTGCAGGTATAGCAATAAACGGTTGTTTCAAAATGAACGATGTTCACGCAGCAGATTATGAAATGACTGATACATGGACAGTATTTGGCGATCCTAGTATAGTATTGCGTACAAAAAATCCAATGACTATGACGGTATCACATCCTTCCTCTATTAGTACTGGTACATCAAATATTACAGTTAACTGTAATGTCAATGGTGCATATGTTTCCATTACTCTAAATAATCAAATATTGGGAACTGGCTATGTATCTAGTGGTACTGCAAATATAACATTAAATCCAGCTCCTAGTAATAATGGCGAAACTTTAAAGGTTTGCGTTACTGCTTATAATTATATTCCTTATTTAGGTGATATTGTTGTTAGTGGAACATCTACTAATCCACAAAATTTCACTGCTACTGCTATCTCGCAGACACAAATAAATCTATCTTGGAATTTAAACACAAGTAACAATCCAGTACTATTAGTATATAACACAACAAATACATTTGGAACTCCTACTAATGGTACTACATACAGTGTGGGTCAAACTATTAATGGTGGTGGTATAATAATTTATCAAGGTTCTAATGCATCTTTTTCTCATACTGGATTAAATGCTAATACTACATATTATTATAAAATTTTCTCCATAATGTCTGGCAATACTTATTCTACTGGCATTACTGCTCAGGCTACAACTTTACCTATTCCTGTATCTGGTTTTAGTTTAGATTTCGAGGCATGTACAGACTGGAGTACAGATTTCACACCTTGGGCTTCATATGATGGGGATGGTAAGAATACTTATGGGTCTAGTGATTGTTCATTTACTGGCGAAAATACAGCTTTTGGCTTTATGGCTTTCAATCCTTCACTAGCAGGATGTTTCTCCACTCATGGTGGACAAAGATGTGGTGTGTCTATTTGCCCCGTTGATGGTTCAGAATCTGATGATTGGATTATATCACCACAATTGCTAATGAATAATAATGGATATATCAGTTTTTGGGTATATTCTCCCAAGCCAGGTACCTGGGGCAATGAAACTTTTGATGTTTTAGTGTCTACTACTAATAATCAGCCATCTAGCTTTACAGCTATAGCCACTGCAGAGGTAGCTCCAAATTCTTGGACTCAAAAAACATATTCTCTATCTGCTTATAATAATCAACAGATTTATGTGGCAATTAGACATAGGGCAACAGACAAATTTATGATGTTAATAGACGATATAGAATTGAACGCAGGCACTCTTTCTACTCCTACTGCATCATTCACTTACAGTCCATCAAATGTTTGCCAGGGTTCACAAGTACAATTTACTAACACATCACAAAATGCTACATCATACAGCTGGTCTTTTCCTGGTGGCAATCCATCAACAAGTACACAAACTAATCCTATAGTTACTTTTAATACAACAAGTACTTATACAATTTCATTAACTGCATATAATGGATCGTTATCTAATACATACACTCAATCCATTACCATTCATGCTTCACCAAATGTTACTATCTCTGCTATTCCAACAAATATTTGTTCTGGCAGTAGTGCTACGCTAACTGCTACTGGTGCTACCAATTATCAATGGAGTAATGGATTAGGAACTAGCAACACAATAAATGTTTATCCATCATCTAGCACTACTTATACTGTAACCGGTACAACCAATGGTTGCTCTGCTTCTGCTTCTGCACATATTAATGTTTTTGCTACTCCACAAGCTCCTACCATTTCTATCATAAGTAATAATCCTATTATATTACAATCTAGTGCTCCTAGTGGTAATCAATGGTACAAAGACAATAATATTATTTCTGGTGCTACTAATCAAACCTATCAAGTAGTGGAAAATGGTACTTATTTAGTTAAATTAACTTCTAATGGTTGCACTTCAGATCCATCAAATTCAATCTTAATCAATAGTTTAAGTATCAATGATTACAGTTCTGATAAAATCACTATCTACCCTAATCCAGCTCAGGATATTTTATATATTCAAACAAATTATAATTTTTTAGAAGCTCTACTTTATGATAATCTCGGTAGATTAATAACTAGCTCTAGCGAACATCAATTAAATTTAGAAAATGCAACTAATGGAGTTTATCATTTAATAATAAAACTACAAGATAAAGTTATCAGCTTACCTGTAATTATTAAAAAATGATTGAATTTTTATTTGATAATAAAAACTGTTTTAATACTTTCTATTCAATTATACTATTAGAAAATATTTATTAAACTTATTCTTTAATTATATTTTCATTAATTTTGAGTAATTTAGCAATTAATTACTTGTTAAGCTAAATATTATAATGAACGAAATTAATTTTTTAGATTTATCATTAGAGGAAGCAATAGCTTTATTACCACAATCAGAAATAAAAGCAAAAAAAATTACCATTAATAAGTGTAAATTACTAAATAAAGAATTAAATATTAGCAAGGTTAAAGATTTAATTTACCATTTTCCATACAGATTTTATGATAAAAGAGAATTCAAAAAAATTAACGAAGCTAGTAGATTTTTTAATCAATTTATATTATTGACAGGATCTTTTAAAAATTTTTATGAAGAAAATTTAGGTAGAAAAAGAGTTTTAAAAGGTATTTTCGCAGATGCTACCGGGACAATAGAAATCACATGGTTTAATCATTATGATTGGGTAAAAGATAAGATCAAAATTGATAGTCAATATGTATTATTTGGTAGAGTTAGCTATTACAAACATTACTACATTGCACATCCAGAGATTAAAACTTTAGAAAAATTCCTAGAATCTGAGGAATATAAACATCTACATCCTATATATAGTACTACAGAACGTTTAGCTAAAGCTGGACTAAATTCCGATGGAATAATGAATTTTATTAAAATTGTTTTACCCAAAGCTATAGAATCTATTAAAGAACCCTATCCAGACAATTTACTAAAAAGTGCTAAATTAATATCCATTCATGAAGCATTACAAAATATTCATTTTCCAAAGACAGAAAAAGATCATGAGAAAGCAATATACAGAATGAAATTTTCTGAAGCTTTTGACTTGCAAATATTCTATGCTTATCAGAATGCTGTAAAAGATAAGCAAGTAACTCCATATAAATTTACTAAAGTTGGCAATTTTTTTAATGAATTTTATAAAAAAAATTTACCTTTTGATCTCACAAAAGCACAAAAAAAAGTAATTAGAGAGATCTGGGATGATCTACGCAGCGGTAGACAAATGAATAGATTATTACAAGGTGATGTGGGCAGTGGCAAAACTATTGTAGCTTTGATGTCAATGTTATTAGCTCTGGATAATGGCTATCAAGCATGTCTGATGGCACCCACAGAGCTTCTCGCACAGCAACATTTCAAAACTATTTCTTCACTTCTAAAAGGCTTACCAATAGAAGTAGATTTATTAATAGGTAGTACTACTGCAAAAAAAAGGAAGTATTTATTAAATGATTTACTTGAAGGGAAAATAAATATTCTAATTGGCACACATGCTCTTATAGAGGAAGTAGTACAATTTAAGAATTTAGGATTAGTGATAATAGATGAGCAACATCGTTTTGGTGTGATACAGAGAGCAAAACTACATTTGAAAAGTGATTACCCTCCACATGTGATAGTAATGACAGCTACACCAATACCACGTACCCTTACACTTACTGTTTATGGGGATCTTAGAGTATCTGTCATTGATGAATTACCACCAAATCGTAAGCCTGTAAAAACTACTTATATACCATCAGCTCTTAGATATCAAGCTTGGGATTTGATGAGAATTGAAATTAAAAAAGGATATCAAGCTTATGTGGTTTATCCACTTATTGATGAAAGTGATAAAATTAATTTAATAGCTTTAACAGAAGGATACAATGCTATAATAACTGAATTTCCTCCACCTAAATATAGTGTTGCTATGATACATGGTAGAATGAATTCTCAAGAGCGTGATGAGGTGATGCATGCTTTCGCAAAAGGGAAAATCGATATTTTAGTTGCTACCACTGTAATAGAGGTCGGCGTAGATGTACCTAATGCTAGCTTAATGATTATAGAAAATGCTGAAAGATTTGGCTTGGCACAGCTACATCAATTACGTGGTAGAGTGGGTAGATCTTCTGAACAAGCATATTGTATGCTCATAGGAGGAGAAAATATTAGTGAAAATGCAGTACACAGATTAAGGGTGATGGTAGAAACTACTGATGGCTTTAAAATAGCTGAAGAAGATTATCGATTAAGAGGTCCTGGAGAAATAGAAGGCGTCAGACAAAGTGGTGAAAGATTTTTTAATATTGTAGACCCCGTAAATGATCAAAATTTAATTGAATATACAAATAAATTTGCACAAGAAATAATTAAAAATGACCCACTTTTAGAAAAACCAGAAAATAAATTTCTTTACCTTATCGTTGAACAATTTAAAATTCAGGGGCTTTCACTTTCTAATGTTGGATAAAAAATATTATCAATTTTTCTAATTATTTACTCTGATTTATTTAATAATATAATTTAAATAGGCGTTTAGATAATAAATTTTGTTAAAAATTTATTATAATAGAATACGCTGATATTGATTTTTATCTTGCAATAATATCGCATTACCGCATTGGGAAATTATTTGTCATAAAACAAGCAAGCAGAGCTGGACAAAAGGGTTTACACTGTCTGAGCAAGCGATAGCTTGCGAGTTTGTAAACCTCGAAGGGTGATTGCGTAGTTTTATCAAATCATTTCCCCAGCGGAGACTTTTTTTGTTACTTTTTTGTGTAGTTGACAAAAAAGTAATATATTAAATAAAATCATTACTGATGCATTAACAACAATAATTTAGCTTTTTTTAAACGCCTAATTCTATAATATAAAATAAAAATAAAGTATAAATAAATTTTTGAAATTAAATGTTCTATAAAATATATAGAATTTTATTAAGTATATGCCTTATTTTTTTAGTTAAAAAATCAAGTGAGTAAAAGATTAATCTATCCATTTTAATCCTTTACTCACTAGTAATCAATTGTTTTATTACAAATTATAAATTTTAGATATGTGACTTAATATAAATAATTAGCTTAGATTTAGGTAATTTTTAATTATAACTACTTATTTTGTTATCTAATCACTACTATTTCTTTTATAATATGTTTTATGTCATCAGTACCCAAGATTTTAAAAGAAACCCTTACTACGTAAACACCATCTGAGACAGGTTTACCTTTAAAATTACCATCCCATCCTTGATTTATATCCGTAGTATAAAATATTTCTGTCCCCCATCTATTAAAAATCCTCATTTCGAAATCTGATGGATCGATATTAGTTCCAATAATTGTATAATTTTCATTCAAATCATTTTCATTAGGTGTAAATGCATTAGGTAAGTAAAAGGTATAAATATCTCTAATAATAATTTCTCCACCTGTTGTGTCAGTACATCCATATTGATCTGTAGCATATAAAATCACGTAATAATTATCTGGTTCATTATACATATGAGTAGTAGATTCTTCTTCTGAATAAAATCCATCGCCAAAATCCCAATAATATAAACTAGCACCACTAGATAAATTTTCGAAATAAATTATAGGATCTTCAATAGTAGTTATTGATGGCTTAGCGATGAAATTAGCAACAGGCATCTCTGCATCTACAATAGTCATATTGATATTGGTGCTACACCCATTAGCATCGATAACTGTTAAATTATAATTACCAGCAGGGATATTATTTAGATTTGGACTATTCGCACCATTAGACCACTGATAGACGTATGGAGGAATACCACTAGTTACATTAGTTATGATATTACCATCTGGTTGCTCACAATGCGATTGTGTTGTTGTATAATTAATCATTGGAGGTTGAGTTACATTAATTGTTATAGATGTGGTACCAGTGCATCCTTCATTAGTAGTTCCTGTAACAGAATATGTCGTTGCAGTTAATGGTATTACTGTGATATTATTACCACTGAGGTTATTACTCCAAATAAAAGATGTCCCTGAGATATCAGAAGTAGCTGTTAGTGTTGTACCAACACCGATGCAAATAGATGATTGAGACGGGTCTATACTTACTGTAGGCAATGGGTTTACTGTTACACTCACTGTCGATGTACCTGTACATCCTTCTGCAGTTGTTCCTGTCACTGTGTATGTTGTCGTTGTACTTGGTGTAACTGTGATGCTGGCTGTATTGCCTCCTGTATTCCAATTGTATGTATTTGCTCCACTTGC
>JAPXMM010000034.1:0-19363 GCA_033809015.1 Bacteroidales bacterium
GTCTCCCAATCACCTCGTCTCCCCCTCACCCCGTCACTTATTCTATTTTACCAATCCTTCTCTCATGCCTTCCACCTTCAAAATCTGTTGTTAAGAATTTTTTTACAATTTCTAAAGCTAATTCATTAGCAATAAATCTAGCTGGTAGAGCTATAGCATTAGCATCATTATGTTTGCGACCAAGCTCTGCTAACTCTGGCATCCAGCAATATACTGATCTCACTCCTTTGTGTTTATTAGCCACTATATTTACGCCATTACCAGAGCCACACATCAAAATACCATATTTCACCTCTCCATTTACTATTAAATCAGCTACTTTATGTGCAAAATCAGGATAATCTGCTGGCTCTTTACTATAAGTGCCACAATCTACTATTTCATATTCTGCTGATAATTGACTTTTTATAAATTCTTTCATTTCATAACCAGCATGATCAGATCCAATTGCTATTTTCATAATTATTATTTTTTTTAAAATTAATTTCTATTAAATATTTTAATAACTTTTAGATAATATGTAGATAACTTTTAA
Source organism: Bacteroidales bacterium (assembly GCA_033809015.1). Lineage (GTDB taxonomy): Bacteria > Bacteroidota > Bacteroidia > Bacteroidales > DTU049 > DTU049. Next base: position 536 of record JAPXMM010000034.1, read on the forward strand.
TAACTTCATTTTTTATTTACAAAAATTTTTTATATATAAGCATTTTTTTGATTATAACATATGAAACTTTTGATTAATTTTATTAAAAGTTATTTACACTTTTATCCCGCAAACAAAATTTCTTTTATTTACAATTTCAAAATTAACAAAAAAATGATAATTGTTAATAACTTATTTTTTTTTAATAAAATTCACTAATTTAGCATTAAATTTATTGTAGAAAACATGTAAATAAAATTATAATAAATTTTTAAAGTTAATTTTGTAAAAAAGTTATCTACATATTTACAATATTATTAATATTATAAATTTTAAAATTTAAAAAAAGAGAATATAATATGATTAAAAGTATTGAAGAAAAAATAAAAAATTTAAAGAATGAAAAAAATGCTATAATTTTGGCACATTATTATCAAATACCAGAAATACAAGATATAGCAGATTATGTAGGTGATAGCTATGCTTTAGCTAAATATGCTCAAAATACTAATGCTGACATAATTATTTTAGCAGGTGTCAAATTTATGGCAGAGACTGCAAAAGTATTAAATCCTTCAAAACGAGTTTTTATTCCTGATATAAATGCAGGTTGCTCTTTAGTAGATGCAGCACCAGTAGAAGATTTTAAAAATTGGATAAATATTTTTCATAATCCTTTTGTTGTCACTTATATTAATTCATCTATAGAGATTAAAATGTTATCTGATGTTATAGTTACTAGTAGCAATGCCGTGAAAATTGTGAGTAAAATTTCCGAAGATAAAACTATACTTTTCGCACCTGATAAAAATTTAGGTAATTATGTGATGCAAAAGACTAAAAGAAATATGCAAATATGGGATGGACATTGCTATGTGCATGATCAGTTAAAAATTCAACAAATTATTAATCTGAAAAAACAAAATCCCGATGCTCCAGTAATTTCTCATCCAGAATGCTCACCTACGATTCTAGCAATGAGTGATTTTATCGGTAGCACCTCTGCATTATTAGATTATGTGCAAAAAACTAATTATGACAAGTATATTATAGCCACTGAAACAGGTATAATTCATCAAATGAAAAAAATTAAACCAAATGCAAATTTTATTTTAGTTCCTGCTGATGAATCTTGTAGTTGCAATGATTGTATGTATATGAAATTAAATACTTTAGAAAAAATCTATGACAATCTAACTATAGAAAATAATGAAGTTTTATTAAGTGAGGAAGAAATCGAAAAAGCTAAAATTCCAATTCTAAGGATGATGGAAATGGCTGAAAATTAATTTTATCAATAATAATTTAATTAATTTTGAAAATTATATTGTTTTTTGAATGAAAATTAGTACTTTTTTAATTTTATTTCTATTATTAATAAATTGTCTCTATTCGCAAGATAGTATTAAAAAAGTAATTAACTATTATGATAATAAAAATATAAGTAGTATTGGTTTTTTGAAAAATGAAAAACCTCATGGATATTGGATTAATTATCATAATAATGGAAATTTAAGATCAGAAGGAAAATTTAATAATGGTTTATTAGATAGCACATGGAAATATTATAATACTGATGGTAGTTTATCACAAATCATTTATTACGTTAATGGTAATAAAAATGGTGATTATTATAAATATTATGAAAAATATTTTACCAAATGTAAATATAGGAATGATACTCTAGTAGATACTTGTTATACATTTACTTATTCTAAAAAATTATTAAAATCTATACCTTACAAAAATGGTGTTCCTGATGGTATAGGTTATGAATATGATACCCTAGATAATAGAATAATTACGATTTATACTTATAAAAATGGTTTTTTACTTAGTAGAGAATCGATTAATAGATATGATGAAAATAATAAAAAAACTGGTAAATGGATAGAAATAGATAATAATAAAAAACTAAAACATGAAATATATTATAATAATGGATTAAAATATGGTGTAGCTAAAACTTATGATATTAAAACTAATGAATTAAAATCTATTCAAAGATATGAAGCAGATACAATGATAGTAACTTCTGATGTCAAGATACATGACATTAAGCGAGACTATTATCCTAATGGGAATATTAAATCTATTGGAAGTTATTATAATGATGTACCTGATGGAGTTAGAAGAGATTATGATATTAATGGCAAAATAATAGCATCTTATATTTTCAGAGATGGTATATTAGAAGCTACAGGAATAATAGATGAGAAAGGTAAATATCAAGGAAAATGGTATTATTTTTATGAAAATGGAAATATTTATGAAACTGGAAACTACAGAAATAATGTAAAAGTTGGTGAATGGCTTGTTTATGATACTCTAGGAAATGTAATAGAAAAAATGGAATATCTAAATGGTTTATTAGATGGAGAGTATATCTTTTACTATCCGAATGGTAATATTAAAAGAAAAATTTTATATGAAGATGGTTTAGCTAATGGTGAATATATAGAATATAATATAAATGGTGATGTGATAGCACAAGGTAAGTTATCTAATGATGAGAGAACAGATAAATGGATTTATAAGGTAAATAATTTATTATATGAGGTATATTTTACTAATGATATACTAAATGGTAAATATGAAATTAAAAATTATAACACTAAACAAACTTTGTATAAAGGTCGCTATTTCGATGGTAAGCCAATAAATAAACATTATACTTTTTATGAAAATAGAGAAACTAAATTAATAGAATCTTTTGATGTTGCTGGAGAAAGAAGTGGATGGGAAAAATTATTTGATGAACAAGGCTATTTGATTTATAAAGTATTATATAGACTAGGTGATGTCATTAGAATAAGCAATGAAAAATTATAAGTTCATAAAGTATAAAGTTGAAAGTTAAAAGATAAAAGGTTTAGAAAAGGAGGAGTTTAGGAGTTTAGGATGATTATAAAGGTTTTTATGATTAAACAAAAAGTTTTATGACAAAACAAAGAGAAGGTCGAGGATAAAAACGTTGTATAGTAACCACGACCTTTAGGTCGTGGGACAGCAAAGAAAAAGTAATGGGCTTTAGCCCTGATAAAAAATAATCGCAAATTATCAAATGATTTACCATAAAACGTTTATTAGGGGCAATTCATAAATTGCCCCTAATAAATTGTCTATTCTTTGTTCTAAAAAAATAATTTATATGAAAAAAATTATTTAATTTTGAAATTATAATCTTAAAAATTAAATTATATGAAAAAAATTTATTTATTATTTGTCTTAATTACTTTATCATGTTTACTATTTGGTCAAATAAGTACACCTGATATACCTTGGAGTTTTACAAATAAAACATCAGATATTCAAAATATTGATGTTTATGATATGACTCCTCCAAATGTTCAAAAATTATTACTTGATGATGAACAAATGATAAAATATGATAAAAAATTACGTATTGGTGCTATACAAACTGTTAATATTGATGCTAATAATTTTGGTACTTTCGATTATTTAGATAATGGTGATGTAATTTGGAGATTAAAAATATTATCTAAAGATGCTAAAGCTTTAAATGCTTTATTTGATTATTTTAATATACCAAATGGTGTTAAATTATTTATCTATAATCCTGATAAATCTTTAGTTTTAGGAGCTTATACTAGTGAACTGAATAATAAAGATAATGTTTTGGCTATACAAGCTTTGCCGGGCGAAGAAATGATTATAGAATTTAATATTCCAAATTATATAACTGATTATTCATTTTTTCATTTAGGTGAAATTTGTTATGTTTATAGAGATGTATTATTCGAAAAATCTTCTGGAGCTTGTAATGTGAATGTAACATGTTCAGAAGGTACTGGATGGACAAATCAAAAAAATGGTGTTGCTAAAATTGAGTTAAAAGCTGGTAGTTATTATTATTTATGTACAGGATCTTTAGTTAATAATACAGCTAGTGATTGTACACCTTATTTTCTTACTGCTGATCATTGTGGTTATGAATCTAGCACATCAGATTTGAATTATTGGATTTTTTATTTTAATTATGAAGCTACATCATGCTCAGGTACTAGCCCTCAATATTCTAATCATACTGTTAGCGGTTGCACTCTCGTAGCTTGCGATACTTATGGTTCTACTAGTACTGGATCAGATTTTTATTTAGTTAAATTTAAAAATAATGTACCTGCCAGTTATAATCCATATTACAACGGATGGTCTAGATCTACAAGTGTAAGTGCTAGCGGTGTAGGTATTCATCATCCTGATGGTGATATTAAAAAGATAAGTACTTATCAAAATACTCTTTCTATTGGATATACTACTCATTGGTCTGTGAAGTGGGTAGCTACTGCTAATGGTCATGGTATCACAGAAGGAGGTTCTAGTGGTTCTCCTTTATTTAATAGTAATGGTAAAATTATTGGTACTTTGACAGGAGGCAGTAGTGATTGCAGTGCTACTAATCAATCAGATTATTATGGAAAATTTTCTTATCATTGGGCATCTAATGGCTCTACTTCTAATAAACAATTAAAACCTTGGTTAGATCCAATTAATTCAAATCCTACTGAAATAAATGGAAGAGGTGTTTGTGGTACTGATATTAATACTTATATTATTTCAAAAAATAATATAAGTATTTATCCAAATCCTGCTACTGATTATATAAATATACAATTAGAAAATTCTAATATTAATTCATTTATATTAAATGTTTATGATATTTTAGGTAATATAATTATAAATGAAAAGATTGATGACTATCAAAATGATTTTACTTTAAATATTTCTAATTATAATAGAGGTACTTATATATTAAATATTATTACTGATAAAGATTTATTTTCTTTACCATTTATTGTTCAATAATCTTGTTTAGTGTAAAAAAATATTGTATTAGTCTATAAATATTATTTTAATATATAAAATATTTAGTTTTTAGTCTATTTATTCATAAAAAATTATGTATATATATTAAAATATTGTAATTTTGTCGAAAATTTAAAAATTTATATTATGGCAAAGACAAAAGTTTTAATCGTAGAAGATGAAGCTATCATCGCAAAAGACATTGAAAATGTATTAACAAAAGCTGGTTATAAAGTTGTAGGTTCTTTTCCTACAGGTGAAGCTGCTATACAAGCTGTTGATGAATTAGAACCTGATATTATTCTGATGGATATTATGCTAAAAGGTGATATGTCTGGTATACAAGCTGCTGAAGTAATTAGAGAAAAATCTAATACTCCTGTAGTATTTTTAACTGCATATGCTGATGAAAATACTATTGATAAAGCTAGATCAGCTGTTCCTTATGGTTATATTGTGAAACCTTTTAAAGAGAACGAAGTGATAGCTACTATAGAGATAGCTCTTAATAAATATAAAGATGATCAAGAGCTTATTAAAGAACGTGATATGCTAAAAAACATGGTAATAGAAAAAAGTGATTCCGATAGCATTTTCGTTCGTGCAGATTATAGACTAAATCGTATTAAATTTTCTGATATTTATTATATAGAGGCTTTAAAAGATTATGTTGTTATAAATACTGTAGATAATATCTATACAACTCACTCAACTATGAAAGAAATGCAACGTATATTACCTGCTAAAGATTTCGTACGTGTGCATAGAAGCTATATAGTACGTATAGACAAAATTTTTAGTATCAAATATCCAGATTTGGTTATTGAAGGTAAAATGAAAGTGATTCCTATAGGTGGAATGTATCGTAAAGAATTATTTAGTAGATTAAACCTTGTTTAATAGTAAATTATTTTTTTTAAAAAAGGGGAATATTATATTCCCCTTTTTTTATGTAATTTTGTAAATATGAAATATTTTATTTATGAAGCAGTATAAAGAAAAAAATACAAAGTCTTTTAATAATAATTCTTTTAAAAAAAATCTCAGACAGAAAAATGAAGGTATTAGACTGAATAGATATATTGCCAATTGTGGTTATTGTTCTAGAAGGGAAGCAGATGATTTGATTTTAACTGGTTGTGTTTCTGTGAATGGGAAAATTATTACTCAGTTAGGAACTAAAATTACTGAAACTGATAAAGTGATGATAGGAGATCTTACTATTAAGCCTGAAAAAAAGATTTATATTTTAATGAATAAACCAAAAGATTATATTACTACATCAAAAGATCCACAAAATCGGAAAACTGTTATGAATCTATTAGGTGATTTAAAGTTTCGTGTGTATCCTGTGGGCCGGTTAGATAGGAATACTACTGGTATTTTGTTATTTACTAATGATGGAGATTTAGCTCGTAAGCTTACACATCCTTCATCAAATATTTTAAAAATTTATGAAACAAAATTAGATAAAAATTTGAAAATCAATGATTTACAAAAGATCATTGATGGTATTTATATAGATGGACACAAAATAATTGTAGACGAAATAAGTTATATTGAATCCAAACCTCATAATTATATAGGTATTACTATTCATTATGGACAATATCATATTGTTAAACGTTTATTTGAGTCTTTAGGTTATAAAGTATTAATGTTGGATAGAACTATGTTTGGTCCTTTAACTAAAAAAAATGTTCCACGTGGAACATGGCGTTATCTTACCGATAGTGAAGTCAGATTATTAAAAAATTTGTAATGAAAAAAAATATTTTTTATATTATTCTGATAATTCTCTTATTTGCTGTATTAATAATATTAGGTATTTTGTTTTCTAAAAATAGTACTAATGATGATAATGTTGTAATTCTTAAATCTAATTCAAAAACTAATATCTTACAAATAAATAAACTAAAAGCTGATAGTATTAATGTAGAATCTATATCTGATAACTATTCTGCAGGCTTGAAAATTGATAATTTTTTTCGTAATATAAAAACAGAACTTTTTATAGATTCTATTTTATTGAAAAGTAATGATACTAATATTATTATAATCACACCAGCACGTGTCCCAGAATATTTATATAGATTTGTTTTATTTTCTATCGATTCTGTAAATAAAAACCTTAATTATCAAAATCTAATTTTATGTAATATAGACTCAGTAAATTTAAAAGTAATTAATATAAATGATTCAGTTTTGATAAATGGTAATCTGTTTTTTAATATCTCAGATTCACTATCACAATCTAGATATATTATGAATTTTAATAATGCTAAAACAAAAATTATCAAAAGATGGAAAGGACAAGCAACAATAGAATTATAAATATTTTAGAAAAATTTGCAAAAAAATTTTATCTCAATAACCTTATTAAAGGTTTATTCTGGTTTATTTTATTTACAGTTTCTTTGTTATTTGTTTTATCAACAATAGAAAATTTATTTTGGCTAAATTCTACTTTTAGATTAATATTACTCATAGTATTAATAATTTCTTTAACTATATTTTTTTCATATTATATTGCTTTACCAGTTTTAAGATATTTTGGAATTTTTAGAGAAAAAACTTATAAAAATTTTTCTTTATTACTTGGAAATTATTCTAATAATGATGACAAAATTTTATCTGCATTAGAATTGTTTGAACTAAATGAACTTAATAATAATGAACTATTATTAAATGAGTTATCTAGACGCAGCAATGAACTATCTAAAATTAATTTAAAAAAATTTTTTAATATTAAAGAATATTACAAATGGATTATAGGCAACCTTAGTATTTTAGCTATATTCTTTACTTTATCTTTTACTTTTCCTAATCAATTTCTAAATCCATTAGTAAGAATATCCAATTATAATAAAATTTTTCCTAAAGATTATGGTTTTAAAGTTAATATTTTAAATACAAATTTTTATACTGAATCTGGAAAATCTTTTGTGTTAAATTTTGAAATTACTGGTGTTAAAATTCCTAAAAATATATATATTTTATCTAATGGTAATCAATATATACCTAGAAAGACTATAGAGAATAAATATGAATATATTTTTGAAAATTTAACAGAAAATACTAATTTTCAAATCATAGCTGAGGACTGGATATCTGATAAATATGAAATAAAAATTTATAATAAACCGTATATTTATAGACTAGTAGCCAATATTAAATATCCTAATTATACAAAAATAGCTAATGAGCAATTTGTAAATATTTTTTCATATAGTGTTCCACGTGGAACTAAAATTTTGTTTTCATTTAATGTAAAAAATGCTGATAGTCTGATAATATTTAATGGAAATGCATTAAAAAAATACTCAGTAAAAAATAAATTAGATTATCAATTACAAATCTTAAAAAATGAAAATTTGCAAATAATCACTAAATCGATAAAATCTCCATTACAAGATACTACAAATATATACATTACAGAAATACTAGATGCTTATCCGCAAATATTAGTACAAGTACAAAAAGATACATTTTCTATAATGCATTATTATGTTTCTGGCTCTATTTCTGATGATTATGGATTTACTAAATTATTAACCATTTATAAATTGACTCGTAAAGATAGCACTATTAATGGCAAAATCCCAGTAAATATTTCAAATAATGATTTAATACAAAATTTTAATTTTGATATAGATTTTTCATTTCTAAATCTACAACCTGAGGATATTATTCATTTCTATTTAGAAATTTATGATAATGACGCTATAGCTGGTCCTAAATCTACTAAATCGCGTGAATATGAAATAAAAATGCCTACAAAAAAAGAAATCCAAATAGATCAATCTAAACAATTACAAGCCGCTAATTCTAAATTTGCTAATATGCAAAAAGAACTAAATGACATTAAAAATGAATTGAAACAGCTAGAAAATCAATGGAAACTAGAACGTAAATTTAATTACGAACAAAAACAAAAATGGGAAAATCTAATAAAAAAACAAAATGATATTATTAATGAATTACATGATTTAGAACAAAACCTTCAGCTGTCACCTTCTTATGACGAAAATTTAGAAATTTATGAAAAAATTCAACAAATAGATGAGCTCATTAAATCTATTAATCTAGATGAACTAAATGAATATTTAGAAAATTTACAAAAATTAATGGAAAATAATGAGTTAAAATCTGAAGATATCGAAGAGTTTAAATCTCAGAATGAAGAGTTAAATAAAATGCTAGACAGACAAATAGATCTACTGAAACGCTTAGATATAGAAAAAAATCTTAGAGAAACTTTCGATGAATTTAAGGATTTAAGTAAACAATTTGATGAATTATCTAAAAAACAAGATTTAGACGAATTAACTAAACAAAATGAACTAAAACAAATGTTAGAAAAACAATTCGAAAAATATGACAGTTTGTTAAAAGAAAATGAAAAACTCAGCGAACCTTTTAAAATGGAAAATATAGAATCTGAAGAGCAAACTATTAATAATGAAGTTCAACAAGCTGAACAAAATCTACAAAAAAATAATCAAAAAAAAGCTAATGAAAATCAAAAAAATACTAGCCAGCAATTGAATGATTTAGCTAACAAATTAGAACAGAATTTAGAAAAACAGCTGCAAGAAGAAAATGCAGAAGATGCTACAGCTCTTAGACAATTACTAAAAAATGTACTTTTAGCTTCTTTTGAACAAGAAAATTTAATTAAAAATCTTTATATGCAGAATCCTCGTTTATCAAATTATCAGGATTATGTAAGGAAACAATATGAACTGCAAGAAGTAATGAAACGTACTAAAGATAGTCTCTATATGATTGGCAAGCGTCAACCTATGGTTTCTAATTTTATTTTTGATGAAATCAACAAAGTAGAAAAAGAAAGCAAAAAAGTTATTAATAACCTTAATAATTGGACTTTTGGTCCAGCAGCTATTAATCAACAAAATCTCATGACCTCTCTCAATAATCTGGCACTATTCCTCTCAGATGTATTGCAACAGATGGAACAGCAAAATATGATGTCTCAAATGAATAGCGATGGAGCTATGAAATGCAATAATCCTAAAAATACAGGCAATTCTAGTAATAGCAAACCTAGCATGAAAACTCTAAAACAGCTACAACAAGACCTAAATAAACAAATGGAAGCTCTGCAAAAAGAAATGCAAAATGGTAAAAAACAAGGAAAAGAAATTAGTGAGGCTCTAGCTAAAATGGCCGCTCAACAAGAAGCTATTAGACGTGCTATGCAGCAAATGAAAGAGCAAATGAGCAAAGAAGGTAATTTAAAAAATGCTTCTTTCGTTCAAGAAATGATAGAGGATATGGAAAAAACAGAAAAAGATCTCTATAATAAAAATCTAACTTATGAAACTATAAAAAGACAAAAACAAATAGAAATACGTATGTTAGAAGCTGAAAAAGCAGAACAACAGCAAGAGACTGATAATTTACGTAAAAGTGAAACAGCTAAAAATGATTATAATAGTAACCTTATTAAAAATTTTCAGTATAATGTTATAAAAAATAATAATTTTGAATCGATGAACCGCAATAATTTAAACTTTAATTTGTACTATCGTAAAAAAATTCAAGAATATTTTAATAATGTTAATTATGAGAAAAATTGACCCTTTATACATAAAAAATAATAATTTCATAGCAGTTTTAGATGATTATCTAAATAGATTCTTTCAACAAAATAATTTACCAGATGAAATATATGAAAATATCTATTTAGCAGTCTATGAAACTCTTAAATTAATTTTATCAAAATTTAATACTATTTCAAATTCTAATGCTTTAAAATTAGAATTATCTTATGATAATGGTAATCTAGGTTGTCAGATTTCTTGTAATCATTTAATAGATATTTGGGCTAATATAGAGAATAATTATAACGACGAAGTTATCGAGAGCTCTTTAGTCCTGATCAATAAATTAAGTAATTCTTTGAAATTATTAAGTGATAATAGTGTAGAAATAATGTTTGATGTTATTAAAATGCAAAATGAATTTGAACAAATAAAAAATGATGAATTTAAAGAATATAAAATTTTAAAAAATTAGTAAAATGTCAAAAAAATTATATATTTTTGTATAAATAATTTTGAGTATGAAATTAAAAATTATATTTTTTATTGTTATATTTTCGATATTTAGCTTTGTTTTGAAAAGTCAAGATAAACTTTTATATTTAAAAGATGCTAAAATTACACTTAAAAACAATGTTACTTTATTTGTAAATCAACCAAATCCTAGTGGAATTGTAGCTACTACTAATGGAGGTATAGTTTCAGAGGGGTATCTAAATAGAGTAGCTTGGAAAATAGACAATAGTACAGGTACATATACTATTCCATTTTGGGATACAAGTAAAATAGATTTTAGTTATGCCATAAAAACAGCTGGTAGCTCACCAGATACACTAATAGTAAGTACGCGTAGAACAGTTGCTAAAAATACACCATGGCCTACAGTACCACCACAAGTTACACATATGAATTTGAGTGTATCGCCATATGGAGATGGATCATATTTTGTAGTAGATCGTTTTTGGGTAGTTCGTCAAAAAGGGAATCTTACTACGCCACCAGATGCTACTTTATCTTTTACTTATAGAGATAATGAAATAGCTTCTCCCAATTCTATTACTGAGACTAATCTATCAGCACAATTATGGGGACAAGATCCATATGCTTCACCAGTTACCTACAGTTGGATACCAGATGCTTTCGATGTTTTTCAAGGATACTCTACAGCTCTTGGAATAGCTGATGCTAATAATAATAGAGTAAAAGATGTAGTGCCACCTGCTGCATATAAAGGTGGTTTCTATACTTGGATATTAGTAGATAAATCTCATCCTTTGCCAGTAACATTATTGTATTTTAAAATTTATTGCGTAGGGGAAAATGTTGCTCTTAAATGGGAAACAGCTTCAGAAATTAATTGTGATTATTATTTAGTAGAACGTAGTACAGATGGCATCTCTTGGGAGAGTGTAGCATATATACAAGGTGCAGGTAATAGTAATGAAGTATCTACCTATTCTTGGGTAGATAACTATGATAGTAATGGTGCTGCCTTATACTATAGATTGACACAATTTGATTATAATGGTGATAAAGAAATTTTAGGTATTCAATCTATAATTTGTGATGCTGCAACGGATGATTCTTGGATTACTATAAATACAGATATTTTTAATAATATTTTAATTAATTTCACTGCTACAGAAGGTGAGCCATATGATATAAAAGTTTTTAATTTGTTAGGTGAATTAATTTATCATCAGTCTGGCACTGTAGAAAATAGCATTGAACAATTTGTGATACCTACCTATGGTTTGGCTAGTAGTATTTATTTAGTTGATGTACATTCTTCTCTTGTAAATAAAACACAAAAAATAAATTTAATAAAATCTCAAAAAATTCATATTCGAGAAATGGATTATTGATTATTTTGTAACGATTTTTTATTAATTAAATAGAGAGCATTTTCTTATTTCGTTTAAAATCTAAAAATAGTTATTTAACTAATAATTTTTTATTAAAATAATATTTTAAAATAAATCGTAAGCTCGAATTAATACAGCATTAGTAAAAGATTTGTTATAAAACAAGCAAAGCCGCGTAGGGCAAAAAGGTTTACACTGTTTGAGCGAACATAGTGAGCGAGTTTGTAAACCCCAATAGATGTTTGCGTAGTTTTATCAAATCATTTCCCCAGCGTTGATTTTTCTTTGAATCTTTCTTTTCATAGTTGGAAAAGAAAGATTTTAAAAGATAATTTTGTTAAAAAAAATTAAAATTTTTATAAATATAGTTATTACAAGTAAGTTCACTATAATAATTTAGTTATTAATTAAATGCTTATGTCAAAATAGTTAATTATAACTTTCATTTAAGTTTTTACTTTATTAAATAACTTACTCTAAAAAGGTATATATCTTAATTGATTAAATTATAATAATTTTGCAATAAAAAATGAAAACAAAAGAATTATTAAATCATGCATCAAAATACACATTATTTGCAGCATCAATAATGGTTGTATATTTAATATTAATATGGTTAGTAAATGGCAATATATTAGTCTTAAATATGCTAACTTTTGTAATTCAAGCTTTTGCTATTATATTTTTTAGCATAAAGGCTATTAACAAAGCACGTGTGGAATTTGGAGAAGGATATATAAGCTATTTGAATGCCTTTTTATTAAGTTTTATTATTTCATTTTTTAGTTTATTAATATTTTTATTAGTTAAATTGTTAATATTTTATGTGTTAGACCCTAATTATTTAAATAATATGCTAAATACAATGATGATAAATCTAGAGATGCAAAAAGAAACTTTGCCTGAGCAATATCAATCTTTTGTAAGTTCTGAAGCATTATCACAAGCCTTTTCTTTTAAGAGCCAATTAAGTTTATCAATTACATATTTAATAGAATCTGCCATTCTAGCTTTGATATTAGCTGGAATTATTAAAAAACATCCTGCTATTAATGAAAATATTTAATTGGGTAATACTTTATAAAAAATAAAACAAAAACTATGGATATATCAGTAGTAATACCATTATACAATGAAAAAGAATCATTACGAGAGCTCACTGAGTGGATCAGAAAGGTAATGAGGGAAAATAATTTCATATATGAAATTATTTATGTAGACGATGGTAGTACAGATGGGTCGTGGGAGGAGATTAAAAGATTATCTATCGATAATAATGATATAAAAGCAATTAGATTTAGACGTAATTTTGGTAAATCTGCTGCTCTACATGTAGGATTTCAAAAAGCTAAAGGAGATGTTGTTATCACAATGGATGCAGATTTACAAGATAGTCCAGATGAAATCCCAGAACTCTATAAAATGATAATGGAACAGGATTATGACCTAGTGTCCGGATGGAAAAAGAAAAGATATGATCCTTTATCCAAAACATTACCTACAAAAATTTTTAACTGGGGAACACGTGTAGTATCTGGCATTAAATTACATGATTTTAATTGTGGACTAAAAGCATATAAACATGATGTAGTGAAAAGCGTAGATGTCTATGGAGAAATGCATAGATATATTCCTATAATGGCTAAATGGGCTGGTTTTAATAAAATAGGAGAAAAAGTAGTACATCATTATCCACGTAAATATGGAACTACTAAATTTGGTATGTCACGTTTCATTCGTGGCCCTTTAGACTTACTTACAATCAGTTTTGTGACCAAATTTGGAAAAAGACCTATGCACTTTTTTGGAACAATGGGAATAGTTGTATTTATTATTGGATTTATCATAGCTTTGTATTTGGCAATAGCAAAGATATTATATCAACAATATAAAATGACAGAAAGACCGCTGTTCTATTTAGGCATTTTGTTTATGGTTCTCGGAACTATGCTATTCATAGGAGGCTTTTTAGCAGAGCTGATACAAAGGAATAGTCCTGATAAAAATAAATATGATATTAAAGAAGAACTAAATATTGTAGAAGGTGAGAGTCAAAGGTTATGAGTAAAGATTGGCAACGGGTAGCTATGGTTGGCCTAGCATTCCCGTTTAAAGGTGGCATGGCAGCTTTGAAAAATAAATTGGCTATAGAACTGCAAAAAGCAGGCAAAGATGTAGAAATTTTCGGGTTTAAAAGATTGTATCCCTATATTATTTTCCGAAAAGATGAAAAAATTACTGACAAAGCTGAAATAGAGGAATTTTTTAATAAATATAAATTAAAAATTCATAATTTTCTTAAGTCATGGAACCCTTTTACTTGGCGTTTCACTGCTAAACTTATCTCATCTAGGAATCCAGATATTGTTATTTTCCAATATTGGGTGGCTTTTTTAGGTGTTATTTATGGTAAAATAGCTGGATATCTTAAAAAAAATAATAAAGATATCGTAACTATAGCAATTGTAAACAGTATTTATGGTAAACATAAATTTAGTCAAAAAAAATCTTTTAAATATTTCGCAAAATATATAGATGCTTTCATTTTTTTATCAGAAAAAGTTGCAGATGAATTTAATGAACTTAACATTAACAAACATTACTTGATAGTACATCATCCATTATATGATCATTATGGAGAACTTATACCTAGAGAACAAGCACTTAAAAAACTTAAACTTCCTGAGAAAATTATTATTAATGAAAATGAGATCAATATTAAATATATTTTGTTTTTTGGGCAAGTGAAAGAATATAAAGGCCTAGATTTGTTGTTGCATGCTTTACCAGATACAGACCCTTCTATACATTTAATTATAGCAGGAGATTTTTTCCAATCTAAAGATATATTTATCGATATGATTAAAAGGCTAAATTTAGAGGATAGAGTTTATATTTATGATAGATATATTCCAGATAATGAGGTCCCCATATTTTTTTCAGCAGCAGATTTGATAGTAATGCCATATAAACTTGTTAAACAAAGTGGTATCACTCGTATTGCACTTCGTTATAATAAACCTTTCATTACTACAGATACCGATATTTTAGATATTTTATCTAATAAATGCTGTGACACAGATTTTATAATTACTAGTGAGGCTACTGAAATATCTAAAGCTATAACTACTTTTTTTAGTGATAAACCAGAAGACAAAAACCAAGTGAAAAGATGGCTACAAGCACAAAAAACCTTAGCTAATATTTTATCTTGGAGTAAGATGATTACTGCTATAGATGATCTTTATAAATTAAGTAAAAATTAGTATTTTATCATTTTCTAATAATATATTTCTCATGCATAAAACCAAAGACAGATATCTACTTATTCAAACAGCAAGTATAGGAGACGTTGTACTTATCACACCAGTTATAGAGTCTATTCATAGATATGATCCCGATGCAGAAATATTTATTTTAATTAATACTAGAGCAGCAGAGCTTTTTGATAATCATCCATTTATTTCAAAAGTTTTTATTTGGAATAAAAAAAATAGAAAATACCAACATCTGTGGCATTTAATATTTCAACTAAGAAAATATAATTTCACTGCAGTAATAAATTTCCAGCGATATTTCTCTACTGGTTTTTTAATGTGGTGTATGCATAGTAACAAAAAAATTACTTTTAAGCAAAGTACAATGTCTTGCTTATTTGCCAATGAGACTTATGAGCATTTGTGGAATCAAAAGCATGAAGTTGATAGGAATTTAATATTAATACAAAACATTGTAAATAATAAAGACTTAATCAGACGTCCACAACTTTACATTCCTGAAAATATCAAAGTTGATTTACCACAAAATCCATATATTTGTATCTCTCCATTTTCTCTTTGGAATACGAAACAAATGGTTATATGGAGATGGGTAGACCTATGTGAAAGTTTAATTAATTTAGGCTATAATGTGGCAGTTTTAGGTGGTAAAGAGGATATAAATAAAAATAAATTGTTTTTTAAAGAGTTTCAGAATAATGAACATATTTATGATTTTGTAGGTAAATTATCTTTATTAGAAACTTTATATGTAATAAAACATTCATTTATCACTTATTCTAATGATAGTGCTATTACACATTTGGCTTCTTCTATTAATGCGCCAATAGCAACTATTTTTTGCTCTACTGTCCCATCGTTTGGCTTCACTCCATTAAGTGATAAATCTTTTATTATAGAGCCCAATATAGAGCTATTATGTCGTCCTTGTGGTAAACATGGTTATTCGAAATGTCCCAAAAATTTATTTATTTGTGGAAATAGTTTTAATATAGAGCAATTATTAGAACCTGTAAAGCAATTACAATCCGATGTACAATAAAGATGTAATAGAAACTGTAAATTTTTTAAAACAAGGTAAGGTGATTTTATGCCCTACAGATACTATTTGGGGACTCAGCTGCAATGCTTTAGATGAAAAGGCTATTCAAAAAATTATTGAAATAAAGCATAGACCTGATAATAAAAATTTTATTATTTTAGTTTCATCTTTTGATATGTTAAAAAAATTTGTTAAAAATATACCTTCATTAGCTTTTAAAATAGAAAACGAAAGTGATAAGCCTGTAACAATAATTTATCCAGATCCAGTAGATTTACCTGGCATTCTGATAAATGAAGATAATACGATAGCAGTCAGATTAGTTAGACATAATTTTTGCAAAGAAGTTATCAATCTCTTAAAAACACCAATAGTTTCTACATCTGCTAATACATCTGGTAATCCTTCCCCTATAAACTTTGAAAATATAGATGCAGTTATTAAAATGGCAGTTGATTATATCGTCCCTTTACGCAATGAAAATAATTCTACTCACAAAGCTTCTAAAATTGTGAAAATTATTAATGAAAATGAATATACAGTAATTAGAGAATAATTTATTCGTTAATTTTCGTTTTTCCTTGTTATTTTTGCAATAATTAATTCCATTATATGTTAGATTTAACGCAAAGACAAGAGATAATTAATCTAATGCACAGAGAAATAGTACCTGCAATAGGATGTACAGAACCAATAGCTGTAGCTCTTTGTGTAGCAAAAGCACGTGAGACATTAGGAGACATTCCTGAAAAAATAGATGTTTTTTTAAGTAAAAATATTATTAAAAATGCTATGGGTGTAGGAATACCTGGCACTGGAATGATAGGTTTGCCAATAGCTATCGCATTAGGAGCCACGATAGGTAAATCTGCCTATAAACTCGAAGTACTAAAAGATGTAACTATGCGAGATGTAGAATATGGTAAAAGATTTATCGAAGATGATAAAATTAATATTTCTTTAAAAGAAAATTGTCCAGATAACTTGTATATAGAAGTTCATTGCCATGCTAAAGATAATAAGTCTATTGCTATTATACGAGGAGCACATGATAATTTTACTTTTTTAGCAAAAAATAATCAAATTATTTATCAACAAGATTATATAGAGAATGAAGATAATGGCTTTAAAATAGATTTAGACTACGATAAAATTTTCGAATTTACTACAGAAACTCCTATAGAAGAAATAAAATTCATATTGGCTGCTGCAGAAATGAATAAAAATGCTTCAATCATTTCAAAGGATGGAGATTATGGACATCAAATCACAAAAACACTTTCTAGTGAAATAGCAAAAAAAATAATAGGAGATAATATACTAAATGATATAATCTCTTCTACTGCTGGTGCTTGTGATCTAAGAATGGATGGAGCTATGGTACCTGTGATGAGTACAGCTGGTAGTGGCAACCAAGGTATAGCTGCTACCCTTCCTGTTACGCTTTTTGCTCAATCATTATCTTCTAACGAAGATCAATTGATACGTGCTCTCACATTGAGTAATTTAATGGTTATTTATATCAAACAAAAACTAGGTAAATTATCCCCGCTATGTGGTTGTGTAGTAGCTTCTACCGGTGCCTGCTGTGGCATTACTTATCTATTAGGAGGTAGTAAATCACAAATTTCTTTTTCAGCTAAAAATATGATAGCATCTATCACTGGTATGATATGTGATGGAGCTAAACCCAGCTGTTCATTAAAAATAGCTACTAGCATATATACTGCAGTTTTGTCATCTCTAATGGCTATAGACAATAAAGTAGTATCACATCATGAGGGCATAATAGATAATGACATAGAAAAGACCATAAACAACTTAGCAAAAATTGGAACAAAAGGTATGCAAGAAACAGATAATGTGATTTTAGATATTATGACAAACAAGAATAGCTAATTAAATTAAAAGTTTAATTAATAAATGTAAAATCATTTTATTGTAAGGATAATAAAGCAACCTTCCTATTTTGAAGATGTAATAGGGTTTTGTTATAAATAATTTTTGTGGGAAAGAGGAAAGTGTTAAGGGTGTTTATGCTGGCAAATTATTGTTATACTTAAAAGTAATTTATTCATATCTTTGACTAACTATCTCTCTATACTTGTCCCACGCCCACCTATCATGCGATGACAAGTTCAGTAGTCTGCCAATGTCTTGATCTATCAGCTCTTTTAAATATTTATTCATTATCACAAACCACATCAAGTAGCTCTGCAAGTACTTCGTAGCTACTCCGTGAAATCTACTCATCCACACCTTGAAATCAC
>JAPXMM010000035.1:0-19255 GCA_033809015.1 Bacteroidales bacterium
TTTATACATTTGTTGTCCTTGCTGGTGACCATTTTTCTTGATATGGATACTTTTACAGTTAGGACATTGTGGAGATACGCTTTGAGCCTTTAGATGTTGATAATCGACTACGTCGTTGCCTTGGAGTTTCATCTTATTGTAGAGATTATTGAGGAATTCTAAGTTGAGTTGTTTGCCCTGTGAGAGGTGCTCTTGGAGGTTTGATACTATATCTTTCATATTTAAAATTTTGTTGCAAAGGTAATATATTTTTAAAATATGGCATATAAATATTTAAACAAAAATTATATTTTTCAACCCCTTTCCTCTCCCCAAATTATTCTTTTGATTACTATATTTTTAAAGCTTTTATACACTCTATAACTTCATCTAATGTATTGGCTGGTATTAATTTTAAATTTGATGATTCTAAAATTTCTTTAGCTAATTGTGCATTTGTACCTTGCAAACGTACAATTATAGGGATATCTATATATTCTACATTTTTATATGCTTCTATAATTCCTTGTGCCACTCTATCGCATCTGACTATGCCTCCGAAAATATTAACTAATATTGCATTTACTGATGGGTCTTTTAATATTATTCTAAAGCCTTTTTCTATTTGTTCAGAACTAGCTGAACCGCCTACATCTAAAAAATTGGCTGGTTTAGCTCCTGCTATAGCAATTAAATCCATAGTAGCCATAGCTAGCCCTGCACCATTTACCATACATGCTACATTACCATCTAATTTTACATAATTCAATCCTGCAGCATTTGCTTCTAATTCTAACTGATTTTCTTCTTCTAGGTCGCGTAATCCACTAAGCTCAGGATGTCTATAAAGTGCAGAATCATCTAAAACAATTTTTGCATCTGCAGGATATATTTGATTATCACTAGTTTTCAAAACTGGATTTATCTCTAATAATGAAGCGTCTGTACCTATAAATGCTTGATATAATTTAGCAATAAAATCTAACATATCATTGAATGCATCACCACTTAATCTCAAATTTAATGCAATTTTACGTGCTTGATAAGGCATCAACCCAGTTATAGGGTTTATATATTCCTTAAAAATTAAATTTGGTGTTTTTTCAGCAACTTTTTCTATCTCTATTCCACCTTGTGTAGAGTATAGTATTACATTTTTTTCATTTTTCCGATCACAGGAAATGCTCATATAAAATTCTTGAACATTTTCTTTTCCTTCATAATATAAATTCTGTTCTATTAAAACTTTTCGAACTAATTTACCATTTTCATCAGTTTGTGGTGTTACTAATCTAATTCCTATAATTTGTGAAGCTAATTTTTTAGCTTCTTCAGGTGATTTAGCAATTTTTACGCCACCAGCTTTCCCTCTGCCTCCAGCATGAACTTGAGCCTTTACTGCACAAATTTCTGAACCTGTTAATTCTTTTAAATTTAATGCAGCTTCATATGCTTCATCTGGATTATATGCTAGAAATCTTTTTACAGTTTTGATACCGAATTGTTCTAATAGGTTTTTTGATTGATATTCATGCAAATTCATTTATCCTAATTTTTTATTTCGTAAAATTAATAATAAAATGAAAATAAAAAATAGTATTAAACATAGTATTTAAAAAAATTCAATTGAAATAGACGTTTAGATAATAAATTTTGCTAAAAATTTATGTAATAATAGAATTACTCTCTAATTAATTTTCAGCTCAAGTTAATAACGCATTTCTCCAGCAAAGATTCTTCTTTTGTAACTTTTCTTTTTGTGGCTTCGATACAAGCTTCGCTCTACTTAACCACCATCAAAGTTATTTCGTCCAAAATTATAAAAATAATCAAATTCTTATAAAATTTACTTACGCTTATATATTTATGTTATTAATTAAACGCCTATTTAAATAAATATTTTTAATAAAATTTTTTATTCATTAAAGCTGCCACCTGGCATTAGTGGAATATATGGTGCTTTTGATTGTTCGGGAGGTTCAGGAAAGATAGGATTTTTTTCATAATTTTTCAAAAAATCATATAATTGATCAGGAATCAACCTTTTACCAATTATCTGTTTATATTGATCTAAAACATACATTACTGGTGTAGAATAGACATCATAATATTTCCTGAAATCGCCTGAGGCAGTATAAATACCATTTACATTAATGAAATCTTGCATTTGCAAATTATTAATTGTTTTTTTCATCTCTATGAAGCTACTATCAGTACATACAGCAAAAACTTTTAAATTAAATGTATCTTTATATTGTTTGTAAAACTCTACTAATTTTGGTGTTTCTTTTTTACAATGTCCACAAGAGGGATCCCAGAAATATAATATTGTATATTTGGCATTTATGTTATGTAAGGAATTCAAATTTTTAGCAGTATCTAATAAAATCAAATTAGGTGCAATATTACCCAATAGATTAGGTCGTATAGCATCTGCTCTGTCTATAATTTTTTGAGTAGAAGATTCTGATAACCAATAAGCTTTGCCAGTTTTATAGTAATTATCTGCTAAATGAACAAAGATTTTGTCGAAGCCCATAACTTTACTGGTTTCATAATTATAAGTCAACCACCATAATACATATTTAAAAGTTTCTTTATTAGCTGAAGCTTTGGCTAATATTTTATCTGCTTCTTTGATAATAGTATCTGGATGCTGGATAATTACATTATTAAAATATGTCTCTAATTTGTTATGATAGATTGGCGTACGCAGCAGAGCCTCATCAGCAATATTTATATTATCCCAATAATGTTCTTTAAAATAAAAATATTTGTAGGAGCTATCTGCAGAACCATCAGGCTTTAATGGCAGCTGATCTGGTACTTCTGGATCTTTAGTAGCTTTAAACATCCTAGCTAAAAGAGTTGTAGGATATCGCTCCATATATTTTATCTTCATATTGTTTATACTATCTATGAGTAATTTGATTCTAGAATTATAGAATTCTACTGAATCTGACAAGTTTTTTTGCTTAAATTCTTTTACTTTTTGCTGTAGAGAATATATTTCTTTCGATGGTTTAGTAATTTCATTATTAAATCTAAAAAATAATTCATTTTCTAAAGAGCCTTTTACTTTAGCTTTGCCAAGTAAATCTGTAGTATCAGTTTCGATACTAAAAATTCTTTCATTGTTATTTAGAATAAATTCTAAGTATTTTTTTGATGGTGTTATGAGTAAATACATTCCGCTACCCACAGTATCTTTAGATTGAAATATCCCTTTACCAGTCTTATCTAGCTTAATAGTGTCTTTTACATATTGCCATTTACCATAGTAATATCCTAGATAAACATTAGTATCAGCCAATTGTGGAATTGTAACTTGAATTTTGTAACCTGGAATTTTTTGTGATAAAGCTATATTTACCATTAATAAAAAGCTAAGCATTGATAGTACAAAAATCTTTTTCATCTTTTTTATTTTTTATAATGCAAATTTATTATTTTTTTATTAAAAAATCACAAATTATAAATATCATCATTATTATAAAAATTATTATCCGTTCCCTCTTCATATCTATAATTGTAACTATGTAGAGCTAAAAGTACTTTGAGGCTTTCACTTCCCCACCTTTGTATGAACCAAAATTTAGCTAAATAGATTGCAGCTTTTTGAGTTTCTATTTTATTTTTATTGTATAAAACTACGACATCTTTGAGATCTTGATATATATCACATAGATATTCAGGGATAGATATATTATTTAACCATAGATAATCATCATCAGTAATTTGAAAATCAAAATATTTAGAGAAAATATTATTTAATCTATTGTAAATGACAGTATAGGTCTCTTCATTTACTGTTCTCTCTGCATATTCTATATCAGCATCATCTATTAATTTAATAACTGTACCATAAAAATATAGCATCGGTAGGACTACTAGTAAAAAATTTACTATATTTTCAAAATCATAATCCTCTGCAGACTCTACTATATTACAATAATCTTGGCAAAATAAAATAAATTGTTCTATTTGCTCTTGATCAATACTATCATAATTTTTTGACATAACTAAGTTTTTTTTAACAAAAATAAATAATTTTTGGCTCTATTAAAAAAAGATGATATACTTTCACATGTTCTATTATATAAAAAGCATCACGTTACCTGATCCTTAGATTTATATTTTTAGCTGGATCTCCCACCACTTCACCTTGTTTATTAACTTCTCATTCGGATCTATGCTAAGATCGTATTTTTTATTTACCATACTATTACCCAATAAATAATTACGTTATTTAATTTAATATAAGTTATTCTACTCATATAGCCATGCTTCTTACTGTACGTTAATAAATCCCAATCAACTATATATTTTTTGGGTAATACATATTAGTATCCAAGCTTTAAAACTACTATTTATTTTACTTTTCTTTGTCAGCCACACAAAGAAAAGTTACAAAAAAAAAGTCTCCGCTGGGGAAATATTTTGATAAAAGTACGCAATCATCTCTTGGGGTTTACAAACTCGCAAGCAAAAGCTTGCTCAGACAGTGTAAACCCTTTTGCCCAAACCTGCTTGCTTGTTTTATGACAAATCATTTCCCAATGCGGACGGGAATATGTGGTAGGGTTGGAATAAAATGTATATTAGTGCAATGCATGTTGATTTATTAGTAATTTTCTGTTTTATAAATGCAGTCGCTAGTTTTATATGTGCAGTTACTAATTTTATAAGTGCAGGAGGTAGTTCTATAAATGCGGTCGCAAATTTTATAAATGCAGAAGGTAGTTTTACAAAATGGAACGCTAGTTCTATAAAATGGAACGCTAGTTTTACAAAATGGAACGCTAGTTTTATAAATTGGGATGCTAGTTTTACAAAATGGGACGCAAGTTTTTTAAAATGGGATGCTAGTTTTATAAATTGGAACGCAAGTTCTATAAAATGGGACGCTAGTTCTATAAAATGGGATGCTAGTTTTATAAAATGGAACGCTAGTTTTATAAATTGGGATGCTAGTTTTACAAAATGGGACGCAAGTTCTATAAATTGGGATGCTAGTTTTACAAATTGGAACGCTAGTTCTATAAAATGGGACGCAAGTTTTACAAAATGGAACGCAAGTTTTATAAAATAGAACGCAAGTTCTATAAAATGGAACGCTAGTTTTTTATATCACTTAAAAAATTAAAAAAAATGAATTATTGAAAATTAAATATATGCTATCAATAAAAGAATATTGCTTTATTTTTTAGTTCTTGTGAACTTCAATCCACTTATTTGTTTATAATTAGGATCAGATGCACCGAAGACTGATTTTACGTATTTTTTCACTTCTAATGCAGTGTCTACGATGCCGGTATTTGCATTATATAGTGCTTTATTTCTAGCAATAATGGCATTGTCGTATTGTGTTTTTGCATTTATGACAGCATTGTTTAAGGATTTTAGATTTTCTAATGTGGCATTCAAAGTAGAAACTTGCAATTCTGCTTCGTTAGGAGCATAGGAAGGTTCGCTGGCAACGAGGGTTATTAGTTTGCCAAAGTTATCTACTTGGCTATCAAAGCTCAATTGTGAGACTGATATCTGACGAGGCTCTTGCGGTTGCTCAGCAGTTGTGGTACTTGCAGTTTTGGTTTTAGCACGTGAGCCTTGTATTTTTCTATTGATTGTTTTAGCATCTTTCACTATCTGGTCAGAAGCCTCTGATGCGTCAAGGGCATTGACTAAGCGAGTGCATAGTTTACGCAAATTGGTGAAACCTATCTCGCGAGCATTACTAGCATTGTCATAAGCAGTTTTAGCAGTATTCACAGCACTCATAGCATTTTTAGCATTTTCTAATAATGATTTTAATTGTGTGATTTTGATTGCATTTTTGGATGGGTTGTAGGCGGAGCCATAACCTTCGCAAATAGAAATCATTGATTCAAAATTTGCAACATTTTTTGCATGTCCTGTTTCTGATGTTGATGCCATAATAATATTGTTTTATTTGTTTATGAGCAAAAATAATAAATTATTTTTAGATAAATGATAAAAAAATTAATATCTTTTTATTATTTTAATTTTCTTTTAAAAAGCATTTAATTCCCTTCCACAATTTTTATCTCATCATCAGTTAGGTCGTAGTATTTATAAATTTCATTATCAATCTTTTTTTCTAATTTTTCAACGTTTTCCTTTAAATCATACCATTTATTAGTGTGTGTTGGTGTATTGTAAAATTCTTTAATTAATGCTAAATAATCATCTATTGGTTTAGCTAGTGTTTCTTGTAACTTTACTATATCCTTTGGTATAGGTATACGAGATGTTACAGGATTATCAAAATGCATGGTACGAATTGCTTTACCAAAAATGAAGCGATATGCATACCAATTTATTAATTTAGAATTTAATAAATACCAAATAATTTTTCTATCAATTTTTTCATTTATTATAATTTGATTAATTGTATTTACTATTATATAATCATTTTTATCAGGAATACAAGCTGTTATTTTTATATGATCTATTGGGTTTTCGATATGTGCAACAATATTTTGAACTAGTACAGAATTATTTTTTATAAATGCATTGTTATTTTTAATTTTATTTTTATTAATTTTACCTTTAATTCCTACAATCCCATATCTTTGTATTTGTGCACCACCTATCACTTCATAATCACCAACATCAACTATATATTTTTGTAAATCTCCACCAATTCGATTTATACCTATTTCATTTAAAAAGATAGATTTGTTTTTTATTTTTTTAGCTATTTGCACTTCATAGTCAGATACACCATTTAATAGAAGTCCAAATTCTTTAGCATCATTTTTATTTATATTTCCGAGATTTTTGAATATTCCATTTTCAAATTTTCCAGATATATATGCATCTGTTTTTTTACCTTTATTGAGAATGAAAACCACTTGTTCTAACTTCACATCCTGCCATGCTTTACTGCAATCAACGAGTATTTCTAAATTATCCCATATAACTTCTCTTATATTACGCCAATTTGAAGCAAAGCATAAAGATTTTGGAACTATAAAACCTAATTTACCATCATCTTTTAATAAATCCATTGCTCTTTTAATAAATAAAATAGCAGTATTAGTAGAACCTATATTATAAATTTCATTAAAATATTTTTGTTGCTCCTTAGATAGTTCAGCACCATAAGGTGGATTGCCTATAACAATATTAAATCCGGTTTTAGCATTTGTAGTAAAAACTTCAGGAAATTTATCGCAAAAGTTAATCGGTTTTAAGTCATGGTAATCTTTATCAAAATATTTTATTAAAATTTCAGGATCATCATCAATAAGTGAATTACCACATATTAGGTTATGTTGTAGAGTAGGTAATTTGGTTTTTTGTGTTAATACCTTTAATAAAAGATTTAGCTGTGCAATTTCAATAGCTTGTTGATCTAAATCAACACCATAAATATTTTCTTTTAAAATGTCAAATTTAGTGAATAGATCTGGTTGTTTAATGCTATTTAAAATTATATCATAGGCTGAATTTAGGAATGAACCTGAACCACAAGCAGGATCTAATATTTTAATATTATGAATATTTTTGATTTTCTCATTTTTTAAAAAATCACCTAATGTTTTATCAACTATAAAATCAACAATATATTTGGGCGTGTAATAAATACCTTGAGACTTACGTTTAGATTTAGATTTCTCTTCACTTTTACGCCCCTGAACATAACTCAAATATTGTTCATAAATACCACCTAAAACATCTGCAGAAATTATAGAAAAATCATAACGAAAACCATCCTCAGTATCATATAAACCTGAAATTACTTTAATAATTTTATCATCACTAGCTATCCAAGTTTCACAGTTGTGTTGTTCAAATAATTTTGAATCATAGCCTTCATCAAATTCACGAAATATTTTTACTAATTGTTTATATTTATTTGGTTTATTATTAGTATAAATGTTTTTTAAAATAACTGGTTCTATTTTTCTATCCTCTGCTGTACGAATAAAAATAAGTCTATCAAGTATTCTTTGTACACCTTCGTCTACGATATCATCATTTATATTATTCAATTTTTTAAAATCTTTAGTTAATATAATGCGCCAATTTTTCAAATCTTCAAATAGTTTTTCATCTACTTGTTTGCGAATTGTTATTTTACCCCAATTTTGAGCTTCTTTTTCTAATAAATTATTTTCAAAAGCTTCTTTTGACAAAAGCCATAATTGATCAAATCGTTTTATATAATCACTGTATGGTATTTCAAAAAATAAATTATCATTAATATTTTTTGGTGGTATCTCGGCATTAAAAACTTTTATACTTTCAAAATCTGTGAGTATAGCCCAAGTAACATTTTTATTCCAACTATATCTTATAGCTTGCTCTGCCCATCTAGGATCATTTAGATCAGCTTTCATTGCTTTAGCCTCTAAAAAGAAAACAGGATAATTCCCAATACGAAAAGCTAAATCAACTCTGCCACCTGAAACATTTTCTTCTGTAGTTACTTCATTATTATTTTTAATATTTCTCATATCCCAACCAAGATATTCAAAAAGTGGCTCTATAAATTCATTTCTGGTCTGAGCTTCATTGTATGATTTTATCCTTCCTTCAGCTTTTAGATTTTCATATTTGTCAATTAATTCTTGTATTTTTTGTTTTGCTTCTTCTTTATTCATAAATAATAATATATTTTTTGCAAATATATCTAATATTTAGAATAAATGAAAAGAACTAACTATTTTTATTAAAATAAATTTCATTAAACTTGATATAATAATAAAATTTATCTATTGGCAAATTATAAATAAAGCCTTCCTCTGCTTTTTCCCATTACCCATAAGGTGCAAAATCTGATTTAGCAACATTAAAAATATTATATCCTGTAAAATTTGATGCTTTTGAACAATAAACAAAAACGCCTAATGCATCTGGTTTATATTTATTAAATATTTCTGCAGTACAGTATTTAATATTGAATTTAACTTCATCTTTTGATAAATTATCTGGTATATCAATTCTTACTATTAATCTTTTTATTTTTGCATATGAAACATCTTTTATTTTAATTATTTTATATTCTTTTATATAATCACCATTAGGGTACTCAATATCTTTCAAAGGACATCTTTCTCTATTATCTTTTACTATCTGATATACTTTGTCTAAATCACCTTCTGCATTTTTAATATCTTCAAATGTTCCCTCATATTCTGATTTTATTTTTATACCATATTCTTTTTCAAATTGTATTAATTTAAATATACATTTTTCCGCTATTTCTACATAATTGTCTTTAAAATCCAAATAGATTATTTTTGAGGATAATCCCATTAAATCTACATTATCAATTTTTATGGGTACAAATCTATTTTCTAAATTAATTTTCCTTATTATGTCCCATTCATATCGTGTCCATTCTTTACGTTTATAATTTTCAGAAAAAATTACAATTAATATCTTTGACGATTTAAATGCATTTTCAAAAAATGTTTCTCCATTATTCCCAATAATTTCATTTATTTTATATGGTGCATAAAATATTTTACATTCTCTATCTAATTCTTTTAATTTTTTATAAATACCATCTGCAATTTTTCTATCCTCACCAGCATATGATATTGCAAAATCATACTTAAAATTCGTAAAATTATTATAAATACCATTTTCCATAATATAAATTTATATATTTTCTTTGACAAATATCAATCCAAAAGTTGATAATTGACAATTTGTCATTTTGTTTTAACATTTTTTTAATTTATCAGATTTATTTTTGAATTTTTTTTGAATTATATTTCTGAAAAATAAAATCGCCTTTTGACAATATGAAAAATTTTATTAATTTTGTTAAGTACATGTGATACATGTTACATTTATATACCTAAATTGGATAGTATTATGAGGCTTCATCACATGTATAAATGAGTTATCGGTCAGCATAAAATACGACAATGAAAAAAATAATATACATATTTGCATTTTTAATTTTTGGACAATTAGGTAACGGACAAGAGAAAAGTTTTTATGTGCCAACTTATTTAAATGGAGACACAACAATTTTGTTTAAATGGCAACAAGAAAAATATGAAAAAGCAGGACTAAAAAACTTGACAAAAGCAACCGATACTTTTCATTTTAGATTTGCTACAGATATACAAGCAATTGACATTTGGACAAATGACTTTTTGACTTTTATGGGGACACTTACAAACTTTACTTCAAGTTACGACCCTGACGCTTATAAAATAAAAAAAGAAAAGGCAGACAATTTCTTTAGCAACACAAAATCATTAGACACTAGCACAGCAAGACAAGTTTACGATATATTTATAGAAAAATCTATTTTTGATATACCACCACAAGATAGCATTAAAGAATGGACATATGGGGAGGACGGCATTACATATTTCATTGAAAAATCAACAAATAATAGCTACACATTTAAAGAATATTGGACACCTTCTATTTTCAAGGACAAAATTGACGAAGCAAGAAGAATTTACGAAATGACCAAGGAACTTGAAGAATTATTGAACTTATGGCAATCTTTTAAACAATTTATATATTCATTGCCTTATGGAGCTTATAGGGCAGGCGGACTTTTAATCATTACAACTTTAAAACCTAGGCGTAAATAAACGAAAGAAAAGAAAGCTGAACCGATAACATTGTTTTGCGTCAGGCATGGTTACGTGCAACCTTTGAGCGTTGTGCATCTATTCAAGTTAGGTATAGATTAAAGGTTTTGTGCTCCGATATCCACCCGAAAGCAAAGTGGAACAACGTTAGAGAAAATAATTTTTTTAACTATAAATTGTGATGGCAACAACCCTTTTGCCAAATCTCATCATTGTGAATGCAGCGATCCTTCAAATAAAATATAATTCGCCCAAGGGAACCGATGATTGAAATCGTCGGTTCAGAAAGACGAGAGAGTATATTTATCGTGCGGTTACAGATTGGTTTATTAATAATATAGACAAATAATATTTTTTAATATCAAAAAAATATATAACTTCGCTAAAAAAATAAATTAAAATAAAATTTTTTTGTATTAGAAAAATGATGTATATTTGTGGAGAAAAAAAGACATTAGGGCGCATAATAAAAGACCTAGATACAGAGGCATTTATTAAAATTTAAAATTATGGTATATTTTGATTTCAATCCATTCGGAACACAAGCAATAATTGTTCGATTTGAATGCGACAAATGTTCACATGAAGTAGAAAGCGAAGAAATATCAGTTCCTTCACCTGACTATTCGGCTGATACTGCTGGAGATAGTCAAACGAACAATGAAGGATATGCAGTTTGTAAAAACTGCGGAAAGGAATTTAAAATAGATATTTATGTAACATATGCTGGTGGCGATGGAAATATTGATGATTTGCCAGATGACTATAGTGTTGATGTTGAAGAAATTGATGAGCCATATTATGAAGAACAATACGAAGCAATTTCTTCAAATACAGAGTTCTTTAAAACTTTTAATCAGAATTTAGATAATATTCTTGAACTTTTAGTAATTGTGCCCAATGATGAAACTCTTAAAAATCTATTTCATCGACAATTGTATTCGAGTGTGATTGGTATTATGGAGACATACTTATCAGATGCTTTTATAAATACAGTCTTTAAATCAAAAGATAACCTAAAAAAATTCTATAAAACTTTTAAAGGATTTGACAAACAGAATATTGCAATGTCTGCTTTTTTTGAATTTGAAGAAAAGGTTGAGTATGTTGCAAAAAAAGCAATGCTTGATGTAACTTATCATAATTTGTCAAAAGTATCTAAAATGTACAAAGACACTTTTGATGTTATATTTCCAGAAAACGGTGAAATATATAAAGCTGTTTTGAAACGACATGATTTTGTTCATCGAAACGGCAAGGATAAGGATGGTAATATAGTTAATGTTGATTCAGCAATGATTATTAGATTAGTTGAAGATGTAAGGACTTTTATCGCTAAGATTGATGACCAAATAAAAGAATAAAAATAAATTACGCACTCTAACATCATGTATAAAACATTTGGGTTTAAGTGGTTAAATCAATCGTTCTGGACAGCATCGGCTTTAGTGTTGGTGGGTTGCCGTAGTTCGGATTCACACTCGATTTTCTTCATCTTCAAGACGGAAAATCTCACTCATATCCGCTACTACACATACATATACGTAAACCGTTGACGGTAATGTTAAAAAGACACTCTGTAAATAAGAAAATATTATGAATATGATTGAAAAAATTAAAGATGAAATCAAACAAGATTTTTACCAACAAAACTTTCCAAACGATGGACAACGATTCGTCGCATGGTATCTAAGAAACGTTCATCTTCGCGACAGAAATGAAACAAAAGATGATATTACCGATGGAGCAGATGACAAACAGATTGATGCAATTGTAATAGATGACGATAAATCAACTGTTTTCATTTTACAAGGCAAATTTATTTGTAATGGAAGTATTGATGCTGAACCATTACGGGAAGTTTTGTCATCTTGGATCCAATTACGTGATTTGGTTAGACTACAAGAAGTTGCAAATGGAAAACTAAAACGAAAATTATATGAAGTTGCAAGAGCTCTTGAAGATGATTATGAAATTGCTTTTGAATTAATTACAACTTCTGACCTTACGAATTCAGCCAAACTAGATTTAGCAACTTTTCAAAAACAATTGGCAGAACTATCAGAAAAAGACGATATAGTTTGTTCTATCACAGTCATTGACCAAGATGAGATAAGGCGCAGGTATGATATTGCATTGGAGAGAGAAAATCCATCAATTAATCATACAATTGATTTAACAACAAGCCATGTTATGCAACTAACTATAGCAGGTACGCAAGTTCTATTAGCTGCAATCCCACTCAAAGAGTGCATTAAAATACCGGGGATAAAAGATGGAACCCTTTTTCAAAAAAATGTTCGGCAAAGTTTGGGATTAAATAATACAGTTAATAAGGGGATTCGGCAGACAATTTATAGCGATAAGCATCGGGATTTTTTCTTTTTCCATAATGGAATTACTGCGATTTGTAACAAATTGGAATTAAACGATAGTCAATTAAAACTTCACAGACTAAGTGTTGTAAATGGTTGTCAATCATTGAACACGATTTTGAGTTGCAGCGAAAGAGTAAAAGAGCTGGACGATACATATGTTCTTTTTAGATTCTATGAAATTCCTCAAAGAGACCGTGCAGACAGAATTAGTATAAATACAAATTCTCAAAGTGCAGTAAAGCCTAGAGATTTAAGGAGTAATGATAAACGTGTCTTAAATTTAAAGAAATCTTTTGAACAAAAATATCCTATTGGATACTTTTCGACAAAACGTGGCGAAATAGCACCAGCAGATAAAGACAAAAGATATGTTTTAGATTTATCTGATTTAGGTAAATACCTAATTGCATGGCATTCACAGCGTCCAAATATTTCATATAGTGAGACTAAAATATTTGATAAATATTTTGAGCAATTATTTAAAAGAGAATATAAACCCGAAAATGCACAAGCTTTAAACTTTTGGATGCAAGAAATAAATAAATCTTGGGCTAAAGAAAATCCACTTGGATTAAATGAAACATTACTTGCAATGAAAGCTTATGCACCTTATCATCATTTATATGCTGTTTCAATGTGTTTTGCAATAGCAAACAATTTTTCAGATAGAGTACCAAATCCTAATAAATGTTGGGAGAAAGCATCTCAAACAAACATGATTGATGAGATTGTAAAAATAAGTGGAATTAGTCTTAATATGGCTCTTGAAGCCGCGGCAAACGAAACTCAACCTCAAAACAGAGTATTCTCACCTCAAAACTGGATTAAAGCAAAGACTTGTCTAGCAGGTATTAATTTTGCAATCAGGAATTATTTTAACATGCTTCCAATTATGCCGGGCGGACAAGAAATTAAAAGCAAGCTAAATGATACATTATTAATTGGACAAGAAGACTTTGAGTATAGATGGGCAGCGGATTAAGAAAAAACACTACTGCCAATACATGATATAGTGCATGCGGTTTTCAGAGTCTTTTGAATTTTTATAACTCGTAAAAAAAGTCGGTGTAAACTGATAAGTTAATGATTAGAACTCCCGCACGATACCATAGCATAAAACATTATGGCAATTGTTTTATTTTCCGATAAATAATAAATAAACTTTTATAATAAATTTGAATTATTTTTCAAACTTTTAATCTTTTAATTATTAAAAATATTTAATTTTATAGAAAATCAAAGGTATGTCTAAAATAGATGAAAAAATAAACCAGCAAAATAATAATGAATTTCATTCTGCTATCACTCGTGGCGGCTCAATATTAACTCCTGACAGACTCATAATAACTGATGATGAAGTAATATATAAAAAACGCAACAAATATCTGATAAATGTAGATACTATCACTATGCCAATAGCTAATATTTCTTGTGTTAAGTTAGATACCAGCATAATAGGCACAGATATAATAATTACATCCTATGGCGAAGGTAAGATAGTATGCAAAAACTTTACTAAATCTGATGCTAAAAAGATAAGGGAATTGATAATGGAAAGAATGTCAAAAAAACATGAAAGATAATAGGTAACAAAGAAAAAGGATGATTGTGTGAACTAATGAGTATGAGTATTTGATAAATGGATGATTGCTTTAACAGAAAAAAATAAAATTAATGACTCTATTCTAAATTAATGGTTTTTGATCTCTATATTTAACATTAGCATTTGATAAATATTTTACTTTTTTTGTCAACTACACAAAAAAAGTCACCACGGGGGAAATGATTTTACAAAACTAGATGGATGAGTTTTGAGCTAACATAGCGTTTCGTTGTTAGATGAATAAAACATAGAAGGGGGATATTTAATGAATATTTTTGTATATTTTCTATTTTAAAACTTTTCTTTGTCAGCCACACAAAGAAAAGTTACAAAAGAAAAGTCTCCGCTGGGGAAATTATTTGATAAAACATACGCAATCACCCATTGGGGTTTACAAACTCGCAAGCTATCGCTTGCTCAGACAGTGTAAACCCTTCTGCCCAAACCTGCTTGCTTGTTTTATGACAAATGATTTCCCAATGCGGGGTTTATAAAACCTTATGGATTGGTTTTGAGCTAACATAGTGTTTAGTTGTTAGATGAATAAAACATAGAAGGGGGATATTTAATGAATATTTTTGAATATTTTTAATATTTTACTTTTTTTATCAGCTACACAAAAAAAGTAACAAAAAAAAGCACCGCAGGGGAAATGATTTTATAAAAATAATAATATTTACCATACTTCTAACCAATAAACTACTGCGTTGCACCAAATAGCCATACCTTTAGTATATCCATACTCCCAGCTAGCTGGCAAACCAACTCCTTTGTTTGTTAATTCATAATCAGGTAAAAAATCTCCTTTATCTGCCCCTAATACATATATAGTTGCCTTTTTATAAAAATTTTTAGTTATTATTGAAGAATTTCTACAAAATTCAAAATTTGTAATCGGTAGCATATTTGATGAAAAATTTAAACAACTCTTTTTTCAATATAACCCCAAAAATTTTTATTAATTATCTATTAAAGATATGATAAAAATTACATTTTTGTAGACTCACAATTTTTGATTAATTTTGCAAAAAAAGAGTTATGAAAACTGTAAAAATTGCAATCAATGGTTTCGGTAGAATAGGAAGAAACGTATTTAAAGTATTAGAACGCAGAAATGATGTAGAGATTGTAGCAATAAATGATCTAACTGCTCCAGCTACATTAGCACATTTATTAAAATATGATTCAGTATTTGGAGTTTTTAATGGCACTGTAGAAGCTAAAGAACAAAGTATAGTTGTAAATAATAGAGAATATAAAATCTTTGCAGAAAAAGATCCCACTCAGCTACCATGGAAGGAATTAGGAATAGATATAGTATTAGAATGCACAGGCAAATTTAGAGATAGAGAAGGATTAATGAAACATATCCAAGCAGGTGCTAAAAAAGTAATCATAAGTGCTCCAGCTAGCAAAGGTACTGATGTAGACATTACAGTAGCTATAGGTGTAAATGATGACAAACTGACAAAAGATCATATTTTGATTTCTAATGCATCTTGTACTACAAACTGTTTAGCTCCAGTTGTTAAAGTATTACATGAGAATTTTGGAATAGAATATGGTTTTATGAACACTATTCACGCATATACTAACGATCAAATAATTTTAGACTCTCCACATAAGGATTTACGTAGAGCACGTGCAGCAGGTTTATCTATTATTCCTACATCTACAGGTGCTGCTAAAGCTATTGGACTAGTAATGCCCGAGCTTGCTGGAAAATTGAATGGAAGCTCTATGAGAGTTCCAGTGCCAGATGGTTCTGTTGTCGATTTATATGTTTTCTTGCAAAAAGATACTACTGCAGAGCAAATCAATGCTACTCTCAAAAAATATGCTGAAAGTAGCCTAAAAGGTATCTTACAATATTGCGAGGATCCTATTGTAAGTCATGATATCGTAGGTAATACACATTCTTCTATAGTAGATGCTGAGCTTACTTTCGTTACAGAAAAAAGATTTGCTAGAATAGTCGCTTGGTATGATAATGAATTTGGTTATTCTAATAGATTAGCTGAGATAGCTGTCAAAGTTGGACAAATAGAATAAAATATTATAACACAAATGTTTTTAACTACATTAATAATTGTTTTCTCATTAATATTATTGGCTGTTGCAGGCATTGGAATAAAAATGTTTTTTAAAAAAGATGGAAAATTCGAAAAAAAATGCTCTGTGATAAACCCTAAAACAGGAGAAAAAATATCTGCTTGTATGCGTTGTGAGGAGCAATGTGCTGAAAAACAATAATTTATTATGAGTTTAAATATTAAATATGAAAATATGCTCGATGATTTCGAGCCTAATGATGGCTATGCTAGAATAGATTACTATGACGAAGAAACTATAAATAAATTAGCAGAACATTATTATGAAATACTAAAACTAATAGGAGATAATCCCGATAGAGAAGGACTAGAAAAAACGCCTATAAGAGTCGCTAAATCTATGCAATTTCTAATGCACGGCTACTATGCTGATCCTGAACAGATATTACGTTCTGCTATGTTTAAAGAAGATTATCGAGAGATGGTAATAGTAAAAGATATAGAAATATATTCAATGTGTGAACATCATATGTTACCCTTTTTTGGTAAAGCTCATGTAGCTTACATACCTAATGGTAATATAGTAGGTTTAAGTAAAATAGCAAGAGTTGTAGATGTGTATGCTCGCAGATTGCAAGTGCAAGAGCGACTAACTACGCAAATCAAAGATTGTATACAAAATGTTTTACATCCTCTTGGAGTAGCCGTAGTAATAGAAGCACATCATTTATGTATGATGATGAGAGGTGTGCAAAAACAAAACTCAGAAATGGTAACATCTGATTTCACAGGTGCATTTAGAAAAGAAGAAACTCGTGCTGAATTTCTATCTCTTATAGGAGCTAAACAATTACATTAATTATATTTTTATTTGTTTGTTAATAAAAAACCATATAAATTCAGAATTTATATGGTTTTTTTTTAATGTACAGCATTATCGATAGTGTTTTAAAAAATAATAAAATTATATATTGCAATATTCATAGATACATTTATTTAATTTTTATCTAAACTTTTAAAAGTGATATTTTACATTTTTGGCAAAATAGTACATATTATTATTTTTTTTGCAATAACAAAATTTAAAATTATCAAAATAATGATACCAATAGAAGAATTTTATGCAGACCCACGAATAGTAGAAAATCTAAATGCTTGCATTAATTGTGGTGTATGTACAGCACTTTGCCCAGCTGCTGATTATTATGATTATGAACCTAGATATGTAGAGCGTGTAGTGTTATCACATGATCCAGTAGCTTTAGAGGAGTTAATGTCATCAGATTATATATGGTATTGTGGGCAATGTATGTCTTGCAAAGCACGTTGTCCTAGAGAGAATGCTCCAGGAGTAGTAATCAGTGCACTTAGATATTGGTCTCAGAAAACAGGTCTTTTTGCTAAAAGCAAAATGGGAAGAAATCAAGTGATAATAAAACAAACAATTGGTCAAAATCTTTATGACTTTGGCTATTGTGTACATCCATCAAAAGTAACACATGAAGCTCATCCAGAACAGGGTCCAGTATGGGAATGGGTGTTTCACAATCAAAAAAAAGCTTATTCTCTTGTAAATGCTAATATTGATCAGGAAGGTGCTGGCCCGGTGAGAAAGATAACTGATAAAACTATGGAAGAAATTCATTCTATATTAAAAGGTACTGGCGCAATTGATTTTTGGGATCATATTGAAAAAACAGTAGCAGATTATGATAATAATAATAAAAATAAATAATTATGGAAGCAACAAATAAACAAATTAACAATAAAATTTATTGGCGAGATTATGTGAAAGATATTCCCAAGAATGATTATTTCTTTTTTCGCAGTTGCATCAGACAAACATTTTTCCCTGGTGCAGAACAAATGTTTTTGAATATTTTAAAAAATAATCTAAACATTAATTATAAAGATGATCCTAATTTAACAACTTGTACTGGTATCGGTTATCATAGTGACATTATCCCTCTGGAAACTATCCATACTATTGTGGCTAGACATTTTTCTCTAATGAATGAATCTGGTTATTCAAATTTTGTGATATCTTGTGTTACTACATTTGGTGTGATGACAGAAGCACTAAATACGTGGCACGAATTCCCAGAAACTTTAGAAAAAACTAGAGAAAATCTTTATAAAACAACGGGAAGGACTTTTGAACCACCTAAAGCTATCGCTCACGCTAGTGATATAATTTACCTTTATAGAAATGAAATAGCAAATCAATTAAAATACAGACTTACTAATCAATACACTGGTGAACCATTAAAGGTTGTAGATCATGTAGGTTGTCATTATGCAAAGATTTTTCCACAACATGGTGTAGGTGGCGCAGAGTTTCCTAAAGTATTATCAGAAATGGTAAATGCTTGGGGTGGAGAAATAATCGATTACCCCGCTAGAAGGCATTGTTGTGGCTTTGGTTTTAGACAATATTTTATTAAAGAATCTCGTGGTTATTCTCTCACTCATTCACAAACAAAATTTGAAAGTATGGAACCATATCATCCTGATTTTATTATTACTAATTGTCCTGGTTGCAATATGTTTATGGATCGTTGGCAATATGTAATTCAAGAAACTACTGGAAAAACATATTCTGAAGATACTAATGGTATTCCAGTTTTGACATATGAAGAAATTGCTGCT
>JAPXMM010000036.1:0-19104 GCA_033809015.1 Bacteroidales bacterium
GAGCTATGAATACTGTTCATCCAAACGTTGCTGTATTAGTGATGACAGATAGAGAAGGTAATTTACTTTTCAAACATACCGGAGAAAATAGAGTTAAAAACAATCAAATAAAAGAAGAGCTGAAACACAGAGTATCAGAGAAAAATTTGATATGTTTTAAGCCAAACGATGAGTTCAAGCAAGCAGTAATGGAATCACCAAGTAAAAAGGTATTAGTTAAACGTCAAACAAACGGATTAACTGTTTATAGCGTAAATGTAGCTGAGAAAAAAATTACAGATTTTTTAGTTTGGATGATGAAATTCAGAGGTGTTGCCACAAAGTATCTACAGAACTACCTAATGTGGTTTGTAGTGATGAATAAGTACTTGAAAGCCAATGTAGAATCAGACATTGGGCGACTGCTGAACTTGTCATCGCACGATAGGTGGGCGTGGGAGCGGTATCGGAGATTGATTAAGTTAAAATATTGATATAATACTTAAATTTAAACATAAAAAATTGCTAATTTCCTCCTTATTTTACAAACACCTCTTATTATGCTCTAGGAGTAGGTGTCCAGATACTATTTTTAGTCCCTCTAATCACTCTTATCCATCCCATTAATGTTGCTAAATTAGCAAGGTAAAAATGTGTTATAAATCTGAAAATTTTAAAAATTTTATTGTGTGGATACAGAATAAATCTGTCTATTAAAGTAATCAAAATGCTGAGAACTATGATGCTAGATAGTAAAATAAATAGCCAATTACCTGTCGTAGCTATAATAATTGAAAATAAAATAATTATTATTAAAAAAAATGGACCAAGCCAACGTAAAACCTTATGAGAAAAAAAACA
The DNA here is from genome assembly GCA_033809015.1 of Bacteroidales bacterium. Lineage (GTDB taxonomy): Bacteria > Bacteroidota > Bacteroidia > Bacteroidales > DTU049 > DTU049. The sequence goes on from JAPXMM010000036.1 coordinate 841, forward strand.
AAAACTCAATGCATTAAATTTCAATAAAATAGAAGAAAAAATAAATAAATTTTGTATGGCACCAGCAGCTATGCGTATTTTTCGGTTATATTCTATTTTCATGTCTGCAGTAGTTTTTTCATAGACTATAGCATCGCGAGCATATATCCCCCAAAATTTATTCTTTAGAATATTTAAACAAATATAAAGATCGTCCATAACCAACTTGTCTTCTGGTATTGGCGAGAACAAATCTTTTCGTATAGCATAGCAACCACCAAATGAACCCATTGTTTTTCCCCATATACAACCTTCATATTCTTTGATTTTTGATTCTATTGAAATATATTGTTGCTCTGGCAATGTGATACCATCTGTATTGTTGTTTATATTTATTATCCTGCTATCTACGAAGCCTATTTGAGGATTGCTAAAGTAAATCACTAATTCCATAATAGTTTTTGGGCTAAAAATAATGTTAGCGTCAGTCAAAATAAGAATTTCATTATTAGCTTGAGGTATTAGCTTATTGAGAATGGCAATTTTGCCTTGTCTTTGGGTGAAATAATATGGCTTTATAAAAGAGTATTTCTCTGCCCATTCAGATAATATAGCATTAGTATTATCAGTGGAATTATCTGATCCGATAAGTATTTCTATTTTGTCTAAAGGATAATCTCCATTTATGATAGAAGCTAATTTGTCAGATATCACTAGCTCTTCGTTGTGTGCAGCAATTATTATTGATACATTGGGATAAAAATCAATGTTTGGTTTTTGACATTTGTGATTTTTAGAAAAATAATGTATTATAAATAATATAAGAGGATATATTAAATAATTATAAATCAATAAAATAGCACTAATCCAAAATAATATCTTGATTACTAACATTTTATAACATTTTATAAAAATTCAACAGATCATCTGTTAGTTTTTCCAAGGAAAAATGTTCTTTGACTAGGTCGCGTGCATTATTCCCTATTTGATGTGTCATATCAGGATTGTTAATTAATAAATTAATTGCATCAGCGAACTCATTTATAGTATCTGCTATGATAGCATGTTTATTATTTTCTATGGGAATGCCCTCAGCACCTATACTAGTTGTAATAATAGCCTTTCCCATTGCCATACCTTCTATTATTTTCACTCTGATGCCACTACCAGAAAAAAGGGGAACTATCAATATATTGTGTGCAGCTAAAAAGTCTTTGGATGAAGGCACCTCACCATAAAAAATAACATTTTTAAATGTTGAAATTTTTGATTCCAGTGTATTATCACAATTTCTACCTGCTATGTGTAGCTCTACATGTGGTTGATTGCTTAATACTTTGTGCCATACTTTTGTGAGAAACCACTCTAATCCTTCTTGGTTTGGTAGCCAATCTAATCCTCCGATAAAAGCTAATTTATCTATAGCATCTGTATTGTTAGAAAAAGTAAAGTAATCAGATAAATCTAGACCAACAGGCAAAATTATTTCTGGCTTTTGCTGTCCAAGCCATTTATGTATTCTAGCATCTGGTTCAGAAATAGAGAGGATTCCATCATAGGTATTTAAATATTTTTTTAGATAACGTCGCAAACGGTTAGCTAAATTTAAAAAATAAAATTTTTTTAGTGGATTAATTTCATTTTTTGCTTTTCTCTTCCAAATGTAATGTTCTATATTATGTGCTCTATAGACAACTTTAGCTGATGAATACTGTCGTATAAGAGGTATTAAATGTAGTAAATACAACCCTTCTAGTTGTATGATGTCAAATTCATTACTCTTTAATATTTCTACTAATCTTTTATTAAATGTATTTGAATGAAAACGCTCTGCTATGTATGGTGTATTCTTAAAGAAAAAATTTATTAAAACATCTTTAGTACGAATGTCAGTATCTACGAAGCAAGTTTCAGCAATTATTTTATTTTTTAAATAATCTGGTAAGTTATTTTCATCAAATGGATGCTTGGGAGTGGTCATAGTGAATAAATAGATGTCTTGCTGAGCCTTTACCAGTCCTTCTATCATACTAGCAGTAGCTAATGCTCCACCATCATGCGATGGATAAGGAAATTTATTAGCTATAATAAGGATTCGCATTTTTTTAAAAAATATTTATCAAAGATAATAAGAACTTTTATAATTGATTAGATGGGTTTATTAATATTTGATTGTGATAGATTCTTATAATCCAATAGTAAAATTAGCTATATACTTCGTAAATTATTTTAATTACAAATGTTTGAATTGTTTGATTAATAATCATATACAAAAAAACTAGTGATTCTCGATAAATAGAAACTTTACAATATGTTAAGTTATTTATATTTTTTTAAAAAAATATAAATTGTCAATTATTTTTTACCTTTTATTAAAAATTATGATACTTTTAAATTATTTTGACAATATTATATTCATTAAACGTATTATTACTCAAACAATTTGCCAAGATCATCTTCTGTAATAGGTATTCTTTTACTAGTATCGATTAATTGAGCAAATTTTAATTTTCTATTTTGTAATATTAAAATTTTTTCTTCTATAGAATCTTTCACAATGAATTTATAAGAAATTACATTTTTGTCCTGTCCTATACGATGAGTACGATTGATGGCTTGGTATTCTACTGCAGGATTCCACCATGGATCTAGTAAAAAAACGAAATCAGCAGCTGTTAGGTTTAATCCTACACCACCAGCTTTTAGAGACATCAGTATAAGTTTAATATCTTTATTATTTTGAAATTCATTTACTATGTGCATTCTTTCCTCCATAGGAGTACTGCCAGTAAGCATTAGAAAAGGTATGTCATGAGCTTCTAAATATTCTTTATAAAGATTTAAATGCTTTACAAATTGAGAGAACATTACTAGTTTATTGTCAGAAGTAATAATTTTATTAATATTTTCTATTACATCGTTAAATTTCCCGCTTTCATCCTTATAATTTTTATCAATTATAGCAGGGTGATTGGCTATCAATCTTAGTCTAGTGATACCTGAGAGAATAGATAAATAAGCTTTATCAAAACCGACTTTTTGTTTAAGGTCTAGAAGATAATTTCGTATTTCACTTTTCTTTTCTTCATAATAGCTAAGTTGTTCTTCTGTCATGGTAGAATAATAAGTGCGTTCAGTCAATGGTGGCAGCTCTTTAGCGACCATATCTTTGGTACGTCTTAGTATAAATGGACTGATGATTTGTTGTAGACTTTTTTCTGTGCCTTTATGTGCATCTTTCTCAATAGGAATCATAAATTTTTTCCTAAAAGTATTAAGATCACCTAATAAATTAGGATTTACAAATGACATTTGAGACCATAAATCTACTATTGTATTTTCTATTGGTGTACCAGTGAGTACAAATTTGCGTTTAGCATTTAGCTTAGTAATTACTCTAAAAATCTTACTAGAAGGATTTTTGATAGCTTGGCTTTCATCTAGAAAAATATAATCAAAAGTATGCTTACTAAGTATTTCGTAATCTTTTCTAACTGTCCCATAAGTAGTCAATATCAAATCATATTTCGAGAGTGTGTGAGTATCTATTTTGCGATTAGTCCCATAATACACAAAATATGATAAAATGGGAGCGGTAGTTTTGATTTCATTAATCCAGTTGTATATTAATGAAAGAGGCATCACTATTAAAACTGATAATTTTCTTTCTTTGAAAACTGTATTTTTCTCAAAATTTATAGAAGATTGTGGTATTAACTTTTGATTTTCATCTTTTTTGTATGCTAGAAAGGCTAATACTTGTATAGTTTTTCCTAAACCCATATCGTCGCTAAGGATACCACCAAATCCATGTTGATCTAAAAAATCGAACCAATTAACGCCTTTTTGTTGATATGGTCTGAGAGTTTTTCTGACAGACGGTGGCACTTTAACATTAGGTATTTGATCTAGTTTTAATTGTTTAACGTCAACATCAATTTTAGATTTAGGTGTTGAAATATCTCTGAAAAGTTCTATTTGTGCCTTAGATACTGAGATGCTATTGTGTCCATTTTGAGATAAAATAGCTACTTCTTTATATTTAGCAAACCATTCTCTCGGCAATAGAGCGATCTTGCCATCTGGCAGAATGTATTCTCTTCTATTTTCTAAAATATTATTTCTCAATAAATAAAATGGTACACTATAATCATCAAAATACACTTCTATTTGTAAATCAAACCAATCTATGCTACTTTTTTTGATTTGCTGTTTTAGCTCTACTTTGCCAAGAAAATATTTATCTTTTAATCTATCTATATCTAGCTCTATGTCTTTATTAGTAAAAAGCTCTTTATTTAAGTTAATAAAGTTAATATAATCATACAAGGTCTCATTTTCATTAACTTCATTATTATCTTCATTTGTATCGATTAGAATAAAATTATTATAAAATTTATGTTTCAATCCTATGAAATTCAGATAAGTAATTATATCGTTTTCAAAATCTTTATTTCTTTTTAGTTTAGAAATATTTATTACATCATTATCATTATTAAAGACTACAAAACAATTTTTTTTGTCATTATAAGCAATCTCTTCGTCATGATAGCGGAAAAATAAGCTAAGGACGGGCTTCATATCTAGTCCAATTTCTAATCTTAAAATAGGAACAGGAGAAATGGATAAGTCTTTGACAACAAAATCTCCATTTAGCTGCACAGACAATTGCTTTTCTAGTAATGGTTTGATAAATTTATTAATATAAGTAATTTCATGAGATTGTGGGATAAAAATTTCCTTTTTTTCTAGAAATGGTTCAATTTTTTTACCATCTATACCATCGACGGTAGTATATAAAACTCCATTATTTATTACCCAGCAAGGCACGTAGTTTAAGATATAGGTATTTTCTTTTGACAAAGTTAAAATTTTATCATTCACCTTTGTTTTTAAACTATATCTAATGCCATCATTGTTTTTATTAAAAATAAATGTTATATCTAACGGATTAGAACTAAAATGAATTTGCTCTTCACCAATAATCACACTATCCCGATCTCCTTTGTTATAGAGGGGGATTCTATTTTTTTCTAATATTTCAAGAAGTTTATTTGTTTTTTCGCGTAGATAATTTGTAATGATTTTATAATTTTTTTCATTTAAATTAGCTAATTCATATTCAATATTTAATGTGTCTAAGTGAAAAACATTGGCTATATGTAGATAGGTCATCATAGAGCATAATTCTAGAGCTTTTCTAGTAGGTTCATCTATCTCAATTGATGCAGTTTTTAATGTAACTGGCTTATAAGCAGCACTGAATTGGCCATTTTTTAATATAGTAACTTCATATGGCACTACCATCCAATCAAAATATTTATCTTTTACAATTGTAAAAACAATTCGCTTATCCACAGTTTTTCTATTCTTTTGCAAATATAATAATTATAGTTAAATTTAAAAAATTTATATAACAAAAAAAGCGATGTAAAGTTTTCATTTACATCGCTTTATGGTTTTTTAATAAAAATTATATCATCTTAAGAGCTTCTAAAGCAGCATTATAATTAGGTTCAGTAGTGGCTTCTTTTACATATTCCACATATCTAACTATGCCATTATTATCTATTATTACAACACCACGAGCTAATAGCATTAATTCTTCTATAAGGAACCCATATTTTTCGCCAAATTCTCTATATTTATAATCACTTAATGGAATTACATTTTTAATGCCTTCAGCAGCACAGAATCTATTAAGAGCAAAAGGTAAGTCCATTGATAATGTTAAAACTATTGTGTTGTCATCCATTGAAGTAGCTAATTTGTTAAAAGTACGCGTTTGTGTAGCACATACTGGCGTATCAACGGATGGCATAACAGACAAAATAATTTTTTTACCTTTGAAATCAGATAATTTTTTTTCATTTAAATCTTTATCTACAACTTTAAAGTCTGGAGCTTCTATGTCAACCTTAACTAGATTACCTAATAAGGTTACTGGATTTCCACCAAATGTGATTATTCCTTTATTTCTTTCCATAATTTTTTTGTTTTCTACAAAATTAATCATAAATAGTTTCTTCTTATTAATAACTGACAAATATCACATAAATTATCAAAATTATGAAACTAAATATATTTATTTCTCGATTATTACAGGTAAGACTAGTCTATTATTTTCTAATTTTATTAGTAATTGATAAACACCATTACTCAAATTACTCACATTTAGTTGAGAATCATTACTGATAATGACTACTCTACCTATAGCATCAATTAATTGTAATTCAGAAATAGTTTTATTAGTCTGAATATAAAGTACATCATTCGCAGGTATTGGATAAACAATCACATCATTATCCTTAAAAGATTCTATATTTACATTATCTATAGTTATAGTATTAGAAGGTAGGGATTGACAGTTATTTTCGGTAACTATGACATAATATGTTCCATTTTCTATTACTTGATATGTTTGATTTGTAGCACCAGGAATTACTCCGTTCAGATTATACCATTGATTACCTGTTGTTGTATTAGAATATAAAATTGGTGGGTAAGAGCTAATAAGAGAAATTGTAGGAGTAGGTGGCATAGGATTAACAGTTATTTCAGTTGAATTACTAAAAGCAGAACCACAATTATTTGTTACTATTACTCTAAAATAGTAGGTACCTAAATTATTACCTACAAAATTGTAAGAAGAACTATTAGCACCAGAGATATTAAACCATGTATTATTATCTGTAGACATTTGCCATTGTAGTGAAGCTAAAGGTGTTTGTCCTGTAAGTATTAGTGTTCCAATATCATTTTGACAAATAGTATTGGAATTAGTATTAATATTGCCACCATTAGGAATAGCTTCTACATTAATAATAATAGAATTACTAAAAGCAGAACCACAATTGTTTGTTACTTGTGCTTTAATGTATATGGTACCAGCATTTGTAGGAGTATAGTTATATACAGCAGAATTAGCACCAGAGATATTACTCCAAGATATATTATCGTTTGATATTTGCCATTGTATAGTTGTACCGCTGCTATATCCGCTAAGTGATAAAATAATTGGAGAGTTTTGACAAATATTAGTTGTACTAGTTGTAGCTGTTCCTCCCAGAGGTAATGGATTGATGGTGACCATTTGTTGATTACTATATGCTACTCCACAACTATTGGATACTTTTGCTCTAAAATAGTAATTTCCAGATGTTGTCGCTAAATAATTATATGTATCACTAGTGGCACCTAATATATCTGACCAGTTATTACCATCAGAGGATATTTGCCATTGAATAGTAGCAAATGATGTATGCCCAGTTAACGTAAGAGTGAGATAAGTATTTTGACAGATATTATTATTATTTATAGTGGAGGTACCAGCAGTAGGCATAGATTCCACAGATACCATTATAGAAGCTGTATTAGAGCATCCAGAAGCATTTGTACCTGTTACAGTGTAAACTGTAGTATTAGTTGGTAAAACAGTTATAGTAGAACCATTCATTCCATTACTCCAGTTATAAGTATTAGCCCCACTTGCTGTAAGTGTTGAATTACTTCCGCCACATATCGAACTAGGAGTTGCTAATACATTTATAGTGGGTAATGGATTTACTGTTATTGATATTGTAGATGTATTTGAACATCCAGTAGTAGAATTACCCGTAACTGTGTATGTTGTTGTGGTAGAAGGTGATACAGTAATTTGAGCACCACTCATTCCATTACTCCAATTGTATGTGTTAGCTCCACTAGCACTAAGTATGGAACTAGTTCCAACACAAATAGAGCTTGGATTAGCAGAAATACTAACATTAGGTAATGGCTTTACAGTAATTGATTGAATAATAGTATCTGAAATAGTACCATTAAATGCAATAAGTGTTACATTAAAATTACCAGCAGTGTTGAATGTAACTAATGGATTAGCTTGGGTACTGGTAGATGGATTCCCTCCTGGAAAAGACCAGCTGTACGAAGTCGCATTTTGTGAAGTATTAGTAAATTGTACTTGTGAACCTTGACAAATATTAGATGGACCATAAGTAAAGGATGCGACTGGATTTGTAGGTGAAACTGTACCAGTATCTATAACGATGTCATCTATCATCATCATAAATTTGTCTGTAGTTCTATGTCTAATAGCTATATAAATCTGTTGATTATTATAAGCTGATAAAGAATATGTTTTTTGTGTCCAAGTGGATGGAGCTATTTCAGCTGTAGCTATAGCTGTAAAGCTAGAAGGTTGATTATTAGTGGTAGAAACTAAAACATCATAAGTCTCATTGCCCCATGTACCTGGTTTAGGAGAATAAACCCAAAAACTTATAGAGCCATTATTTCTCATTTGTATCTTCGGGGAAATAATCCAATCATTAGATTCAGATTTATCTGATGGGCATATAGATACACCGCATCTCTGCCCACCATGAGTAGAGAAACAACCAGCTAATGATGGATTGAAAGCCATAAAGCCAAATGCTGTTCCTTCGCCTGTGAAGTCGCAATCATTTGAACCATAGGTATCTTTACCATCCCCATCATATGATGTCCATGGCGTGAAGTCTGTACTCCAGTTTGCACATGCCTCGAAATCTAAACTAAAACCAGCTCCTTGCCACCATGTAGTAGCTTGAGCTGTTAACCCACTAGAATAATTATTACCAGTAGCTATAGAAAATATTTTATAATAATATGTAGTCCCAGCATTTAATCCAGTATGTGAAAATGAGATATTTGAACCTTTATATATTACTGTACCCCCACCAGATATTGTTTGACCTACACTATAATTTGTACCATTGGTAGGTGTCCCAAAAGTATTTGTTGTATTATATACTAATAATACTGGATTATTACTAGAATTCAAACTCCAAGATAAATTTATTTGTGATTGAGAAATGGATGTAGCTGTAAAATTTTGAGGATCATTTACACCCGTTGGATTATTAGGATCATAACCATCTAAAGTCGTAGGATTAGTACCTAATGGATCTAGCCAGGGTTGTAATTTTTTGTTATTAGTTGTGCCATTAGCATCCCAATGTTTTAAGAATTTACCATAATAATCTGTAGCTGTGGATTGATTGCTACAATCAGAATTACCACCTGTAAGGGTTCCTATTACTCTTTTGTTATTATCAAATAGAGGCGATCCACTACTACCGCCTTCAGTCACTCCCCAGCCATTGGTAGTTTGTGCCCATTTTACTATCCAGTGTCCTCCATTTAAACCAACATTTGTCCCATCATTCCATTGGCCTGTACCTAGGGTCGTAGTATATGTAGATATTTTTTTTGCATCTCCTGAAGGATGATGAATACCAACACCGCTTGGACTAGCTGTAGTAGATTTACTCCAGCCATTATAATATGGATTCCATGATAATGATGGTGAAGAACTTAATTGTAATAATTGAAAATCACTGCCACCTGATATATCTCCACCAGCTTTGTACGTACATCCAGTTATAACATTATTTGGAGGAGTGCCTGTATTTGGGCATCCAGGACGCTCATAATTGAAATAAAACTGCCATACATTTCTATCTGCTGCAGAAGCACTACCACCACAATGATGTGCAGTCAAAAAATAAGGTGTCCCATCATTAGCTGTGTTATTTATCAATGTCCCACTACATAGATACCAGCTACTACCTTCTCTAAAACTAATGCGAGCTACACCTCTTTTCTGTACCTGCCAATTATCTCCTTCAGGAGAACAATTTATGTTTACTTGACATGATTGTGCATCGCCTAAATCTTTATCTGCTTTTTCTTCATAATAAATATAAACTATTTCTGATAAATGTAACCTAGTTAATGAAAGACTATTTTGCTTTTTAAAAACTATCAAAGTAATCTCTTGACCATTTAATGGTGTTGTAGAATACATATTAGATGCTTTATTCTCAGCTTCAGTAATAGGACCAATAAATTGCCCATTTTCATTTGCTATATATATTGCATCTCCAGGTTGTAAATAAAAATCATCAAAGACGAATCCAACTTTTTTGGCATCTTCAGCAAATATTTTATACCTATATATATAATATCCATCATCATCTATAGGAGTAATATCACTTAATAAATTTAAGTCTATAGCCAATGAGAAGCCAATTCGTCTTGGCAATTTTTGTAATTCTCTGATAGAATCTTCTTGTTTGATAGATTGCCAATTAAAAGTAGATTTTAAAATTGAATAACTGAAATCTAGATCCGTAATTCTACTTAGCCAAGTTTGATTTTGAATTTTTTGTGATATGGGTACTATTCGCCCATCATTTTGTCTATTTTGACCATAAACAAATAAAGAAAAACTAAATAAAATAATTAAAAATACTGTTTTTTTCATACTTATAAAATTTTTTTTGTTACAAAATTATAAAATTTTTTTTAAAAAAATAAATGATATTTTTGCAAATATTAAAAATTAATTTCTAAAATATGTCTCACATTTTACATGTAGTGCCTACTCCAATTGGTAATTTAGAAGATATCACTATTAGATCATTAAATTATTTTAAACAAGCAGATCTGATAATTTGCGAAGATACTAGATCTGCAAATAGATTGTTTAGGATGTTGGATATCGATTTATTAGATAAAAAATTTCTAAGTTATCATAAAGATAATGAGCATAGAATGGTCGATATACTAATTAATGAAATACAAACATATAATTTCCCAATTTTACTGAGTGAAGCTGGTATGCCAGCTATTAGTGATCCTGGATATTTATTAATAAAGAATTGCATTAAAGCTGGTATAGAGATTGAAGTAATTCCTGGCCCATCCGCAGTGTTAATTGCTATAGTGGGGAGTGGATTACCATGCGACAAATTCCATTTCGAAGGTTTTTTGCCAACAAAATCGGGACGAAAACAAAGATTAGAATTTATTAAAAATTATCCTTATACTTCTGTGATTTATGAATCTCCTTATAGAATAAATAAAACTCTACAAGAAATGTTAGAGTTTTTCAGTCCAGATCATCCAATTGCTATTTGTAGAGAATTAACTAAAATGCATGAAGAATTTATTAGAGGACAACTATCAGAAATCATTGAACAAACAAAAGATAAAAAATGGAAAGGCGAAATTGTACTAGTGGTAGCTGGGAAAAATACTAAAAATCTTTAAAAAATATTATTTTCTACATTTCTCATAACACTCTATCCTAATGTCAGTTCAAAAAATTGAATTTTTTATCATAATAAAAAATATTTATTAAAATTATTTCTTTTAGTAAAAAAAACAAGATAAAAATACATATTAACAATAAAAATTCAACCAAATTTTAACATATTTATTTTTCTTTTACCAATATATTGTCTATATTTGTAGTAAGTTATCTATATTTTAATTTTTAGAAGCCCTCTTAACATATAAATAATATTTTATTGATATAAAATAAATTAATTTTGTAAATATATTTTAAAACTTTAATGAAAAATTATGACTGACAAAAAACCACAAAAAAATAAGGTTAAGAATTTCAAAGATAATTTGAAAAAAATCGAAAAAGAACCTTTATTAGCAAATATTTTAGCAATTTTCAAGCAAGCTGAGGACGAGAGTTTTAATTATAAGCAAATATCAGCACAGCTGGGTTATGATAATCCTAAAGATAGAGTCAAAATAGCTGATGCATTAGAAAAATTATACAAATTAGGTGCTCTAAAGCGTGTAGGTAGAGGTAAATATCAAATATCATCACAAGTGATTCAGAAAGAAGCCCCTACTAGTGAACTGATTGGTAAAATAGATTTCAAAAGTACTGGAAAAGCTTATTTCATTAGTCCTGAGCTAAGTGAAGATATTTTTATCTCACCTATTAATACTGGTAATGCTCTTCCCGGTGATAAAGTCAAAATTATATTATTACCAAAGCGAAAAAATAGAAAACCAGAAGGTATAGTAGTAGACGTTATAGAACGCAATAGGACTCAATTTGTTGGTGTATTTGAGCAAGGAGCTTATGCTAGTTATGTGATTCCTGATGACTCAAAGATGCCTGTAGAGTTTGTAATACCTAAAGATTTGAGAAATGGTGCTAATAATGGAGATAAAGTAGTAGTAGAAATAGTAGAGTGGGAACAAGGCATCAAAGCACCTGTAGGCAAAATAGTGCGTGTATTAGGACAACCTGGCGAAAATGAAGTAGAGATGCTCTCTATACTTGTCAATAATGGATTTCATTTAGATTTCCCTGCAGATGTTATCGAAGAGTCTACTCATATTTCCGAAGTTATTGATCCAGAAGTTATTCGCAATAGAAAGGATTTTCGTGAAGTACTCACTTTTACTATTGACCCAGCAGAAGCCAAAGATTTCGATGACGCTATTTCTTTTAGAATATTAGATGATGGCAATTATGAAATTGGTGTCCATATAGCTGATGTTACTCATTATGTCAAACCATTAAGCAAAATTGATATAGAAGCATATCAGCGAGCTACTTCTGTTTATCTCGTTGATAGAACTTTGCATATGTTACCAGAGAGGTTATCTGCCGACATTTGCTCACTTAAACCCAATGTAGATAGATTGGCTTTTTCTGTTATATTTATTATGAATAGTAAAGCTATAGTAATAAAAAGTGATTTTTATGAAACTGTTATTCGTTCGGACTATAGATATAATTATGATGAGGTTCAGCAAATAATTGAAGATAAAAATGAAGATTTGGATGGTAATCCTATGCACATACTAAATGGATTAGCTCAGATTTTGCGTGCAGAACGTTTTAGAAATGGTGCTATTAATTTTCATTCTGAAGAGATTAGTTTCATTCTAAATGAACAAAAAAAACCTGTAGAGATTGTTACTAAAGAGCAGAGAGAGGCCAATCAGTTGATAGAAGAGTTTATGCTGTTAGCTAATAAAACAGTAGCTGAATATGTAGGGATGATACTAAAGCGAAAATCTAATAGAGAGCTTCCTTTTGTCTATCGTGTGCATGATAAACCTTCTCCTGAAAAGATCGCTACATTAGCAGTTTTTTTAAGAAAACTTGGTTATAAACTAAATTTAGACAGTGACATAGCTATGGCTAAATCTATGAATAAGCTATTCGAGGATATAGCAGATAAACCAGAGGAGAATATGATAAATCAAATTGCTATACGTACTATGGCTCGTGCTATATATACAACTCACAATATTGGTCATTATGGTTTGGCTTTTAAATATTATACTCATTTCACTTCTCCTATTCGTCGTTATCCTGATATGATGGTGCATAGATTATTGAAATCATATCTATCAAATGATAGCAAAATACGATATGAAAAAATTAGTGATTTAGAAGAAAAATGTAAACATTCGAGTGATATGGAGCAGAAAGCTCAGAATGCTGAGTGGGATTCTATCAAATATAAACAAACTGAGTTTATGCTAGATAAAGTTGGCAAAGTGTTTACTGGTGCTATTACTGGAGTAAGCAAGTGGGGACTGTTTGTAGAACTAGATGGCAAAATATGTGAAGGATTAGTACATATGGTAGATATGAAAGACGACTATTATTATTTAGATGAGAATAATTACATGCTTGTAGGTCGTCGCACTGGTACTAGATATAGACTCGGTGATAGAGTGAGGGTAAAAATAAAATCTGTCGATGTTGCTAAAAAACAAATTAGCATGACTTTGTGCTAAATATCATATCATTAATGATATTGTGGCACTTTATTAGTTGTTTTTTTCTTTGTTGGATCATAATTATCTTGAGCATCAGGAGCATTGCGAGCATCTATGTTAGGCCTGTATACCCATTTATTATCTATTAATTGTAATCCTACGAGGTCCTCTGCATTAGGATAATAAAATTGATATTGCCCTACTACAAATTTATTTAATGGTGATATGCTATTATAAATTATCATTTCATCAAAATATCTTTTTGTTTTTACAATCTTTTTATCAGCTTTTTGGGCTTTACTATAGTTTTTAGAATTTTTAGGTTTGTTTTTTTGTTTAGTTTTTGTGGTGTTTACTTCATATGATTGTCTATCATATCTGAGAGACATTACTGCGTCGGTGCTATATCTGAAAATTAGTCTTGTAGGATTTTTTTTATCTGGAATATTTTTGAACATTCTTTTACCAAATATGGTTTGTCCATTATATGAAAAGCCTAATATATCTATTACTTTTGATTGATATAATCCATTTTCTCCATCCCACCCTAGGAGTGTATAGTATTTAATGTCATTCACTTCGATTGGTATTATTTGATAATATATGGCTCCATACCAATCACCATTTTTTAATATGGCTTGTTCTGGATCCTGCAATGAATCTTTTACATTTTTAAGCTCTAATACTTTGTAGTTATTATTTCGAGGTAATTTTTTTAATGTTAATCCATAAGGTATAGTTTTTCCATTATTTAGAGGTACTCCCCATGTTATCAAGAGGAAATCTTCGCCTTTAAGCACTGATAATAGCTTGATAGTATCAAAATTAAATTTATATGCATCAGGATAACTTAAAATTTCTATCATTAATCTATTAAAATATTCATTTGATTGCAATTTCTCGAAATCATTTAATCCATTTTTTATAATATTCTCATAATATAATAAACTATCTAACTGTGGAGGATATATGATAGTATTTTTTTGTGCTATTAGCACATTAAAAAGTAAAATATTAATTATTATTATTACTTGCTTCATTTATTATGGTAAAATTATGAAAATTAACGTAGTTAATTTATGTAATATTATTCTAATCATCATTATTAAATAATATAGTGTTAAATTATTATTAAAAAATAATTTTAAAAAGGAGAGTTGAAATCTGCGAATGACATTGCATTCATATCTTTATCAGACAAAATAGGATTTTCATAATTCCATGGTATAGCTAAATGTGGGTCGTTCCATGCTATAGTCCTTTCACATTCTTTACAATAATAATCAGAGCATTTATATTGCAGAATAGTTTCATCAGCTAGTGAGATAAAGCCATGAGCAAAGCCTGCAGGTATATAGAATGATTTTTTAGTAATATCATCTAGCTCCACTAAAGCATATTTACCAAAAGTGGAACTATTTTTTCTTAAATCTACTGCTACATCTATCACTTTCCCTTTCACGACTCTTACTAGTTTAGCTTGTGAATGTGGGGGCACTTGGAAATGCAATCCTCTGATGACGCCCATAGATGATAAAGATTCGTTTTCTTGAACAAAACTATGCATTATTCCTGCTTCCTTAAGGTACGAAAGTCTATAAGTCTCTAAAAAATATCCTCTATTATCCTCGAAAATATTTGGTATGAATATTACCAATCCATCAATTTCTAATTTTTTTATTTCCATTTCATTTATTTTTTTTATAAAAATAATTAAAATATTTTTTCATTGATTGTTTAGTTTTAGATTGTTTTTCTTCGTTATCTGTATAATAGCCATATATATCATATTTATATGCATATCCATATTTACCATATTTAGATTGTTTAATAAATTTATCATTAAATCCATTTAAGACAATAATAATTTCTTTAGGATTTAATTCTTGTTTTAATTTTTCTAAATTTACGATAAATTCTTTTTTAGAGTATTCACTTCTAAAAACGTAAACAGTAGTATCAGCTAATAAAACAAATTTTGTAGTATCTGATATTAAGCCAATAGGTGGGGTATCTAGTATTATTATGTCATAATATTTTTTGAGATTTTCGAGTAACTCATCCATTTTGGAACTAGTTAGTAGCTCATTTGGATATTCTGGTAAAGAACCAGCAGGGAAATAAAATAAATTATTTATTTCAGTACCTTTTATACATTGCTCTATATTGCATTCTCCTAATAGATAATTTGATAACCCAAAATCATTTAAATTATTAAAGGTTATACTCATCTTTGGCCTTCTGAGATCAGTATCTATGATTAATACTTTTTTATTTGATAGAGCTAATATACCACCTAGATTGATAGCTACGAAAGTTTTGCCTTCTCCAGATATAGTGCTAGTCACTACAATAATTTTAGGGATGTTAGTATCTCTTAGTAGTAAATGACTTTTTATCTTTCTAAATGATTCAGCTAATAAAGATCTTTTGTATTTATGTATTACTAACAGATTATTTGATAGATCACCTGTGAAAAGCGGCAATGTTATTACAAGATTATCTTTTATATGTGGCTCTATGTCTTCTATTGACAAAATATTTGTATAGCTTATATATTTCCATATTAGAGTGATGATTGAAAGCATCAAAAAAATGAGTATCCCCATTAATATTGTTTTAGTTTTATTAGGATATATAGGGTTTGAAAGCAGTGTGGGTTCTTCTAAAACAACTATATCAGATACAATACCTGCAATATATAATGTGTATTCCAACCTTTTTTCTAGAAATTGTTCATAATATTTAGAACTGGGTTGAGAGATATTTGTTGCCTCCATAGTACTAGCAATGAAGCTATTACTACTATAAGAATTGAGATAATGTTGTAAATCTTGAATTTTTTTATTTGCAGTAGATAATTGATATTTTGATTTATCTAGTAAGGTCTGCAAAACATCTTTTAACGAATTTTTGCTATAGTGTATTTTCCATAATATCTGTTCTATAGCAGTAGTATTTTGTGAATAAACAGTAGACAAATTAGCATATTGTTCTATCAATAATCTATATTCATTAATAAATGTTGATAAAACAGAATAATAGCTAGATTGTGCTAAATAAACTATTAATTTTGATGTATTGAAAGAATCATTTTCTAAAACTGATAGTGCATTTTTTAAATTTGAAACTTCATCATTCAACTGTTCCTTTTCCGTTTGTAGTTTTTTAATTTCTTGTTTTATTGATAATACTGATGTGAAAGTATCTAGTGGTAAATCTAATGACTTATTGGGGATACTCTCTTGATCCATTATTTGCTCGAGAGCAGCTAATTGTTGATCTATAAAATCCAACATACTTCTAGCACTTTGAGTTCTCTGCTCTACATCAAATGATTTATATTCTTGAATTACTGTATTTAAAAAGTCTATACATTTTACGGGATTTGCATCATTAAATGACAATTCTACTGATCCAGCATTACTATTTAAAATATTTATAGACAGCTGATTTCTATATTTGCGTACTAAATTTCCGAAATCATTTATAATAAAGTAATATTCACCATCTACCATGTCTATAGATGGCTTTATATATAATTTTAAATGTTGAGTAAAAATTGTATCCCCTATTTTTTCTTTTATTTGTATGGTTTGTCCATTAAATTCATAATATAATTCTATATTTTTGTTATCTTTTATTTTGAAATGAATAGGTACATTAATGATAGTACTATCTATTATTGAATACTCTATAGAGAGAGGTGCAGTTTTATATAGTTCAAAGTCTAAAATATTACCTTTAGCATATACACTTAAGTCTAAAGGCAATTTTCGTATAACTCTTTTTATAAATTCTGGTGATGAGAGCACCTCTACTTTGTTTTCTAATGTATTGTCTTGAGTAAATGTGTTTGAATTTATTAGTTCTGTAGCTCTATTTTCGTTGTTTAATTGTATTATTGTTTTAGCTTGATAAATAGGCTGTGTGTATCTAAGAAATGCCCATATAATTGATATTATAATGATGAAAAATAATATTATTAACCACAAATTTTTTTTTAATACTATTCGCAATAAATATGAATTATATTCATTGTTATATTTAGATATTTTACGTTTTTCTTCCATTAATCTATGTCAATATTTTACAAAAATATAAAATTTTTTATACTCAATAAAAGAAATCATTTAAATTTGCCAAAAAATCATTATGATGAGATATTTATTTTTGTGCCAAGGTAATGTTTGTAGATCAAATATGGCTGAGCAAATTTTAAAAGAAAAATTAGCAAAAATCAAAACTGATTCTATAGTAGACTCTGCTGGGTTTGAACCTTATTTAATCGGTGATGAGACTGATGAACGTGCTCAACAAACTTTGATTGCCAAAGGTTATCAGCCTTCTACACATAGAAGTAGATTATTCCAAAAAGCTGATTTCGATGGTTTCGATAAAATCTATGTAATGGATTCCAATGTTTACAAGCTTGCTAAAGAAATGGCTCGCAATGAAAATGATTTAAAAAAAATTGATTATTTAATGAATGAAGTTTATCCAGATAGAAATATATCTATAGCTGATCCTTGCCTTATGGATGATATTCATGAACTAAATAATGCTATCGAGATGATAGAAACTGCTATTGACAATATTATTGCAAAATACGAGATTTAAATTGTTAAATTTAAATAGGTGTTTATTTAATGAAGCTTTATATTAAAAATAATAACTTCTTAGTAAATC
>JAPXMM010000037.1:0-19043 GCA_033809015.1 Bacteroidales bacterium
GATAATGAATAAATATTTAAAAGAGCTGATAGATCAAGACATTGGCAGACTGCTGAACTTGTCATCACACGATAGGTGGGCGTGGGACAAGTATAGAGAGATAGTTAGTCAAAGATACGATTAACATGCTTTTAAGTATAACAAAATTTACTACTCAACCCTCCTTCGCCCTTATCCTATTACACCAATTAAATATTTTAATGTTATATAGCTATGACAATATTTTAACAAAAAATTGTTCCCATACCAATTTTTATTTGTTAAAATTTAACAATAAATTTTAAATTTATTTGTCTATCAGTTAAATAGTTGGGTACACCATACATCCTTCCATTCACATCTGTTACCCAGGTATATGAAACTACATTTCTTATTTGTAGTAAATTTAATACTTCTAAACTAAGCCAGCATTCTTTTAATGCTTTAGCTATTTTAGAATCTCCAGTAAATAGTTTAGCAGAGAAACCAATGTCTACTCTTCTATATGGAGATGTTCTGTTGGTTTGTAAATATTTCTTATTCCCTGGAGGCCCAAATGGCAGGCCAGTGCCAAATTGCAGGGCTAAATTCATTTTAAAATTTGGATTATTGGGGATATAATCCTGGAAAAATAATGAAATATTTATTCTCTGGTCTCCTGGACGTGGTATATAGCCAGGCATTACTTTTTCGCTATCTACAGGTACATTATTTAAAGTATAATTTGGAATTATTCGTTCTCCTTCACTATTATAATAAATGTAGTAGTAATCACCTATGATATCTTCTGCAGTTTTCATAACTGAAACGCTAATCCATGAATCTACATCTGGCACAAATTCACCATATAATTTCAAATCAATACCTGTAGCATAGCCTTTTGATCTCTGATCTGGCAAATATCTTATTCTAATATTATCTACTACATAGGGGATAAGGTCATAAAGATATTTGTAATAAGCTTCAGTAACAAATTTAAATGGTCTTTCCCAAGCTTTGAAAGAATATTCCATTCCTAAAACAGCATGAATAGATTTTTGATTTGGAATATCGTTATAAATCATACCATCCCATCCTATCATTTCTTTCCAAAATGGTGGCTGCTGATATAGTCCTAATGAGAATCTAAAAGCCATTAACCTTTGCCATTCTGGAGTATAGCTAATAGAAAAACGAGGGCTAAACATAAAGGTATTATTTATGCTATAATATCCTCCTCTTATGCCTAATATAGTGGTCATTGATCCTTTACCTTCAAATTTCTTTATCCAGCTATCTTGCAAATAACCTGAAATATTCCAGTTAGTTGTAGTTTGTTTATTTTTAATAAATTCATACAATTCGAGAGGTTTATATGGCTGTGGTTGTGTATATCCTATGCTATCGTAAATTGTAGGTAGGGAGTAGCCAGCAGAATCCATATATATCCATTCTCTCATTTTGAAATCAAACCAATTACCTTGTCCTTTGATTCCAAAATCTATATTATGATTTCCTATTTTATGAGAAATTTTTTCTTCTAAATATGCTACTTGAAGGTCTAGATAATTCCTACCATGATTCAGATAGCTGCCTATGCCCATTAGTTCACCTTCTCTGCCAAAAGTTTCTGATTCATAATCGATTTCTAGAGTATGCATCCAATATTGACTTAAAACGTCAAAAATCTCTTGTTCATTAGAATGATAAGTATTAAAAATAGTTTTGAAAATGGTATTAGAATCTGTGATATAAGTCCATTTGAGACCTCCTATCCACATATTGTATAAATTTTTTTCGGCTCCTTCGAAATACATATTTATTTTATATGTTTCGCTAATAGTACCAAAGGATGTTTCGCGAGATTTTGGATAAAAAGTGAATTGATTATAATTCCAATATCCTAGTGTTGCTATCTCTGAATGTTTATTTATTTGATAGGTTAGATAAGTCTGAAAATCAAATATTTTAGGGAAATAATCACCACTGGTAGGGAGCGATTTTAGTATGTATTTATTAGTTTTATATCTGAAACCAGCTAAATATGTAAATTTATTTTTGAATAATGTGCCAATAGTTGAAACATTCGTTGATAATAAGCTAGCCTGAATCGTAGTAATTTTTTCTGTAGGTCTATTATAGGTAGCATCTAGCACTGATGACATTTTATCTCCATATCTAGCTTCGAATCCTCCAGACGAAAAATCAATAGAACCTATAAGATCAGAATTCAAAAAACTCAATCCTTCTTGCTCACTGCTACGTGTAAGTATTGGCCTATATATTTCAAAATCATTGACATAAACTAAGTTTTCATCATAGTTGCCACCTCTTACTGAATATTGACTACTCAATTCGTTACTAGATTGTACTCCCATTCCCATTAATTTAATTAAAGTCTCTACTTGTCCGCCTGTAGTAGGTAATAATTGCACTTTTTTAGGATCTAATCTTTGAATACCTTTAGCTAAATCTACTTGCTCAGTAACCTCTATTTGTGGCAGCAAAGTATTCATTGTTGTTAAAGTATAATTTCTATTGATTCTTTTTTGAGGTTTTATCAAAGTATCATAAAATCTTTCATAGCCAACCGTACTTATTCCTATTATTATTGTATCTCTATAAGGAAATGAAATTTCAAAATAGCCATTTATATTTGTAGCTGTCCCAATAGTTGAGTTTACTACACCTATGTTAGCAAAAGGGATAGGGTCGTTATTAGCATTTTTTACATTACCCGATAAAATTACTTTTTCCTGTGCCCAAGTGCTTATAGGTAAAAGCAAAAACAGAATTAAAATTTTAATGTAGTTGTTCATTATAGTAATATTCCTTAGTTTCTTTTTCTTTAGATGGATTACGTTTAAATTGTCCTTCTTGCCATGCTTTTATAAATTCTGCCCAGGCGAAAGGATTTAATAGATTATTTGGTTTCACTAATTGTCCAGCAGAATAGTTTTGGTAGGTCATCTGTCTGATCATCTGATTATATGACGATTGCCCATCTCTAGCTACATAATTTAATTCTTTATCTTTCCACTCCATAAATGCTAAATTTTTTCTAGCTCTTTCTAAATCGTCATCAGGAGGCACAGTATTTATAAAAGCTTCTTTAAATTTTTCTTTGGATGGCCAGGGATAAATTACTGTTTTATCTAAATATATAGTATCGGTTATCATTGGTTGGATTAAATTATAAAAAGTATGTCTCAATGTATCAGGAATTTTAAAATGTACAGGTTTATATCCAACAAAGCTAAATACAATAGTCTGCCCCTTTTCACCCACAATACTAAATAGTCCATTTATATTACTTATAGTTCCTGTTTTAGTTTCTTTTATATAAATATGCACAAATGGTATAGGTTTTAAACTATCTGCTGTGACAACGATCCCAGCAAATTCTATTAATTTATTTTGTTCTCTTTGAGCAAAACAGTAATTCATTAATAATACTAAAATTATTGTAATATAAAATTTCACTCGATTTAAAAACATATAAACGAAAAGATTATACTTTTTATTTGATTTTAATTTATTTCAACAATTGTCAAAATTACTAATTATAAATAAATAACATAAAATTATTTTATCTAATATTGAATAATAAAAATGGTTGACAAACTCATTATTCATAAATAAATCTTGCATATTACATAAATAATAGACAAATAAAAATTATATTAATTTTGTAAAAAAAATATTAACATGTTAGAAACAATATTAAGCTGGGATACACAATTATTATTATTAATCAATCATGCTAGAACAGGTTTTTTAGATATATTTTTATATCTCGTATCTCAGCAATATTTTTGGATCCCTCTCTATGTGGCAGTATTAATTTTATTAATTATTCATTATAAAAAGAAATCATGGGCATACATCTTATTATTCTTGATTTTAGTATTATTCACTGATCAGTCATCTGTAATGATAAAAAAAAGTGTGAAAAGATTGCGACCCTGTCATGAACCAGAAATAGCTGCTAATGTAATATTGATTAAAAATAAATGTGGTGGCAAATATAGTTTCGTATCATCACATGCTACGAATTGCACTGGCTTTGCAGTATTAGCATGGTTATTACTAAAACCGTTTGCTAATAAAAAGTGGAAAAAATGGACAATGGGAATAATACTTTTCGGATTATATGCTTTTACTGTAGGATATAGTAGAGCATATTTAGGAGTACATTATCCTATTGATATCCTAAGAGGAGCAATATTAGGTGCATTTTTAGGTTGGTTTGTGTATTGGAGTAGCCATAAAATCTTCCCTACATTATTTACCCTCTCCCTTAAAGACAATAATAACAGTTAAAATCAGAATTTTTAAATCGCTAAAAAGAGAAATATTATCTAAATAAAGTAGATCATAGTATAATCTTTCTATCATTTGCTCGATATTTTCTGCATAACCATATTTCACTTGTCCCCAAGACGTTATACCTGGTTTCAGTTTAAACAATAATTTATAATAAGGTACTATTTTCACTATTTGATCAATATAATATTGTCTCTCTGGTCTGGGTCCTACTAGAGACATATCACCTTTAATCACATTAAAAAATTGTGGTAGCTCATCAAATCTATATTTTCGCATCACTCTACCCCAAGGAGTAACTCTATTATCATCTTTGCAACTCAATGCTGGTCCTCTTTCTTCAGCATTTACATACATGCTACGAAATTTATAAATGTTAAATGGTATACCATATCTTCCTATTCTCTCTTGCTTGTAAATTATCGGGCCAGGAGAACTTTTTTTTACTTTATAAGCTATAAATATTAATAATGGTAAAAGTAATATCAGTGCTACAACGGAAACAAAAATATCTATTGCTCTTTTCAAAAAACTCTGCCATGTAGATAACAAATATTTCGGTACATTTATATATGCTATATTAGAGAATGGATGTATTTTTACACTACTAGTAACTATGATATCTTTCACATCAGAAACTATATATAGATTTACATCAAAAATATTTCTATTAGATAAAACATTAGATATTTTGTCATAATCTTCTGGCTTTAAAACAATATATGCGTCCTCTACATAATATTCTGTTATGATCCTATCTATCTCATTTAATTTACATAAACACGGCAATTGATCTTTTAGAATATCTTCACCACCATTTATTTTAACGTAACCAATGACATTCTGGCCTGTATCATATCTATCTTTATTTATAGATTTATATACTTTTTCGGCTAAAGAATTATTACCAATTATTAAAGTATTAAAAACAATTTTCCCTTTTTTAATCTTTTTTTTAGTCCATGACATTAAAGATAATCGCAAAATATACGTTATCGAAAAGCTAATACCTAGATAAGAAAAATAAACATTATAGAGATATTTATAATGGTAATATGGATAATCATCTAAGACGACAACAAAAAATACAATAGTAACAGCTATCAAACATTGTAGAAAAGTGGTGAATAGCTCTTTTAATCTACTTTTGCGATATACCTCTCTATAGGAGTCTGAAAAAGCAAAAATAAAAATAAAAATTAAAGGAATTATTATTGCACCTAAGTAAAAATTAGTATCACTAAAAATCATTTCTGATAGAGAGCTAAAGTCATAGCTACCATGATATATTAGATTTTTTCTATAAAAAGATAAAAACAACCATCCACCGAGTGTAGCGATAATATCTAATACCAAATAATAAATGGTATAACGTACTTTGTGTAGTGGTGGTTCTATCCTTTCATTCATAAGCTATTGTGATGAAATTAATTTAATATTATCTAATAAAATTTTCCCTTCTACATTATTGCTTGTTTTTTCAGAACTAAAATATATTATAAAAGTGCTAGTGGCACCATATCTAGTCGCTAATGGTGTAAGGTTGATATAAATTTTTTTCCATTCACTTGTCGGTTTTAGCACAATATATGGATATGTGAGTGGACCAGTATTAGTATACACATTCACTCCAATCGTCAGATGTTCCGTACTTTTATAATTTAATTCTAAAAAATGCATAAAACCAGGTTCTAAAGAATAACTATTGACAGTGTATATAAAAGCAGAATCTTTAGTATCAGTTAGCGAAATAATGCCAGAAAATGTACCTTCGAAAACATCTTCCTCATTATCTGTAGTCATGATGGTAGTATCACTAGCTGGAGAACTACTAAATATAGTACCAGCTGCTTCGAAATCTTCAATAAAATGAAAATTAATACCATCCATATAATTAAAAACTGGTTTTACTTTTACCGCACTATCTGGCACGAAAGTTACCTGAGTTACATAATTGTCATAAAAAGGATAAACAGCTCTGGTAGTAGTGATACCGTTTAGTTTAATGCCTGGCATAATAATTAATTCATGTTTACCTTCGTATAAAAGTGGTATTTTGGCTGGTAATTCATACACTCCGTTAGCAGTGCCATCTACATAAACCCATACAGTATTAATAGCATTAGACGCAGAACCTTCTCCCGGTCTAACATTCAAATCCACTTCATCAATTTGCAAATATGCTGGTATATCTTCAGCAGGATCTAACCATTCACACGATGTAATATTAAATAGTGTAAAAATGATAAAAATTAAGAATAAATATTTCCTCATATCTCTTTGTTAATTATATTAACTATAAAAATTAATTTTTATTACAAAAATTAAATAATTTGTAACAAATTATTTTGAATTTTCATAATTATCTGATGAGCTACATCTAATACTTTGTAGCCATCCTCAATAGATACTTCTGGTTTAGTATTAGTGAGGATACTTTCCAGGAATTTTTCTAGTTCTGTTTTGATAGCATTCACTTCTGGTAAGATTATTTTTTTCACTACAGCATATTTATTAATATTATCATTTACTTTAATTGGAATTGATAAGATATTATCATCACTATTATTAATGACATTATCCTCAATTTGTATAACTTCAGATTGTTTATTTAAAAAATCAAGGCTGATGTAGCTATCTTTCTGAAATAGTCTCATTTTTCTCATTTTTTTCATTGATATTCTACTAGCAGTTAGATTAGCCACGCTACCATTCATGAATTCTATTCTAGCATTAGCAATATCAATATTATTAGTTATTACCGGTACTCCGTTAGCATATATATTTTTAATTGGTGAATCTACAATGGTCAGTAGTATATCTAGGTCATGAATCATCAAATCTAAAACTACTGGCACATCGGTACCTCGTGGATTATAAAATGATAATCTATGAGTCTCGATAAATTTAGGATCATTAATATAAGGCCGTGCAGCTATAAATGCAGGATTAAACCTCTCTACGTGTCCTATTTGTATTTGTACGCCAGCATTTTTACTTATTTCCATTAGGGCTTTAGCCTCTTCTATGGTAGTAACGATAGGTTTTTCTATGAAAACATGTTTATTAGCTTCTAATGATTTTTTAGCATATTCGAAATGCGAAATTGTAGGAGTTACTATGTCTATCACATCTACATCATTTAGTAAATCTTCGAAATTATTATATGATTTAATTTTGTATTTTTTCTCTACATCCTTTGCTACTTCACAGTCTAGATCATAGAACCCTACAAGATCAAAACCAGATATTTCTTTAATGCAATTGAGATGTATTTTACCTAAATGGCCAATACCGACGACACCAATTCTAAGCATTTTTTTAGCAAAGATAAAAATTAATGTCAATATTTTTAATATGTTAATTGTAACCACCTTAATATTTTTTATATTTTGCATAAAAAATTAATTGAAATAAGCGTTTAGATAATATTCGCTGGCTTCGATACAAGCATAAATGCTTTACTCAGCCAGCAAAAAAGTACCAATGGTGGCTGAGTAAGACTTTGCAATAGCAAAGTTTGTATCGATGGTGGCTGAGTTGTATCGAATTCAGCCACCACTACTAAAAAAGTCAGAACCGCAGATTTCCGGATGACCTGTAGTGAGCATAATCGAACTACTTGCCTGATAGGCTATGATTTACAAAAAAAGTAAGAATAATAGTTTAAACAATTTTAAACTATTCTCATTCAACTCCATTCCCTTCTATCCTTATCTACATCATCTCTATTTTTCCATGTTTTTTATTAATTTTTTTCTTTGTAAATTTACTTTAATTTTATCCATATCTTTAGCATATATTTTATTGCCCTGCTTTATTTTCTTTAAAAGTTTAGTTAATACAGTATGCAAAAAGTATACAGTTTTATATATTTCATAAGGTTTTAATTTAACGGATTTTTCTTTTTAATTTACTTCTTTAAATAATTTATTTAGCCTCACTACTTTCCACTCTTCTGGCAGAGGTTCTAACTCAGTCGTTTTGTAGCCTTCAGATATTTCGTTATTGGCTATTTTCATAATTATTTTTTTGAGTTAATTTTTATGTCTATACAAGTCATCAGATACTAAAGGATTACATATTGTCATAGGCTTTCCTCATTTCCAAATTGTTTTTCAATTGTTTGCCACACTAAGTTAATTACATAGGCTATTTCTTCTTCTGATGATAGAAATAATTCAACATCGCCATTTCCCCAGTGCCCCGTTTGAGAAACATCTCTACATTTCTTTTTAGGATCGTCAAGTTCATTAAATCGAATATTTAAATAGAGCTTTAGTTTATCTTTTTGAGGGATAACATCGACTATGTTTGTTTCTAATTTATATGCAATATATAATTTTAAATACTCTTCGTTAATCTCAGAATCCAACGAAAGAATTTCCTTTCGGAGTTTTTCAAAAAGAGTGTGCGTTTTGCTCCCTTCTTTTAGATATTCATACGAATCTATGGAATGTTCAGTTGGTAGATCTTCTTTTTTCCTGTATTCCTCAACAATATTTTGGTCGAGACTGGGGTATTTCCACACTTTTAGAGCTTCAAGTGACAAATTTTCTGAACGTTTTAATATTGTTTCTTCGTTCCATGTATCCAAATTTGCCAATTCTCTATTCAATTTAAGAGGACTTTCTTTAAAACCGCCCTTCATATCTCTTTTATCAGTGAAAAATTTATCACTATATTCAGAGTTGTATCCTGTAAGGGTCAAATTTCCAAGAGTATGTACATATTTTTCTTGAATTTTTTGCCAGTCTTGTCCAAGAGCTTGTATCCAATCCTGGTTCAAATTAGTATTTTGAGGCAAAATATGTTCGATTGTATACTCATTCACATTTACTCTCTCTTTACGATCATAATTTTCCAAACGTCTTAGCCAATAACTTCTACTGCGAAAATTGTATAAGTCTCTATATTTTAATTCTGTTACAAACTCTTCATCGTTTGGAAATCTTCTATATGATGTCATTAAATTAAAATGTGCTTTTACACTTTCGAGATATTTTTCTTTTTTGATAGATTTACTGAAACTTGCAAAAGTTTTATTCAACGAATTGGTAGGTATGCCGCATATTGCTCTCCTGAAGACATAGGATTCTATCAATCTAATTATCTCAATAAAATTCTCCTTTGAAAGGATGTTTTCTTTATAATCATTATATAGTTCAAGTAAAAAAGGATAAGACACATCTACCTTTAAATCTCGTAAGTCTGAAAAAGATTCTTTAAGTTCTTTTTCCTCTTCTTTGTCTAAAGCCATTGCACAAAAATACACTGCATACTTTTTAAGCTCTATTAACTCTTTTTCATTATCTATTTTTTGACTATAAAAATATTTTTTAAACTCTTCATAAACTTCATCAATTTTGGGAATAGTTCCTGTTTTCATTGTTAAATAATGACGCATAAAACTATCAAAATTGGTAGTGTATGCTTGCTGTCCAAATTCAACTTCCATTGGATGCCAGTAATCTTCATATAGACGTTTTTGTGTATCTACATCTAATCGCATAAGCATAAAATTTCTAATAAGATCTGCCTGAGTAAGATCTTTACC
This sequence comes from Bacteroidales bacterium, assembly GCA_033809015.1. GTDB lineage: Bacteria > Bacteroidota > Bacteroidia > Bacteroidales > DTU049 > DTU049. The sequence goes on from JAPXMM010000037.1 coordinate 9,842, forward strand.
TGTAGAATTCATGCTTTCAAAAATCAGCTGAGGATTATCATGATCACGATCTAACGAAATATCAACTATAAATAATTTCAATAATCCAATGCATAGGTTTTTAATTTCATCTTCCGACAAAGCATAAATTTTGTCCTTAAAATATTCAAATATACTCTTGATTCTTAAAGAATATTCTTTTGGATACTCCTTTTGTTCAATAATAGAAATGTAAGTATCTCTATCATTCTGAGAAAGAATTAGTTTATATTTTCTATCCCCTTTTTCAAGCGGATTAGTAAGATAATATTCTTTAATTTTTCTTTTAGAAAATCCATCTATAATCTCATTATCACCAATTTTACGCGCTAATGCTTCAAGCAGCAAACTTACTGTGGTTAAACGCTGTTGCCCATCAATGACAAGTAACGGTTCTGAATTAGAAACATGGTACAATCCTTTTTCTATGTACATAATAGAGCCGATGAAGTGACTGGGAATATTGTTGCTCCCAACCTTCATAATATCATCCCATAATCGTTCGCATTCATTTTCTGTCCAGCTATAAATCCTTTGATAAATAGGGATGGAAAATTGATTAGACTTTTTAATAAATTCTAATAAATTAGCTTCAGTTGCTTTCATAATTTAAACTCCTAAGATAATTTTCTAATGTTACCCATAAAAAACGTTTATAATTTTTAAAACAGTATCTCTCCATTGCTATTTAAAATCTATGTCCTGCTGCTCATTCATAATTTCTTAAAATTACTTCCAAAGTTAAATATTTTTCTTTCATTCCACCACTTCCCAGTGTCCGCCTTTGGCGGGACATATATTTTTAACTATTCCAGCATTAAAATCTTTTATATCCATAGTATTTTTTTTAAATATTTTGATAACTTTATTTTACTTTGCAACATGAAAGTAAAATAAGGGAATTTATATTTTACTTTTATCATTTTAAGCATACTCCTATTTTTTCTTGGTCTATAGCTATTATTTCTTCAGCTTCTTCTATAGTTTTATTAGTATTTTTAGCAAATTTGCTCACCTCATCATCATAGACGTCTGATAATCGTTTCAGAAAAATGAGGGGTAGGATATAGTCTTTATATTTAGGCGCATCAATAGGACCACGGAGCTTGCATGCAGCGTCCCAGAACCATGTTTCTAGAGCTTGCGCGTCTAGTTTATTTTGATTGTTATTCATAATTTTATTTTATAAAATAAAATTCTTCAATTATTTAGCAAAAATATAAAAATATTTTTTACAAAATCTCTATTATCAGATTATAAATAACAATAATAAATTCATAAATCAAATCATTTCCCTAGCAGAGACTTTCCTTTGCGTGGTTTCGCTGCGAGCCTTGCTCTACTCAGCCACCATCAAAGAAAAAGTATTTATCAAACGTCTAATTTACTTAAACTATTTCAAAAAACTCATAATTACATTTAACTTTTTAAGCTACTTTCGATTTCTCCTATTTCGAATAATTATTTTAAGAGCTGTTCTAAATAGGCGTCTAATAATAGTTTAAAAGATTTTCCATGATTAGGATAACGTGGGTGAAGTAATTCATGAATTATTATTTTGTAATGAACTTCTTTAGACTCATTTAAAATAGATTTATCAAAAGTTAGTCTGCCTTTACTAGTGCAACTAGCCCATTTGTGTTTCATATTACGAAGCTGTATTTCCTTGGGATTTACATTAAGCTGTTTAGCTATATTTTTAACATCATTTTTAAAATCATCAGCTGTTAGCATATCAATTATTATATTTTAGTAAATCAATAATTTTATTAACTATACCGGTTTGTGTTTTTATATCTAGCTGATTTAATATTTTATAAAGTTCTTGCCTGAAATATATAATATTACTTTGACTTTTGCACCAGTGAGAGTTAGCAGATAAAAATTTCTTAATAAAATTTAGTTAAAATCCAAACATATTGCAAAATTAAAAGAAAAAATTTGAAATTTTTCACTCGGTCTAACTTGGTAGTCTCTTTTACATGTTTTGGTTTTATATTTAAGTTGTATAGATTTTAAATTTGTTTGCAAATGCTTTTTGGGGTCAGTTCTGCATTGTTAATTCATTGGCAATCATTTCGGCTTGTTTCAACACCGTTTCTGTCGCGAGCATTTGCATATCGGGAGGATAACCGTATTTTCTTAACAGTCTTTTTACTGACACCTTCAATTTAGCTTTAGCGTTTTCTTTAATTGTCCAGTCGATTGTGGCGTTCTGTCTTATGGTTTCTGTTAAGGCAACAGCCAATTCACGTAATTTGTCTTTTTGCATGAGTTCCCTTGCACTGTCGTTACTGGCCACAGCCGTATAAAAAGCATATTCAAAATCGGATAGTTCCATTGCTTTAGCTTCATTATCCATTTCCACAATCTCCTTACTCAAGCTGATCAGTTCCTCAATAACTTCTACTGCGGTAAGTATTTTATTGTGGTATTTCTTAATGGTGTTTTCCAACATTTCCCTTAAGGTCTTACTTTTTACCAGATTCTTTTTGGCTCTCGATTTAATCTCATCGTTCAAAAGTTTCTTCAATACTTCAATCGCAACATTTTTATGTTCCATTGCCTTCAAATCCATCAAAAACTCTTCTGAAAGAATGGAAATATCAGGTTTTTTCAATCCGGCGGCATCAAAAACATCGATAACCGGTTCAGTCACCAAAGCCTTATCGATTACTTGGCGGATCGTCGTTTCTATTTCTTCATCCGTTTTGCCCGTGTCTGAACTTTCAAATTTCACCAAACGCGCTTTTACCACCTGAAAAAATGCAATCTCGTCTTTGACATCCATCGCCTGCTCGTGAGGTACAGCTATGGCAAAAGCTTTTGACAAAGCAGTTACTTCGTTAATGTATCTTTTTCTTCCATCCTCCAAGCCCAAAATATGTTCTTCGGCTGCCAAAATAATTGACAGTTTTTTGGAAGTATCGGCTTCGAAATACTCTTCGTAATTAAACCCATAATACATATTGGAAACCACTTCCAACTTTTCTAACATCAATTCAACGGCCTGTTCCTGTAAAATAGTTGGATCTCCCTTACCTCCGGAATCTGCATAAAACGAAAGGGCTTTTTTCAAATCGGATGTAATGCCCAGGTAATCTACAATTAAACCTCCCGGTTTGTCTTTGTAAACACGATTGACCCTCGCAATAGCTTGCATCAGGTTGTGCCCTTTCATGGGTTTGTCGATATATAGCGTGTGCAGACACGGAACATCAAAACCCGTGAGCCACATATCGCAAACAATAACGAGTTTAAGCTCGTCATCCGGATTTTTCATCCGGTCAGCCAACATACGGCGTTGTTCTTTGGTTGTATGGTGGACTGAAATTTTCGGACCATCGGAGGATGCAGATGTTATTACCACTTTGATCACCCCTTTGTTTAGTTCGTTTGAATGCCATTCGGGTCTGAGTTTTATAATAGCTTCATACAAATCAGCGGCAATACGGCGGCTCATGGTAACAATCATCCCTTTGCCTTCAAAAACAGTTTGTCGTTGCTCAAAATGTTCAATAATATCTTTGGCTATCTGATTCATTCTGTTTTCACTGCCCACCAACGCTTCCAACCGAGTCCATTTGGCTTTATTTTTTTGTTCATCGGTCAAATCCTCTTGATCGAGTTCTTTGTCCAATTCATCTACCAAGGCTTTGCCCTCTTCGCTCAAATTTACTTTGGCCAATCGGCTCTCGTAATAAATACGAACCGTTGCCCCATCTTCCACAGCTTGAGCTATATCGTAAATATCCACATAATTACCAAAAACAGCCGGCGTGTTTACATCAGTATTTTCAATTGGTGTACCTGTAAATCCCAAATACGTTGCATTGGGCAAGGCATCACGCAAATATTTGGCAAAACCATACACAGTTTTTTTACCGATTACCTCCCCCTTCTCGTTTTTATCATCAATGGTTTTGGCTTTAAATCCGTATTGGCTCCTGTGCGCTTCATCGGCAATGACTACAATGTTTTCGCGATCAGAAAGCAATTCGTAGACATTACCTTCGTCGGGTTGAAACTTCTGAATAGTTGTAAAAACCACACCACCTGAACCTACTTTTAATAGCTCTTTAAGATGATTTCTATCTTCGGCCTGTACCGGCTCTTGTCGCAACAGTTGTTTAGAAGCAGCAAAAGTATCAAAAAGCTGGTCGTCCAAATCGTTACGATCGGTAATCACCACAACGGTCGGATTATCCATTGCTAACACAATTTTACCAGTATAGAAAACCATTGAAAGCGATTTACCGCTTCCTTGTGTGTGCCAAACTACACCACCTTTTCGGTCGCCAATGGGTTGCTTTTTCACTCCTGGTACGCCATAACTTTCAGGAGATTCACTAACATAGGTGCCTTCGAGAGAAACGGTGTCTTCGAGAACCTCAGACACCGAAGTATCGAGAACCTCTCTTTCGCTGCCTGAGGCTCTCGAAGGCAGCGAAAGAGAGGTTCTCGAAGACAGCGTATATCCAGCTGCCCTTAACGTCGATTCAACAGCCCGATTCACCGCATAGTATTGATGGTAGGCAGCCATCTTTTTAACGGTATTTATGGTAATAATTCCCGTTTCGGGATCTTCTTTTTTAGTTTTTTCAAAAACAATGAAATGACGTATCAAATCAATAAACGTCTTCTTATTGAGCATTCCCTCAATAAGGGTTTCCAACTGACCTACCAAATGCGTGGCTTCAACTTTCCCGTCGGATGATTTCCAAGCCATAAAACGGCTGAATTCTGACGAAATAGTACCGGCTTTGGCTTCCAATCCATCCGAAATTATTACAAAACCATTGTAGGCAAATAGCGTAGGAATTATGGCTTTATAAGTTTCAATTTGTTTAAAAGCCAAATGAATAGTAGCATTTTCATCGGCAGCATTTTTTAATTCAATAACCACCAATGGAATACCATTGACAAACAAAATTACATCGGGGCGTTTGTTTTGATTGTTCTCAATCACAGTAAACTGATTGGCAACTACAAAATCGTTGTTGTACGGATTTTTAAAATCGATCAACCAAACACGGTCGCCCCGTTCGTTGCCATCCACTTGTTTTGAAACGGGAATACCTTCGGTTAAAAGTCGGTGAAAAGCTTCATTGTTTGCCAATAGTTCGGGCGAGGCAATGCGTTGAATTTCCTTAATGGCTTCGGCTTGTGCATCGGCAGGCATGGAGTAATTGATACGTTTTACCGCTTTTTGCAAACGATCAACCAACAAAACCTGCTCGTAGGTTTCCCTTTTGTCTGACACTGAGCCTGCCGAAGTGTCACCATCGGGGGCAATATCGGGAGCATAGATGTATTCGTAACCGAGTTTGTCGAACAACTCGATGGCGAAGGATTCTATGATATTTTCGGTTAAACGGGTCATATTGCTTTTATAATTTCATACCTATGCTTTGCTTTATTATCGTTCAGGTGTCCTTTGAAAGTGCTTATAATCTTTTCATATTCGTTATTACCTATTACTTTATGGATATATGCTTCGTGAACAAAGTTTAGATAATAGATAATATTACCTAATGATTCATGAAAAGACTGAAAGTCAATGTCTGCATTTACAAAAGTCTCAATGTCTTGATAGTTTGCTTTAATTCTTAAGCGGTAAATCATGTTTAGAATTGTGGTTTCGGGAATGGTTTGGTAAATCATGTCCCAATGTTTTTTTCCAAAAGTACTTCTAAATTCCCCCTTTTGATTATGAAAACGTTTATCGTTACTTTTTTTAGCCCTATCTCTTTTGTTTTCAGCATTGAGCTTTCTTGTTGACTTTAGGAAAGATGCAATTTGAGTTTGAGCTTCATCCAATGAATGGATTTTCGATAATGCGGTAAAACCATCAGGAAAACCGTTAAATTCATCAAGACCAATATATTCAAATTCTTTGTGTAAGCCTTTAGCATAAAAACTAATACATTTAGGGTAGTGGGCATCCTTAACAGAATTACCAAAAAGCTTAATCGACTTTTCATGTTGGTCATTAGCCACTCCTTGGGTTTCATGGAAAGCGGTCATCGCTAAATATATGGAATAATATGCTTGCGGAAAATTCCAATGAAAAGCGTATTTGTAATAATCCTGATTTCCAACTTCTGAAGCCAGGTTAAATGCATATTCAGTACTCCAAGAATTCCACAAAAGCTTTTTACAAGTATCTAAATCAAAAGTCTGATTGCTTAATTTGAGGTTATTGTAATAATTGATTTGTTTTAATTTGAACTTATCAGGACAATTATCAATCTGATACCAAAGTGCAAAAAAATGATTATAGAAAACTTGTGAAGGAATGGATTCCTTTATTCTTTCTTCTGAAAGACGTATAGATGCTAGTATATTCATATTTTATAAAACGTTACCTCCCCACTCATCAACTTCGGCAACAACGTATTGCACAAAAGAGGGTAAGTGAGTGTTTAATTTATTTTATTTTATTTTATTTTCGTTTGATTAATATCCATATCGGTTTTCTAAATATTTCAACCAATCTTTTACTTCTTTGTCCGTAGAATGTGTGCGTACATATTCTACCCAATCCTGATGATGCCACGTGATAAACTCTGCACCATGTTGATAAATATCACTAAATCCTGTTTGAAAATCGGGAATTCCGGTACTCTTTAAACAGCCGGTTAATGTACTGTTTCTTGCATCAAATGACACAGCAGATACAACCAAATCATATTTGCCACTTTCTTTGATTCCATTTGCAAGTGCTTGTTGACGTAATAATTGGTAACCAGCCGTAGCAGCAGGGCATCTTGTTAGAACAGATTTACCGTGGGTGGACAACTTGAAATTATCTAAATATTTTCGACCCCAAACTTTTTGATGACATGGTATTGCTTCATAATTGCATAAATCCGCCGATTCTAAACATATATCAGGATGCGGATTCCCAGGTTTATCGCCTCGATCAGTTCTTCTGCGAGCTGAACATCTGTAAAAACTATGCTCGGTATATTTACACTCAGTTAGTATCAAACCTGTACCTTGTTTTGTTTTTACAATAAATGCAACGTCCGGAGAAGTTTGACCTGCTCCTCTACTGCCATCCATCTCACCTAGTAATTTTTCAGGGCTCAAATCACCTTCTAATGAGAATTCAAGCTCTACGTTTTCTACATCAACAATATCAGTTGAAACTTTTGACTGCAAAAAACCAAGAAGTAAATCTTTAAAACATTGATTAGAACGGGTAGGAAAATACAAATTAGCAGCTGCAACCCAAGAGCTAAGCAAGTTCCTAACACCGGAATGCGCCTTTATGCGATTATGGATGTATTTTGGTAACTCATCCTCAATTCCTTTCCATAATAATTTTGGCAATTCAGCATTGGTGATATGAGAATAGCTTACTTTATTCTGTTTGCCCCACTTTTCTTTTTGACTTTCCCAATTGGGTTGAGAGGTGTATTTTTTCCACCACTCAACTTGACTTTTCTTTTGTGTTTCGTAAAAACTCATAGTTGTATATTTTTTATATTTTTATTATTTTACCCTTATCTCCCCACTCATTAACTTAGGTAACAGCGTATCTCTCAAAGCAGTCAAAGTGCGGATTTGGTTTTGGTTAATTACCTGCTTCATAAAAATTGGTTTTATCTTAACATTGAAATTTTCAATTACACTATCAGAAATAAGTGGACATTGAAATTCATAAATTGCTTTTGGGTCTATCCTCTGGTGGCTACTACTTGTTCCTCCAACACCAGAAGCTATTTCATTGTAGTTTTCATTGAAAGTTAACCAACCATATAAGAAATACAAGTGCTGTTTATTTTTTGGAAAAACAACCTGAAATTCAGTTGAACATATAGAATTTTCTTCTACTTCGTCTTGAAGTAACCATACCCTCTTTTCTTTATGAGGATTTAATTTTGAGAATAGAATACAATTCTTTGGCACCTTGTATTTGTTGCTTTTAACTTCTTCACCAAGTTCCGTAATCGGAATCCTTCCATTGTCAAAAGAAGAAATGCTATAATGAAAATAAAAAGTTGATGGATTTTTTTGAGGTTGAATGGAATCTTTTAAATGCAAAGCATAATCTGATACTCTGCCTTCTTTCCACTCCTCTTTTGCTTCCTCAATAAACCACTGCCTGAAAAGTGTTTCGGCCATTTTTTCGAGCGTGGCGTTTTGGCGGTGAAGAAGATCTATTTTATCATCGAGGCTGGAAAGAATTGAGGCTATGGCGGTTTGGGTCTTAGTATTAATACAAATTGAAAATTCAAGAGAATTTAATAGAGATTGAGTAACCAGTGGGTGACTCGAACCACCTGCCCATTGGTTTAAATTAATATGCTTTAGAAAATAATAAAAAAATTTCGCATTATTTTCACCTTTTGGTTTTGCAGATAGAGCATTATCAGAAATCCAAATAGGCTTATTTTCAAAATAAACTGAGCCACAATATGCGCCTACTCTTCCAATAATTATAGTTTCACCATTATAGTTAAATTCGTTGCCAAATCCTAAAATACCATTACCACCATAAATTGGAATTGTACCTTCAATTTTAGGTTTAACATTCCCATTACCAAAACTTAGTACTTCTTCCAATTTTGTTTTCTTCCACTCACTCATTGGTTTGATTTTTTAAAAGATTGAATGAAACTGTGTCTTCGAGTGCCTCATTAACGGTGTCTTCGAGTGATTTGCCCCTTCACCGCTTTGATGTTGCTGCAATCGCAGTTCCAAATTCGTTGTGCTTCCCGTATAGTAGCTCCCGTCGCTACATTCCAAGATGTACATGTACCCTTTCTTCATTCGGTTAGTTTGATTTTCGATAAATTTTCAAGAATGATATCGTTCAACCGTGCTTCTTCTTTCAGTTGATCTTCCAGTTCGGCTTTCAGGGCGGTGAAACGTTCGTTGAAATCGAAATCGTCGTCGTTGTCGGGCAACCCGACATACCTGCCGGGCGTAAGCACATAATCGAGTTCTCTTATTTTCTCAATTGACACGGAAGCGCAAAAACCGGGAACATCTTCATAATTGCCATCGGGATTCCTCCAATTGTGGTATGTGTTTGCAATTTCCTGAATATCCTCGCGAGAAAGTTCACGGGTACGGCGGTTTATCATATGCCCCAGATTTCGGGCATCGATAAACAATATCTCGTCATGACGATCGCGAAATTTGCCGTTATTGCGGTTTCGACTCAAAAACC
>JAPXMM010000038.1:0-18510 GCA_033809015.1 Bacteroidales bacterium
ACGTTCATGTTAAGATTGCAGATTTTGTAGGGTGGATATATTATAAGTTTCGTGGAGTGGCGACAAAGTATTTAACAAACTATATAATGTGGTTTGTAGTGAAGGGAAAGTATCTGGCGGAGAAGATAATAGAAGACACGGGAAGGATACTGAATTTGGCGGCGTCGGATAGGCGGGCATGGGAGCGGTATAGTGATTTGATGTCATCAACATATTTAATTCATAACATTTAAATATTTTTCTATTTATATTTTTTAAACATCCTTTCAAAAAAATTATTTTAATTTTGAAAAAATCTATCTAATATGAAATTTGTTAATATTTTCATTTTATCCCTTATGATTTTTTTATCTTTAACAGGTTGTGAATGCAAAAGGGATAATGAACATAATACTTCAAAAGTAAATATGGATTCTGAAATATACGACGAGCATTTATTAGAAGCTAATAAACTTTATCTCAAGCAAGAGCAAAGAGATATAGCCACATATATTCAAAGAAAGGGTTGGATAATGGATACTACACCTAGAGGTGTTTATTATATGATTTATAAAAATGGAGATGGTCCTTTGCCAGAAAAGGGAAACATTGTCAGATTTGCTTTCAAAACTATGCTTATCAATGATCAGATATGTTATGATTCTGAGAAATCTGGACCTAAAGAGGTAGAATTAGGAAAGTCTGAAATAGAAAGTGGATTAGAAGAAGTATTATATTATCTCTCAGAAGGTACTCAAGCTTTTGCTATAATTCCATCATTTTTGGCTTTTGGCTGGTTAGGTGATGCAGAGAGCATCCCTACTAGAGCTGTGTTAATTTATGATTTACATATATTAAAGGTAGTCAAAAAATAAAGTATCAATATTCCTCATATGGCACTGGTAATGGGTGTCTAGAGTTATAACGTAAAAGAAAATTGTATATTATTTTATTCTTCTTTTTAGCTTGTAAAAGTTCATTATATAGCAATTCATCTCGTTCTTTAAAAAATTTTAAAAAATTATCATAATTGAAATAAAATCTTTTTCCGGTTTGCAGCTCTATTACATATTCAACGTTTACTTTTCTACGTTCTACTATTGGGTATGTTGCCCAGTAATTATAATAGTAATAGTCATCATATGAATTATAATATGTTATTTCAATATCATAAAAATGTATTAGTGATCCTATAATCGTAGCATGATAAAAATTATTTTCATATGCTTGTTTAATGTATACAGAATTATCTAAAACAACAGCAAATAAAGTATCTAATCGACAATAATACTTATGAATACTATCATTACAAGGTATCTCTACAGAATATAATGAGCCTGAGTTATCTAATATTACCCTATAATCGGTGTAGTCAGGATTATTATAATATAATGATTGGGGTTTTAAATATACTCCATCATTAAAAAGATATTTTCTAATTACAATTTCATTTTGAGAAAAAACAGTTGAGTAAATTAAAAGTATTAAGATAAAATATTTAAATCTCATCTATTTTCATATTGTTGAGCTAATTTTAATAGAAAAGTGGGCTTATGAATAATAAATCTTTTATAAATGCCATCGGCTATTATATCTATAGAATCATAAGCTTTTACTTCGAAAGTTAAGACATTACCTTCTATTTTTATAAGTTTAGCAATACTTCTCACTGTATCACCTATTCTAGTAGCCTTCAGATGTTTCACATTAATCTCTATACCAACGGTACAATAATCTGGTTCTAATCGTGAATCTGCACAATCCATACAAGTTTTTTCCATAAATGCAACTAATGCTGGGGTAGAAAAAACATCAACTAATACAGAACCATACTGTACTGCTGAATCTTCTTGACTAATAATTTTTTCTTCTTCGTGAGTTAAACCAATTTCTAATTCCATAATTTTTTTATTTTTTGTTAGTGACTCCGGAGGGACTCAAACCCGCAACCCTCTGATCCGAAGTCAGATGCTCTATTCAATTGAGCTACGGAGCCTATTATTAACAAAATTATATATTTTTTTCATTATTAACAATTTTATCTATAAAAAACAGTGATTTTATTCATTTTCTATATAATAAACCTCTCTATTCAATTCATTTCTCAATAAATCTAAGGATTTTTTAATTGCAGGGTAGTCTTTTTGCAGATATAATTCGAAAATTTTAATAGCAAATTCTGAATATGTATCATGAGCCTCATTATATGCTTGATTGATGATTTGTATCATTTCTTCTTTAGCAGCTATCACAGATAGCCATGCTTTTCTACTAACATAAATTTGTTGACTCAGATTATATTCATATTCTTGTCTCAATAAATCTAGCATATATTTATGCAAGGTAGAGACATTATCAAAATTTTCTTTAGACATTTTGGTCAATAACTGCTCTGGAGCTATTCTCTCTAAAAACAATGCTAATCTCTCGTATGCTTGTATTTTTAAAGGTAAAAAATTTTTTCTTACGTCTTCATCTCTAAGGGAACGTATTTCTTTTAAATGTCTTTCATTCATAGATTTTAATACAAATAATGCTGTTATAAAAACTATCAAAGAAGGCACAAGAACTAGTAAAACTGTTATTATTCCTTGATTCATTTTTTTACAAAATTACAAAAATTTTATATCTTTTTTTAATATTTATTTAATTTTTAAATGCCCTATTTATTTGCTATTAATAAGTTATATAGTTGAATAATATAATTAGCTTCTTTGACATCGTGTACTCTCAAAATATCAGCATTATTTATCAAAGCCTGTAGATTTAGAGCAGACGTAGAACATAGAGCATCATCAGGAGATATATCTAGTGCTTTATATATCATACTTTTCCTAGATAAACCCACTAAAATAGGTCTATTATGAATGGAAAACTCTTTTAAATGATTTAAAATTTTATAATTATGTTCTATAGTTTTGCCAAAACCAAACCCAGGATCTATTATTATATCGTGAATGCCAGCATCAGATAAAACATCTAACCGTTTCGAAAAAAAATAATTTATTTCTTCGATAACATTATTATAATGTGGACTTATCTGCATAGTAGATGGAGTACCCTGCATATGCATAGCAATGTAAGGTATATGTGCAGTAGCTACAGTTGTTATCATTTCTGGGTCCATTAGACCACTAGAAATGTCATTTATTATGTCTGCACCTTCGTCTATAGCATATTTAGCTGTTTTAGCATGATATGTATCAATAGAGATTATAATATTAGGAAAATTTTTTCGAATATGAGGTAAAATGTTAGAAAGTCTTTCTATTTCTTCTTCAGCATTTAATGGAGTAGATTGTGGACGTGTAGATTCTGCTCCTATGTCTATGATCATAGCTCCATCTTGAATCATGGATTCTACTTTGCTAATAGCTTGATTGACTGATTTCACTCTACTGCTAGCGTAATAAGAATCTAGCGTATAGTTTATTATTCCCATTATAGCTGGTAATTTGATTTCTACTAATTGGTTTCTAAAATTAAATCTAATCTTATCCATTTTTATTTTTTAATTTTACAAAATTAGAAAATAATCTTGCAAAATGAGAAAAGGTAAATTTATAGTGATAGAAGGGTTGGATGGATGCGGTAAATCTACGCAGATAGACTTATTGACAAGTGCATTAAATCATAAAAATATAAATGCTCAAACCATCCATTTTCCTAGACGTAGCGATAAAGAATCTCCACTTTGGGGAACTATGATAAAGAAATTTTTGGATGGCTATTATGGTAATATAGACAAAGTACACCCAGAGCTTGTAGCTCTTTTATTTGCTGGTGATAGATATAATGCAGCAGATGAAATAAATACAAATTTGACTTCTGGAAATTGGATAATATGCGATAGATATGTTTTGTCTAACATTGCTTATCAAGGTGCTAAACTACCTTATGAAAATTGGGACAGTTTTTCTGATTGGATTTTAAAAACAGAATATGAGTATTTTAAAATTCCCAAACCAGATCTCCAAATTATCTTATCAATGCCATTTCACTTTATTGAAAATAATCTCAAAATTAGAAAACAAAATTTTGAAGACGACATCCATGAGCAATCAATGACCTTCATAAAAAATGTAGATAAAATGTATAATTGGATAATAAAAAATATTCAAGATGATATTAAATCATTAAATTATAATGAAATAAAAAATATAAATGATATTCACAAAGACATAATGCAAATGATAAATAACCAATATTTTTAAATAATTATCGATATTTATATTATTTCGTCAGTCATTTTAGTAATATATACTAATTGAAAAGTTATAATCAATTGTAATAATTTGTAAATTTATAACAATAATTTTAAATGTTATAAAAATATTTTTTGAATTGGAAAAATATTACTAATTTTGCAAAAATTATTTTGGCCCATTCGTCTAGACGGCCTAGGACGCCAGGTTTTCATCCTGGAAATCGGGGGTTCGAATCCCCCATGGGTCACTAATTTAAAAAAATTTTTTAACTATGGCACATCATAAATCAGCGAAAAAACGCATTAGATCTAATGAAAAGAAAAGACTTTATAATAGATATTATAAAAAAACTATGCGGACTATGATTAAGAAAATTTTAGCAACGACAGATCCTGATGAAGCTACAAAAATGCTACCTTCATTTTATTCAATTGTAGATAAAAATGTAAAAAGAGGTATTATACATAAAAATAAAGGAGCTAATTTAAAACATAAAATTACTAAAGAGTTAAATAAAAGAAAAAATTTAACTACTGCATAAATAGTTTTGTAATATAAAAATATTATAATTAAAAATACATTATATTTTTTAATTATAATTTATTTTTTTATTTATTCCTTTATAAATAAGCATTTAGTGAATAATTGATAATTTATTTATAACTTAAAAAATTTCAAACAACATTTTGTTAGAATAGAGCCACATATAATTTAATTATATGTGTTTTTTATTAATTAAACTGTAAATATTTCATTATTTAAATAATAAATAAGTGTACCCTTAGTTTATTAAAGATGAGACTGCAATAGATGATTTTTTTCAAACTATGAAAAGAAAAAAATAAAGAATAATCTTCGCTGGTGAAATGCACATTAGTATAAGTGAAAAACTCAATGTGAAACAAGACAATTAAATAATTGGTGTACGAAAGCCAAAATTAATAAAACTTAATATTATTAGAAAAAACACATATTTGTTTGATAGCAAGCAGTTAAGTAATAAGATGTTTTTCATAAAATTGTTCCATAATAATTCCATCAGATAAGCCTACTTGGTAGCAAGCAATTTTATCAATTTGTAAAAGTTGTAGCAATTTAATATAAATTATCAAAGCTGGGACAATGACATCTGCACGATCTGGATTGAGAGAGTAGTTAATTATTCTCTCCTCTACACTAATCCCTTGCAACTGATCATAAATATTTATTAGCAAAGACAAGTCTAAAAAAGGGTTATCATATGAGCCAAACCTTTTTTTAATAAAATTAATATTCCCACCAGAACCGATAACAAATAAATTATCATTTTTTGTATTTTTAATTGCAAAATCTAACATCCTATCCCATTCTGATGGATCTATATTATTTTTTAGCATTCTGACAGTTCCCACTTTAAATGAATCATTTAGCATTTCACCATTTGGATAAAAAATAGAAATTTGTGTACTACCACCGCCCACATCTATCAGCAATTTGGTATGATGTAGCTCTCCATAATTTTTTAATAAGTTAGCTATGATATTAGCTTCTTGTATGCCAGAAATATCTTTGATGATGACTTTTGTTTTTTTGTAAACGGCATTAATAACTTTATCTTTATTATTAGCTTCTCTCATAGCACTAGTAGCATATGCTCTCACTTCTTTAATATCATAAAAATCTAGAACATCTTTAAAAATATTGATAGTTTTAATTAATTTTTCTTGTTTTTCACGAGTAATAGTATTTTTTTCATAAACTGTTTCACCAAGTCTAAGTGGTAAGCGTAAAAGTAAAATTTTTTGTAAAATAAATTTATTATTTACAACATAAACACTGCTAATATTTAATCTAGCAGCATTAGAACCTATGTCTATAGCAGCAAATGTTTCCATAATTTTATAATTTAGAAAAATATTGTTTTAAATATTCATAAATAGCCATCTGAGAATTCAAAGGAGGCAAATCATTGGTAATTATTTTATTATTCAATTGATTATTTACATATCTAGCTTTTTGATTATCTGATAGTTGCAATCGCAAAACATCCAATAATAAATTTTTAATATTTTTATCCATAATAGGAAATGTAACTTCTATGCGATGATCCATATTACGTGGCATCCAGTCTGCACTAGATAGATAAAGCTCATCTTTATTTTTGTTTAAATCAAAATATAACATGCGTGCATGCTCTAGGAATCTGCCAACAATACTACGAATTTCAATTGTAGGATAAATAGGTTTCATACAACAAGTAGTTCTAACTATAAAATCGAATTTGACTCCAATTTTAGCAGCTTTATATATATGCTCTATTATTTCTTCATCTACTAGATGATTAAGCTTGATAATAGCCGAGGATGGATAACCACTGTAATAGCTTTGTATCAAATTATCTAACTGATTATGAATGAAATCTCGCATATAAAAAGGTGAAACTATAAGTTTGCTAAATTCAGGTTTTTTGAAATTGGACTCTAATAACTCAAAGACATTGTTTACATCTTGAGTAATCATAACATTTTTTGTAAAAATAATAAAATCAGTGTATACTTTAGAAGTATATAAATTAAAGTTCCCAGTATTTAATCCAGCATAGTAAATCAGTTTATTATTTTCTAATCTTTTGATTAATAGCAACTTACAATGAACTTTTATACCAGGATCGCTATGAATGACCTTGATACCTTCTTTTTGCAAAAGATTAGACCAATAAATATTATTTTCTTCATCAAATCGGGCTTGTAGTTCTAGAAAAACGGTTACTTTTTTACCATTACGAGCAGCATTCATGAGAGCATTCATCACACTAGAATTTCTCCCAGTTCTATAAATTGTAATTTTAATACTTTTTACTTTAGGGTCTATAGATGCCTCGCGTAATATGTCTAGCAAATTATAAAATGATAGATATGGCAAGCAAATCAATTGATCTTTCTTTTTAATAGTTTCTATCAAGCTTTTGGAATTTATAAAAACCTTATGTGCAATGGGTTCTATTGGCTTAAAAACTAAATCATCTAGTCCTAAATCTGGAAAATCCATCAAATCTCTAATATTATGATATCTTTGTCCTTTGACGATGGTTGCTTTAGGATCAATATTGAATTTTTTTAAAATCAATGATAACAATCTATCTGGTATATCTTCATCTACTACCATACGTACTGGTATACCACGTTCGCGTTCATCAATTTTTTCTGAAATCAGCTCCATTAGAGATTTAGAAATATCATTATCAATATTTAATTCAGCATCTCTAGTGATTTTGAGTGAATATGCTGTGAAAGTATCAAAATGAAAAAATTTAAAAATCCTAGGTAAAAAATATCTAACTATATCATCTACAAACATAATAAATTTTTTACCACCGATTTCTGGCAAAACAACTATTCTTTCTATACCATCAGGTATTTCTATTAATGCGAAATCTTCTTTCTTTTTATTTTTGTTAGTTTCAGAAAAATATTGCATACGAATAGCTAAATATACCGAGCTATCTTTGAAAACACCATAAGTATTAAGAGAATAAATCATTATAGGATAAATATTAGGACGCAATATTTCATTATAATATTTTATAATAAATTCTTTATGTATCTGCTCAGTTATATCAGTTTCTTTTAATAGATAAATATTATGATTGCTAAGTTCACTGATAATATTTTTAAAAATGCTATCCTGTTTTTCTTGTAATCCTTTAACACGAAAATTTATTTTTTCTACTATTTCTTGTGGTTCGAAATATTTAGAGTATTCCTTTTTTTTACCTTTTATCTTTAATAGCCTAGTGAGAGTAGCATATCTGACACGATAAAATTCATCTAAATTATTAGAATAAATTCCTAAAAAACGAATACGCTCGATTAATGGATTGTCTGGGCTCTCAGCTTCTTGTAAAACTCTTTCATTAAAGTCTAACCAGCTCAGCTCTCTATTGATAAAATTATTTTTATTATACATTTTTTTAAAAATCCCTTAGTTTCAAAATTAATATTTTTTTATTATTTAAATAATTTAATTTCTATTATTTATTTAATCTATTAACAAATTATCTGAATTTTAATAATTATTAACAATATTATAAAAATATTTTTATAATATAAACTTTATTTAGTATAAATCAAGAGCCGACAGCATTTAAAATACATTTTAGTAAATCAAAAATTTTTATTAATTTTACAAAAAAATTATGTTAGATAAAGGTCAAAAAGCACCAGATTTTAGCTTTCTTCATATTAGTGGTAGAGAGATGAAATTGTCTGATCTCAAAGGCAAAAAAATAATCTTATATTTTTACCCTAAAGATAATACCAGTGGTTGCACAAAAGAAGCATGTAATTTCAGAGATAATTATGAATACCTCACTAAATTAGGTTTTGAGGTTATCGGTGTGAGCCCAGATAATGAGAAATCACATAATAATTTTAGAGAAAAATATAATTTAAACTTCACATTAGTGCCAGATCCAGACAAAAAGATAATAAATCTTTATGGTGTATGGGACAAAAAAATAAGATGCGGCAAAGAAACTGAGGGTTTATTGAGGACTACATTTGTAATCGATGAAAATGGTATCATCCAAGAAGTGATAAAAAATGTAGATACAGCTAATAGTACACAGCAATTATTAGATATATTAAAAATAAAATAAAAAATATGGCAACAGAAGAAAATGATAAATTAAAAGCCCTTAAGCTAACAATAGATAAATTAGATAAAACCTTTGGTAAAGGATCAGTGATGAAGCTGGGTGATAATCCAGTAGAACCAATAGAAACTATATCTTCAGGTAGTATAGGATTAGATTTGGCTTTAGGAGTAGGTGGTTATCCACGCGGTAGAATAGTAGAGATATATGGACCAGAGAGTTCTGGTAAAACAACTTTGGCTATTCATGCTATAGCAGAGGCACAAAAAGCAGGTGGCATAGCAGCATTCATAGATGCTGAGCATGCTTTTGACATTAATTATGCTCATAAACTAGGTGTAGATATTGAAAATTTGTTGGTTTCTCAACCTGATCATGGAGAACAAGCTCTAGAAATAGCTGATGCTCTCATACGTAGTGGTGCAGTAGATGTTATAGTCATAGATTCCGTAGCAGCCCTCACACCACGTAGTGAAATAGAAGGTGAAATGGGAGACTCCCAGATGGGATTACAAGCTAGACTTATGTCTCAAGCATTAAGAAAATTAACAGCAAACATTAGTAAAACAAATTGTCTTTGTATTTTCATTAACCAACTTCGTGAAAAAATAGGTGTAATGTTTGGTAATCCAGAGACTACTACTGGCGGCAATGCTTTAAAGTTTTATTCGACAGTTAGAGTGGATATTCGCCGAATAAATCAAATAAAAGAAGGTGAAAAATATCTGGGTAATAGAGTGAGAGCTAAAGTAGTGAAAAATAAAGTAGCTCCACCTTTTAAACAAGCAGAATTTGATATTATTTTTGGTGAAGGCATTAGCAAAATTGGTGAGATAATTGATCTAGGAGCCGATTTAGAAATTGTCCAGAAAAGTGGTTCTTGGTATTCATATGATAATAATAAATTAGGACAAGGTAGAGAACAAGTAAAAAAATTATTATTAGATAATACAGATTTAGCTAATCAAATAGAAAGTAAAATAAGAGAAAAATTAGCTCAAAACGTGTGAATTCATTAATTAAAATTCTTTTTATATAGAGTAATGTTAGTAAATGCTTTATGTTATGAATGTAATAATTATAACATAAAAAATTTTTTATTGTCAATTTTATAATTAATCAAACAATATGAAACACAAATTGTTCATAGTCATTGTTAGTTCATTAGTATTAATATTATCATGCTATAGAGAACCATCAAAACAACAAGATAAGGAATTAACAAGCTGGGAAAAACAAATACAACAGATAGATTCATTATTAGCTAAAAATTCTAAAAACGATTCATTATGGGCAGAACGAGCTTTAATATTTTTGTCAGCTAATCAAATAGATAGTGCTTACTCCTCTATTAGCAAAGCATTATTAATAAATTCAAACGTTTCTAGATATCATGTGATACTAAGCGATTTATATTTAGCTAGAAATTCAATAAACAATTGTAGAGATGCACTATTGAGAGCAATAGAATTAGATGATGAAAATATCGAGGCATTATCTAAACTAGCAGAACTTTACTTTTTAATAGGTGATTACGAAAAAAGTTATGTATATTTAAATAAAATCACAGACCTAGATCCCAATAATGCAAAAGCATATTTTATGAAAGGATATGGACTACTAGAACAGGGCGATACTAATAAGGCTATAGCAGCAATGCAGCGTGCCACACAGGCGGATCCTAATTATTATGAGGCTTTTTTGAAGCTAGGGCAGCTATTAAGTAATAAAGATTTGCAATTAGCAGATGAATATTTCAAAGCAGCTCTGAGAATACAACCTAATTCTGAAGAAGCTCTCTATATATATGCATATCATTTGCAAAATACGAATCGCATAGACCAGGCAATAGAATATTATAAAAAAATTCTTACTATAAATCCTATTAATAAATTTGCTTATTATAATCTTGGATACATATATTTAGTTTATAAAAAAGATTTTAATAAATCAATCTATAATTTTAACCAATCTATTGAAATAGACTCTAGCTATGCAGAAGCATATTATAATAGAGGTTTAGCCTATGAGCAACTCGGTGAAAATGAAAAAGCTATATCAGATTACAAGACTAGCTTAAAATACAAAACTAATTTTGACAAAGCTATTCAAAGATTAAACGCATTGCAAAAGTGAAATAAGGTGGTAAGGAGATTTAAGAAAGTAAATTATAATATCTAAATAGGTGTTTAAGTAATAACAAATTATTATTGTGAATACATAAGCGAATCTAGATTTATAGGAGTGTAATTTAATTTTTTTTAAAATATTTCCTGTTAAATTCTTTCTTTGATGGTGGCTGAGTAGAGCGAAGCTTGTATCGAAGCCACAAAAAGAAAAGTTAAAACAAGTATTTATTATTACTAAAAAATGAATATTATTTTATGTTTATTACTTAATTTCACACTTTTTTAAATATTTATAATACCTTATTAAAAATACAAATTATTAATTGATTAATATCAATAACTTATTCTTTACATAATTGATGATAATGTATATCTTTGGTTATAAGTGTTTTTTGGCACATTTCTCATTTTCGATATTATTTTTTATTAAAGAAAAATATTATTAACTTTGCAAAAACAAAAAAAAAATCGATTATGGCATACGTAATTACTGATGATTGTACAGCATGTGGTTCATGCATAGATGAATGTCCTGCAGAGGCTATTTCTCCAGGAGAAATTTATAAAATTGATCCAGAACTTTGCACTGATTGCGGTTCTTGTGCAGAAGTTTGTCCTGTAGAGGCTATTCATCCAGAATAAGCAATCTGAAATAAAGCATTTCAAAATAAAAAGGGAGCATAAAATACTCCCTTTTTTATTTTAACAAATTTTTTAGAAATTGTGTTGAGTAAGACTTATTAATGCAATTACAATCATCTATCTCTACCATTTCATTTGATTGTAAACCTAAAAATATTGCGAGCAGAGCTACACGATGATCATTATATGAATTAATTTTGCCACCATGCATCTGTGATGGATAAATTAGCCAAGTATTCTCATCTATAACTTCTAATCTGCCACCAAGTTTAATAAAAGTTTCTGATAAAGTATTGGCTCTATTAGTTTCCTTATTTGTGAGACGGCTGATACCATTTATTTTAGATGGACTATTAGCATTCGCAGCTAAAATCATTAATGCAGGTACTAAATCTGGCGTATCTTTAATATCATATGTGTAGCCTAGATAGCTCTGTCTGTGAATAAAAATGCTTTGATTAATGTCATTTATTTGATAATTTATTGATAAATTATCAAAAAGTTCTAAAATCTTACTGTCTGGTTGTAAAGAATTTTTAGTTAAATTTTTAATTTCACAACTATCAATGGTTAATCCTAAAGCCAATATCATAGCTCCTAATGACCAATCACCTTCTATGAAAAAATCTTTAAACAATTCTATTGATTTTTTGGGAGTAATTATGAAGTTTTTATCATTAAATTCTATAATTTTACCATACATATTTATGATATCTGCTGTCAAATATACATATTGTGCACTCACTAATGATGAGCAAGATACCTCAGAAGGTGCATTATTAAAGCTACGTGATATTAATAATCCTGAAACTGCTTGAGAACTTTTATCAGCTTTTATGTAATAATTATCTTGTGAGCTTAAATTACCAAACACAGAAAAAGGTAATTTGAAAATATTACCAAATGATATATCACTGCTAAATTGTAGTCCTAATGGTGTAAACATGACTTTCAGATCTCCAAAATCTCTATTTAGTAAAGTTTTGTCTCCAGTATATCTTCCTTTATTTTGCAGACTATGATTGATAGGTACAAGCATTCTCAGCAAAGTAGCCGACTCATCACAATATATTTCTTCTGGTAATTGATTTATAGATCCAGAAATTTTAATAGTATTCTCATTAGTGGAGTTGATAGTTTTACCAAAAGATTTTAAAATATTGATAGCAGCTATCACATCATCACACAATTGTACATTTCTCAATATTACTTCATTGCTATGAAAGAGCGTGATTAATAGATGTCGTATTATTACACTCTTAGAGCCCAGCATTGATATAGCTATATTATTTTTTAATAATTTCCTTGATATCTTCATAAATAAAATCTACATTATTTTTATCTGCATTAACAATATAATCTACTGTTTGGTGATATAAAAATAGCCTTTCAACATATAAATTATGCCATTTGTCTTTGGGATTACCTAACAGAAGTGGTCTATTTTCATTTTGTTGCAATCTTTCTAATGCGACATCTATAGATACATTCATAAAAATATTAAAAAAATTATTTTTTAAAAATTCTCTATTTTTTTCATTTTTAATTATGCCACCACCAGTAGATACCACTATTTTATCATTATTTATTAACTCAGAAAGCATCCTAGTTTCTAATTGGCGAAAAAAATCTTCTCCCTCATCTGCAAATATTTGTGAAATAGATTTATTTTCTTTTTTTTCTATCAGATCATCTATATCTACAAATTCATAGTTCATTTTTTTTGATAAAAGTTTGCCAACAGTGGTTTTGCCAGCTCCACTCATTCCTATTAATGCTATTTTACTATATTTATTAGTTTGTATCCATTTTTCATCATATTCTACAGGCAAATTATCAATATTTGCGAAAAGTTTAAAAGCTTCAATACCTTGATAATAAAGCCAATGGTAACCATCGACATAGTGAATATTATTTTTCAGAGCAATATTTTCTAATGGTTTATTTCTATAATCAGCATCAATGATAGCTGTAGCCATAAATTTTTTATCAGGTAAAAAATCATAATTAGCAAAAGGAGATAAAGTATTTATTATAATTGAATTATTAAATTTTTCTCTACCAAATTCATTTAATTGTTTCCAATGAATATTTTTATTTTTCGGGAAATAATCGTTATTAGTATTATTATGATAAAAAATAGTAATTGTTTTATCATAATAAATTAATTGCCAAGCACATACAGCTGCAGTCATACCAGAACCTAGTATTATAGCATGATCCCATTTATCTTTAATTTCTTTATTAATGATATGTCTGATTGCTAAATAATCTGTATTGTAAATCTTTGTATTAGGTTTACAAATAAGGGTATTACATGATTTAATGCTCGATGGTATATCAGAATGCTGTTGCCATATAGAATAAATTTCATTTTTTAATGGATAAGTGATATTAAAACCATTGAATAAATTTTTATTGTTATCAAAAAATTTATTAAAATCATTTACATCATTCATTGCAATTCTGGAATAATTTAAGGATATATGATATTTTGTCGAAAAATAATCAAATAGTGCTGGGCTGAGGCTATGAGCTATAGGATAACCAATGACTGATAGTAGCATTTTTTTATTCGAAATTAATAAAAATATTAAAATGGTCAATTTATGCGAGGTAGCATCTTAGATTGGTTGTTTAGAATGTGTAATAGAGTAAAACATTTCCATTATTGATATTGGTGAATACTGAAAATTAATGAATTATAAATAAAGTCATTTAAAAAGCGTTTAATTAATAGCTAAATTATTACTTTGAATATAAGTAAAGCTATATTTTATAGGTTTGCAATTTAATTTATTTAAAAATATTTCTCTTATAAATACTTTCTTTGATGGTGGCTGAGTAGAGCAAAGCTCGTATCGAAGCCACACAAAGAAAGAAACAAAGAAAAATCTCCGCTGGGGAAATGTGGGTATTAATTCGAGCAAAGAATTAATTTTAGAGTTATACTTTTATAAAAAATATTTAGAAAAATTTATTATCTAAAAAGTCTATCTCAAAATTATTATAATAATTTATTTAAAATATTACCTATTTAAAAAATTTGTATTAAATTTGAAAAAAAATTAAATATGAAAAGTAAAATATTTATTTTTCTAGTGATATTTACTGGTTTATTATTATTTTTATTTTCTTGTGAAAAAGAAGAAGGTTGTAATGCAGTAATCACTGTCAAATTATTAAGAGATACTACTCAAGTAGTTCCATATGCTAATATCAGAATTTGGCAGGTTAATTCTGATATTAATATTTTAGGTCAAGCAGATGCAAAAGGACGTTTCGAGCATTTTTTTAAAAATGAAGCCATTCTAAATGTAACTGCAAGCTCTACATTATATTTACCTATAGATACTTTGAGTTCTGATACTCTAGATAATGATAGCCTATATGGCGAAACAACTATTCGTCTGAAAAAAGGTAGTACCGTTACTAAAAGTATTTTTATAGATTAATATTTTATTTATTATTGATAGCATCTAAATAACAAGCTCTACATAAGGGCTCATATAAATCTTTTTCACCTAATAAAACCAAATTTTCATTAATTGTTTTACGAAAAGAATATTGTGCTATATCACCACATCTCACACATACAGCATGTACTTTAGTGATATGTTCAGCTATTGCTAATAATTTTGGAATAGGGCCAAAAGGTATACCCTTATAATCCATATCTAAACCAGCTACTATTACTCTAACTCCATTATTTGCTAAAGTATTGCAAACATTTACTAGCTCATCATCAAAAAATTGTGCCTCATCTATACCTACTACTTCTGCTTCGCTGCTCAGAAGTAAAATGCTCTGGCTATTATCTACAGGGGTAGACATCAAACTCAATGCGTTATGAGAGACTATTTGCTGCTCATCGTATCTTTTATCTATAGCAGGTTTATAAATTTCTACTTTTAAGTTAGCTATTTGTGCTCTACGAATTCTGCGAATAAGTTCTTCAGTTTTACCAGAAAACATAGACCCGACTATTACCTCTATTGAACCAATTTTTTTGTTTGATCTTTTCTGCTCTAAAAACATATTTTGTAACAATTTAAAAAATTTAATAATTATTTGCAAGATTTTAACTTTGACTTTAATAAATTTAATTGCATTAGTGCATCTAATGGAGTCAATTTATCTATATCTAGTGATAAAATCATTTGTCTAATCTCATCTAGTAGAGGATCATCTAATTGGAATAAGCTCAGCTGTATTGCATCACCCGTTGATTTTTCATCCCAAGTTTTAGATTCTCTATCAGCTTCTAACTGCTTTAATATCATATCTGCACGTTCAACGATTATTTTTGGCATTCCAGCCATTCGTGCTACATGTATGCCAAAGCTATGTTCTGAACCACCCGGTTCTAACTTTCTTAAAAAAATAATTTTTTTATCAATTTCTTTTACACTAAAATGATAATTTTTAACTCTTTCGAGATAATCAGCTACTTCATTTAGTTCATGATAATGAGTTGCAAAAATTGTCTTAGGCCTGTAATAAGGATGATTGTGGAGATATTCTATTATAGCCATTGCTATAGAAATCCCATCAAAAGTGCTAGTACCACGACCTATCTCATCGAGCAAAATCAAACTTCTTTCAGATAAATTATTTAGAATGTTAGCAGTTTCGTTCATTTCCATCATAAAAGTAGACTCACCAAGAGAAATATTATCACTAGCACCCACTCTAGTAAATAACTTATCAGTTATGCTAATGACAGCTTCCTCAGCTGGTACGAAACTACCCATTTGTGCCATTAAAACAATCAATGCTGTTTGTCTAAGAAACGCACTTTTACCAGCCATATTTGGACCAGTCAAAACTATTATTTGTTGACTATCTACATCTAAGTGCAAATCATTAGGTACATATTTTTCACCAGCTTTTAGCATTTTTTCTATTACAGGATGACGACCTTGTTTAATATTCAAAGTATAATCATCTGTCAGAATAGGTCTATTGTAATTATTTAAAATTGCTAAATAAGCAAAATTTGTTAAAACATCTATTTCTGCTATTAAATGTCCTGCAATTAATAAATCTTTACAAAAATAAATAAGCTCATTCAGTAGATTATCATATTCTTCTATTTCTAATTGTTGAATCCTAGCCTCAGATCCTAAAATTTTTTCTTCATAAGTTTTTAATTCTTCAGTAGTATATCGTTCTGCTTGTGTCAATGTTTGCTTACGCATCCATGATGTAGGTACTTTTTCTTTATGAACATTTGTAACTTCGAAATAATATCCAAAAATATTATTATAACCAATCTTTAAGCTAGAAATACCAGTATTTTTTATTTCCCTTTGCAAAATTTCTTTTAGTAATTCTTTGCTATGATTTTTAATATTTCTCAGCTCATCTATTTCAGCATTTATGGCATTTCTAATGACATCTCCTTTTTGTATAGAGACTGCAGGCTCATCAATAATAGTATTTCTTATTTTATCAATTAATTTTAAAGATTTATCATCTATTTTATCTGTATTATCAAAAAAATTAGGAACTTCATTTAATAATTTTTGGATATCAAAAGCATATTCAGTAGCACAAGCCAACTGCAATAGTTCCCTAGGATTAATTTTTTTGCTAGCTAATCTGCCGACCATTCGCTCTATATCACCAATATTTTTTAGTTTTTCACGTATTAGCTCCATTATTTCCTTGTTATGCACGAAATAATCCACAACATCTAATCTCCAATTAAGAATTTTTTTATCTAAAATGGGCATAATAATCCATTTAGAAAGCAATCTAGAACCCATTGGAGTATTACACTGATCCATGATTTTAAAAAGCGAAACGCCCTCGGGATGCATAGGTGTTAATAATTCTAAATTACCGATTGTAAATTTATCTAGCCACATGTAATCATCGTTATCAATGCGACTGATAGTTATTAAATTTGAGAGGTGTTTCTGCTGCGTAGTATTAATATAATACAAAGCTACACCTGCACATATCTGTGCTATTGGCATATCTTCTATCCCGAAACCTTTTAGATTATCAGTTTCGAACTGTTCTACCAATTTATCACGTGCAAAATCAAATTGAAATATCCATTTTTCAAAAGTAAAAACAGGATAATTACCAAATAAATCAATAAATTGATCTTTTTGTTCCTTAGAAAGCAAAACTTCTGTCGGATGATAAGAATCCAGAATACGTTTAATAAAATCACTAGACCCTTGAGTAGCTAAAAAATCTCCAGTAGAGACATCTAGCAATGCTACACCATACACATCATTTTGAAAATAACATGCTGCTAAAAAATTATTCTCTTTTTGAGATAAAACATTATCAGTAAAAACAACACCTGGTGTTACTAGCTCGGTTACACCTCTTTTAACAATAGTTTTAGCAAGCTTGGGATCCTCTAATTGTTCGCAAATAGCTACTCTGTATCCAGCTCGTACTAATCTTGGTAAATACGTATCTAAACTGTGATAGGGGAAACCTGCAAGATCTTCCTCGGCAGCAGCACCATTAGATCTTTTTGTTAAAACAATACCTAATACTTCTGAGGCAATATGAGCATCATGTCCGAATGTTTCATAAAAATCTCCTACTCTGAACAAAATAATTGTATCAGGATATTTATTTTTAATCTCCCAATATTGTTTCATTAAAGGTGTTGTCTTCGTAGCCATTATTTTCTCTTAGTATTGATAATTACATTTTTAAAAAGTAAAATTACTAAAAATATAATTAATTATTTATAAAAAATTTAGAAAATAAGAGAAAAAAAAAGTCCGCTGTGGAGCGGACTTTAATAAAAAGTAATTGGTGGCGACCTACTCTCCCGCTTTAGCAGTACCATCGGCGCTAGTGGGCTTAACGACTCTGTTCGGTATGGTAAGAGGTGATCACCACTGCTATAGCCACCATAATATCTATAACATACTTAATAGGG
>JAPXMM010000039.1:0-18293 GCA_033809015.1 Bacteroidales bacterium
AAGATTCTATCTACCGCTCCCATTTGTCCCAGATGTAGATGTGAGCATGTTACTAAAGCAGGTGTTCGCAATGGCAGACAAGTCTATAAATGTAAAAATTGTAAATATCAATTTCGAGAAACTGCCAAATCACTTGTTTATCATATGCATAAATATCCTCTACTGTTAGATTATCTGAAATGTATGCTTGAGGGTAAAAGTTTAAGAGCTTGTGCTAGTGAAGTTGGCATTAGTTTACCAACAAGTTTCAGATGGAGACATAAAATTCTATCAGCTATTCAAGGATTAGAGGGTGGGATTAATTTCTCTGGAATAACAGAAGCTGACGAGCTATTGCTGCAATATTCAGAAAAAGGACGCAGATACAAAAGTTTAGAAGAAAAAGAGAAAGCTATGAATACTGTTCATCCTAATGTGGCTGTACTTGTGATGACAGATAGAGAAGGTAATTTACTTTTCAAACATACCGGAGAAAATAGAGTTAAAAACAATCAAATAAAAGAAGAGTTGAAACACAGAGTATCAGAGAAAAATTTGATATGTTTTAAGCCAAATGATGAGTTCAAGCAAGCAGTGATAGAATCACCAAGTAAAAAGGTATTAGTTAAACGTCAAACAAACGGATTAACTGTTTATAGCGTAAATGTAGCAGAGAAAAAAATTAATGATTTTTTAGTTTGGATGGTGAAATTTAGAGGAGTAGCTACAAAGTATCTGCAGAACTACCTAATGTGGTTTGTAGTGATGAATAAGTACTTGAAAGCCAATGTAGAATCAGACATTGGGCGACTGCTGAATTTGTCATCGCACGATAGGTGGGCGTGGGAGCGGTATCGGAGATTGATTAAGTTAAAATATCGATATAATACTGAAATTTAAACAAAAATAAATTGTTATTTTATCAACACCCTACTTGCACCTTAATGTCCCAAAAAAACACATATAATTTCCCCCTTCTCTAATATTTTAAAAGATATATCTTATATAATCTCATTTTGAAAATTTGTTATTATAATTTAAAATAATTTTATATATTTGTATGAAATTTATAAATAATGAAAATTAATTTGTTATTTTTAATAACATTGATATTTTTTACTTCGAATCAGTGTAAAAATAAATCAGATATGTCAACAAATATTATTGTAAAAAGTGATTCGTTCAGTGATGGCGGTATGATACCAGCCAAATATACTTGTGATGGAGCTAATATATCACCACAATTATCTTGGGAGAACGTCCCCAAAGATGCTAAGTCATTTGTTTTGATCTGTGAAGATCCTGATGCTCCTATGGGCACGTTTACTCATTGGATAATGTATGATATCCCTGCCAGTGTTAATGATTTACCTGAAAATTTGCCCAAAGATAAAATTTTACCAAATGGAGCTAAACAAGGTATTACAGATTTTAAAAAATTTGGCTATGGTGGTCCCTGTCCTCCCAGCGGCACTCACAGATATTATTTTAAACTTTATGCTTTAGATACTCTTTTAAATTTAGAACCTGCCCTCAAAAAAGAAAATATTCTTGAGGCTATGAATGGACATATCTTAGCTCAGGGGAAAATAATGGGAAAATATGCAAGATCTTAATAATTTTTAATTTTATACAATCTTTTAATGCTTACAAATTTAGCTATTTTCGCATCTGGTAATGGTAGTAATGCTGAGAATATATTTCATTATTTTTCTACTAATCCAACTATTAAAATTAATCTATTATTAACAAATAATAAAAATGCTAAAGTTATCGATCGATTTAGACAATATAATGTTCCTATTTTAATTATTGATAATGTTTTAGCTAATAATGGCACATTTTTAATAAATATTTGTAATGCTTTTTGTATAGATATTATAATTTTATCAGGTTATTTAAGGACAATACCACAGAGTTTAATAGAAAAATATCCGAATAAAATTTTAAATATTCATCCAGCTTTATTGCCTAAATATGGTGGTAAAGGGATGTATGGAGCTAAAGTACATGAAGCAGTGATAGCTAATAATGAGAAATATTCTGGTATTACAATTCATATTGTAAACCAAAATTATGATGCTGGAGAAATTATTTTTCAGCATAAAATAAATATAGAAACTACAGATACTCCAGATAGTTTAGCTGAAAAAATTCATAAATTAGAGTATGAATTTTACCCAAAGGTAATAGAAGAATATATTATGACTTTATCTAGTAAATTTTAATTATTAACAACTCATATTTTAACAATGAATAGACCACTTTCACAAATCGAATGGGAAGAGATACAGCGATTATTAAGAGATCAAAACGTTTATAATGTAGGTATAAGTGAGGCTAATGAAGTAGATAATTTTGTAAAACTAAATTTTTTGGAATATCTAAAAAATAATTATTATGGAGATATGAAGTATTTAGAGAGGAATATAGATAAACGTTTCTCTCCACGAATATTACAACCAGGCACTCAGAGCATGATTACATTTATTTTACCTTATTATCAAAATTTACCAGAGGCATGGACAGAGAAAATTAGTATTTATGTTACCAAAAATGACTATCATAATGTTGCTAAAAAAATTGGGCAACCAGTGATAGATTTTTTACAAAAATTAGATCCAGAATTTCATCCGCGTGTATATGTAGATTCAGCACCAGTAATTGATAAATATTGGGCTTGGAAAGCTGGATTAGGATTTATTGGTGAAAATACATTATTAATAAATAAAAAGTATGGCAGCTATGTTTTTATAGCGAATATTTGTACTTCTCTGCAGCCTCCAGTAGAAAATATTAAGGAAACTCTATCAGATAGATGCGGTAATTGTAAAAAATGCATAGAAGCCTGTCCTACTCAAGCCCTTCTACACAATAAAACATTAAATGCTAATAAATGTATTTCATATTTAACTATAGAAAAGAAACAAAATGACCTCTCATGTCTATCTAATAAAAATATCAACTATATTTATGGATGCGATATTTGTCAAAAGGTGTGTCCCTATAATTCAAACATCTCACAAACTAAAGTAGATGATTTTATTTTTAATAAAGAAGAAAAAAGTCTATTAAAAAATTGGGCAATCGGTGAAAGTGATTGCCCAGAAAATTTATTACAAAAATCAGTTTTAAAAAGAAAAATCTTATAGAAAATTATTCTTTGTTTTCATTCTTTTTAAGCATCCATGAGCTATAAAACTCTCCTATTGCGTAAACAATTAAAATAATACCTAAAAATATTAATATAGCTTGTGCAGTTTCGAATGGATTGAATAAAAGTACTATACCAGCAATAATTACCAAAACTGATATAGCTAAAGCAAAAAATGGTATCCTAGTAACTTTCATAAAAGAATATAAATTAATTAATAATAACGCTCCTAAAATTAAAAGAATAATACCTAAAAGAATAACAAAAATGCCAACAATGAGACTAGGAAAAAACACAAATAATAACCCTAAAGCCAGATTTACAGCAGATTGTATGAATAAAACATTTTTTTCTTTTTTAATTTCACTTCTAATTGCTAAAATAATAAATAAAACAGCTCCTATCAATAGCATAATGCCCATTACTATAATTATTGTTTGCAATGTCAATTTTGGTAAAAAGATAGCGAGTAAGCCAATGACTAATGCCACTATACCTCTAACTAATGAACTTTGTGACGTATAAAATTTATTTTCCATAATGTTTTTTTACAAATTTATAAAAATATTCTATTTAATGTTAATATTTTAAAAAATTTTTTTTTAATTTTGTCTAAATGAATAAATTAAAATAAATAAAATGAATAAAAATCTATTGCTAATCAGTAATTCTACAATGGCTGGTGAGCCATATTTAGATTGGTGTAAGGATGTAATAATAAATTTTCTAAATGATTTTAATATCAAAAATGTTCTTTTTATTCCATTTGCAGGAGTAAATATTGATCCTAAAAGCATAGAAATTAGTTATAATGCCTATGAGAGCAAAGTGCAAAATGTCTTTCAGTCATTTAATATAAAAATAAATAGCATCCATCATTATCCCAATTATAAAGAAGCTATCGACCAATGCGAGTGCATTATGGTAGGTGGTGGCAATACATTTCATCTACTATATGAACTACATCGCAATAATTTAGTTGAAATAATTAGGAATAAAGTCGTTAATGGCACACCATATCTGGGTTGGAGTGCAGGAGCTAATTTAGCATGTCCTACTATTAAAACCACTAATGATATGCCAATAGTATTTCCTCTATCTTTTGATGCTCTTAATCTGATTAAATTTCAAATTAATCCACATTATTTAGATGATAATCCATCTAATCATGGCGGTGAAACTAGAGAGCAAAGGATTAAAGAATTTCTTGTTGTCAATAAAGAAATGAAAGTCTTAGGACTACGAGAAGGTACTTATTTGCGTGTTTATAATGATAAAATCTGGCTAAAAGGTAAAAAATCTGCTAGGCTTTTTGATTTTTATTCAGAGCCAATAGAAATAAACCCTAGTGATAATCCAATAATTATTTGAAATTTTAAAATATAGAAAATATATGAAAAAAATAATTTTAATAAATATGTTTTTTGCAATTGTGTTTTTGCAAAATATTGACCTGAAAGCTCAATTGCCCGTAGATCCAGATACTAAAAAGATCATATATCAAGAAGTAATATCACAGCAAGGTAACAAAGACACACTGTACAATAGAGCTATTAGCTGGATAAATAAATTTTTTGAAAATCCTCAAGGTATCACTAAAGTGAGAGATCTTGAAAATGGCAAAATCATTGGTACATATCGTATGCGAATGATAGATACACTAATAGACGGTAGCAAATCTATGAGTAATATTATTGTAGTGTGTACTTTTACTATAGAAGCTAAAGATGGTAGATACCGTTATACCCTTGACGATTTTTATGTACCTGGTAATTCAAAAATTCCTTTAGAAAAATGGTTAGATAAGACAGATCCCTATTATTCACCGAAGTATGATGGATATCTAAAACAAGTAGATCAGTATGCTAATAGATTTATAACAAGTCTAAAAGAAGGTATGCAGCCACCGATAATAAAAGTAGATGAATGGTGAAAATGCAAGAAAAAGAACAAATATTTGCTAAAAATAAAAAAGATACTATTATAAGCCAGGTTTTGTCTATGCTGTAGCATAGCCTTATTATTTATCTAAGCTCATTGTCACCAATAATCATAAGCGACCTACCCTCCAGCTCGACCGACCTAGTCTCTAACGCTGGTTTACATGGTCTTGCACCCCAAGAGGTTTACCGCATATATCTGTTCCCAGATAATATGTGTGAGCTCTTACCTCACATTTTCACCCTTACCATTAATTAAATTAATGGCGGTATATTTTCTGTGGCACTTTCTGTATTTTTACCATTACTGATAAAAACCCTTCTATTTCAGAAGCATGGCGGTCTATGGTGCCTGGACTTTCCTCTCTTTTCTTTTTTAAATAAAGAGCAATAAGGCATAGTACCTTTTTATATGCAAAGGTATAAAATTTTTATGAATTAATCAATGTTTTTAGTATTTTTTTTGTAATACAACATTAATGAACATATAGTATATAAATAATTATATGTTTGTTAATTAATTCTTCTTTATTAAAAATTTTTTATATTTTTGGAAAAATTTTTGTATATGTTTAAAATGATTAAATATATTGTCAAATTTATCATAGCAATATTAATATTTAGCTCTTGCTCTACAGATATAGATCTCACTCAAGAGTGGCAAGACATACCTATTGTTTATTCAATTTTAGATTTAAATAGTTCCACTCAATATATCAGAATCAATAGAGCTTTTTTAGGAGATGGTGATGCATCACAATTAGCTCACATACCTGATAGCATCAATTACAATTATCTATTAGATGTCAAAGTAAGGGAATATGATCACAATAATAATTTTGTGAAAGAATATGTTTGTGATACAGTGCATTTATGGTATAATTCGGATGCTTTTTATAGTGGGTATATGCCGGTTTATAGATTTACAATTCCTACGCCATTTAGTATAGATTATTATGATACTACTTGGCTAAATCCTAATTATAAATATGAATTAGTAATTTACAACCCTAAATATGATAAATTAATAACATCCTCTTGTGATGTAATAGGCAATATAAGTATCACAAAACCTTTTTCTGGCCAACCATATTTAGATTTTCACACTAATAGTAAAAGCAGTATAGAATTGACCTCAGCAAAAAATGGTAGATTATATGAATTATTATTTAGATTTTATTATAAAGAAGTAAACATAAATAATCCAGCAGACACAATTAATAAATATATAGATTGGAAGTTAGGCTCAGTGAAAAGTAGTAAATTAACAGGTGGCGAAAATTTAGCAATTGCTTATTATAATCAGGTTTTTTTTGATAATCTAAAGAATTATCTAACTATCGATAATAATATAAATAGAATCATTGGTAAGATTGAGTTAATAATCACTGTAGGTGATGATAATATGGCTACATATATAGCATTAAATGGTTCATCTAGTACTTCCTTATCTCAATCTAGGCCGGTTTTTACAAATATTGATAATGGGATAGGGTTATTTACTAGCAAACGTACTTTTAAAAGATCTTACTCTCTTAATTCCACTACACAAATATTGCTTACCACAAGAGAAGATTTAGTATCTCTCAATTTCAAAACAGATATATAAACTAAATGAAACAACCACGTTTTTTGAGATTATTATTCTTATGTTCTTTTTTAGGAGCTACATTGAGGATAATATCTGTGGTTTGTACTTTTATTTCACCCCAATTATCTGAATTTTGGTTACAAATTCCAGGTTTTACTTTTATAGAAATTTATCCAGATATTTTTTTTGATATTTTAGTTATTATAACATCAGCATTATCTTTGTGGGCAGTCCTAATGATGTGGCAACGTAAGATTTTAGGTTTTTACATTTATCTCATTGCACAATGGGGATTGATTTTATTTCGAATATTGCTAAATAATCCCATATTTCTTACATTATCAGATGAGCTACCAAATATTTTATTAACAATTGTTTTTTCTATTTCTTATGCCTTTTATTTTTCATATTTTAAAAAAAATAATACAAAAACCGAAATTGAAGAAAATTTATAAGAAAAATTAAAAAAAATAAATTAAATTTGCAATTAAGTAAAATGAAAAAATGCAAATTAAAAGATGGAGGTTCAAAACAAAAGGTGATGATAACATAATTAAAGAATTAAATCAACAATTATCAATAGGCAAAATAGCTGCACAGCTTTTAGTACAACGCGGCATCACCAATGTTAAAGAAGCCCGGGTTTTCCTTAAACCTCGCTTAGATGATTTATATGATCCGTATCTAATGAAAGATATGGATAGAGCTGTTGATAGAATTCAAAAAGCTATCAATGACAAAGAAAAAATATTATTATACGGAGATTATGATGTAGATGGTATCACTTCTGTAGCAAATTTATATTTATTTCTTAATAGGTTTACTAACAATATAGACTATTACATACCAGATCGTTACTCAGAAAAATCTGGTATCAGCACACAATCTATTGATTTTGCTATTGAGAATAATTATACTCTATTGATAGCATCTGATTGTGGTACAAAAGATGTAGAAACAGTAGATTATGCAAATTCTAAAAATTTAGATATTATCATCTGTGATCACCATAAAATATCGTCTGAGCTGCCACAAGCTGTTGCTTTACTAAATCCACAACGAGTAGATTGCGATTATCCTTTTAAAGAATTATCCGGCTGTGGTGTTGGCTTTAAACTAATACAAGCTTTATCAAAAATTTATAATATTCAAATAACAGAACTTACAGATCTAATTCAACTTTTAGCATTATCTATTGCAGCTGATATGGTACCAGTAATAGAGGAAAATAGAATATTAGCTAAATATGGCTTAAAATATATTAATGAAAATCCTATCCCAGGACTTGAAGCTATACTTAAAGCTTCTGGTATTAAAAAACAACCGGATAATATTTACCATAAAGAGCATTTTTTTAATAAACAGATAACATTGTCTGATATTGTCTTTTTAGTAGCTCCTAGAGTAAATGCAGCAGGTAGAATTCAAAATGGACGAGATAGTGTCGATCTATTAGTCTGTAAAGATTTCTCAAAAGCAGAGAAATTAGCAGACCAAATAAACAATTATAACGAAGAAAGGAAAAATATAGATTTCAAAGCGACTACTGAAGCTTTAGAAATGATGGAGCACTATAATATTTCAAATTTTGCAACTATTTTATTCAATCCAAATTGGCCAAAAGGTGTTCTCGGTATAGTAGCAGCTAGGTTAACCGAACAATATCATCGCCCTGCAATTATCCTTACATGGTCCGAAGATGATCAACTCATCAGTGGTAGTGCTAGATCTACTAAAAAATTTAATCTTTATGAAGCTTTAGACCAATGTAGCGACTTATTAGAAAACTGGGGCGGACATACATATGCTACTGGAATATCTCTTAAAAAAGAAAATTTAGATGAATTTATTAATCGCTTTGTAAGATTAGCAGAAAATTCTATGACTGATAATATGCTTATTTCTGAAATAGAAATAGATGCAGAAATAGATTTTAATGATATTACTAAAAAATTTGTACGTTTATTAAAAGATTTCGAACCTTTCGGCACAGGAAATCCTCAACCGATATTTTATTCAAAAAATGTTTACGATGCTGGAGGATATACAAAAATCATTGCTAATAATCATTTGAAACTTTTTTTATCACAACCTAATTATAAATATGGTCCAGGATTCCCTGCTTTTGCATATAATGCTATTGAATATTATGAACATATTGTTGCTGGTAAACCAATAGATATAGTGTACACTATAGAAGAAAATGATTGGGTAGGTAATAATACAATAATACAATTAAATATAAAAGATATAATTAAAAAAGAACCTGATTATGAATAACAACATAGTAGTTAGTGGCATTAGACCAACAGGGTATTTGCATATTGGCAATTATTTCGGAGCTATACGCAATTTCGTAGAAATGCAAAATGAATATTATTGCTATTTTTTCGTTGCAGACTATCATAGCCTTACTACTAATCCCAATCCTAAAGATTTGCAACAATTGTCTTTGCATTTGCTGTCAGAATTATTAGCTTGTGGGCTAGATCCTCAAAAAGCAACATTATATTTACAAAGTGAAGTACCCGAAGTCATCGAGCTTTATCTAGTTCTAAATATGAATGCTTATCTAGGAGAACTAATGAGAGTAACTACTTTCAAAGAAAAAGCTCGTAAACAACCAGAGAACGTAAATGCTGGACTATTAACCTATCCTACACTCATGGCATCTGATATTCTAATACACAAAGCAGCTAAAGTACCTGTAGGTAAAGATCAAGAGCAGCATTTAGAAATGACACGTAACTTTGCAGCTCGCTTTAATCGCATTTATAATGTTGATTATTTCCCATTGCCGGTAGCTTTTGATTATTCAGGTAATTTGATTAAAGTACCTAGTCTAGATGGTAAAGGCAAAATGGGGAAATCAGAAGATCCACTAAGTACAATTTTTTTGGTAGATGATGATGAAATCATTAGAAAAAAAATTATGCGTGCAGTCACAGATGCAGGACCTACAGAAAAAAATCAGCCAGTCAGTGAACAAATTAATAACTTATTTAACATTATGTCTCTAGTATCTGCTCCTGAGACCCTTCAATATTTCAAAGATAAATATAATGATGCTACCATCAAATATAGTGAACTAAAAAATCAATTAGCTCAAGATATGATAGCTGTCATCTCACCAATTAGAGAAAAAATTAATGATATTTTTGAAGATAAAAAATATCTATATGAAGTCATAGATATGGGAAAAGCAAAAGCTCAAAAAAGTGCTCGTGAGACCATTAACGATATAAGAGAAATAATAGGATTTAGAAAATTATATTAATAGAAAATCTGCTTTTTATTAAGAAAAAGTTATTTTTTTCATTTTTATAGCATATTTTGTTTTTTATCTTTTATTTTGTAAAAAAATAGTTATGGATATTAAAGAAAAATTATTAGAACGTTTCCTACGTTACATAAAAATAGATACACAAAGTAACGAAGATAATGATACTTGTCCATCTACTGATGGGCAAAAAGTCTTAGCAAATATTTTAAAAGATGAATTAATACAAATGGGATTAACTCAAGTAGAAGTAGATGACAATAGCTATTTGTATGCCTATATACCACCCACTAAATCAGTCGATGCTCCTGCTATAGGATTTATTGCACACTTAGACACAGCGCCAGATATGAGTGGTAGAGATATTAAACCTCAAATACATAAAAATTATGATGGTAGTCCTATTATACTTAATGAAAAATTAAATATTATTTTAGATCCTAAAAATTATCCTCATTTATTAAATCATATTGGCAAAACATTAATTACTACTGATGGAACTACTCTTTTAGGTGCTGATGACAAAGCTGGCATCTCTGAGATAATGACCGCAGTAGAATATTTGATAAATAATCCAGATATCTCGCATGGACCTATTTATATAGCTTTCACTCCAGATGAAGAAATAGGCAGAGGAGTAGATAAATTTAATTTAGAAAAATTTTCTGTAAAATTTGCATATACTATGGACGGTGGATCGGAAGGCGAATTAGAATATGAAACTTTCAATGCTGCATCTGCAAAAATTTTTGTACAGGGCAATAATATACATCCTGGTGAAGCCAAAAACAAGATGCTAAATGCCATCAATCTAGCAATGGAATTTCATAGCATGCTTCCTCCACAGCATAGACCAGAACATACAGAAGGATATGAAGGATTTTATCACCTAATGCAGTTCAATGGCAGCGTAGAGAATGCTTCTCTTTCATATATTATTAGAGATCATAATAGAGATAAATTTCAATCAAGAAAAAAATTTATAGAACAAGTAACTGACTTTCTGAATACTAAATATCCATCCAGCCCTTTCAGATTAGAGATGAAAGATCAATATTACAATATGAGAGAAATCATAGAACAGAATTTCGAAGTAGTAGAAATAGCTAAACAAGCTATGGAGACATTAAATATAGAACCTATAATAGTTCCAATACGAGGTGGTACCGATGGTGCTAGACTTTCATTTATGGGCATTCCATGTCCAAATATTTTTGCTGGTGGATTAAATTTTCATGGGAAGTATGAATATGTAGCATTAGAAACTATGGAAAAAGCAACTCAAGTAATACTAAAAATCATAGAACTTGTTAAAAAATAATTACTTTATATAATTTTTTATTTTTTCATTTTTTATCAAAAATCTATAAGGTAATAGAGCATCATTGCCAGCATATTTTACTCCAATACGAGTAGTGATTATGATTTCATTTTCAGGAATTTTTATACCATAATCATCAATGATGATATCTGATGTTATTAAACTTTTTTTATTGTCTGCAGTATTAATCGATAACATAGCTGATAATTTTCCTGGACCGACACCATTAGCATTCATTTTCTTTTTGTTAGCACGTTGCTGCATAATTTCTAATCCGTCAAGTGGATAAATAGCTCTTATTAAAACAGCATCTGGTATGCCCTCGACATTTGTTACAACATTAAATAAATGATGAATCCCATAGCATAAATAGACATAAGCTATACCACCATTCATGTACATAGCTTCATTTCTAACAGTTATTTTACCACCAAATGCATGTGACGCTATATCATTAATACCATTATATGCTTCAGTTTCTATTATAATACCTGAGGTCAAGATACCATCTTTTTTAGTTATTAAAACTTTTCCAATTAATGATTTTGCAATGCTTATAACATTAGATTGAGTATAAAAATCTAAAGGAAGAGGCATAAATTTTATAAAAAAATCAGAAATTAGGCTTTAAATCATATTTTTGATAGAAATCATCAATAACGTCTACTGCCTCTTCTGGTGTATCTACAAGAGTGAAAAGTTTAATATCAGCATCACTAATATATCCATTAGCTAGTAAAGTATTATTAATCCATTCAATCAATCCACTATAATATGATTTATCTAATAAAACAATCGGGAAACGTAGTGATTTTCTAGTTTGTATCAAAGTAAGAGCCTCAAACATTTCATCACACGTGCCAAAGCCACCAGGTAGCACTATATATCCTTGTGCATATTTGATAAACATTACTTTTCTACTAAAAAAATGTTTAAAATTGATTAATTTATCTGGGTCTATAAACTCATTAGATTTCTGCTCATGAGGTAATTCTATATTCAAACCTACAGAATTACCACCAGCGAAATGAGCCCCTTTGTTGGCTGCTTCCATTATACCTGGGCCACCACCAGTTATGATACCAAATCCTTTTTTCGTTAATAAATATGCAATCTCTTCGGCTAATTTATAATGTTTAGAGCCAGGTTTAGCTCGTGCAGAGCCAAATATTGTAACACAGGGGCCAATAGAGGATAATTTATCAAATCCTTGAACAAACTCAGACATTATTTGAAAGATCTCCCATGAATCTTTAGTTTTAATCTCTTGCCATGTTTTAGGCTTAAAGGCATCTCTTATACTTTCCTCTTCGTTTAATGCTTCGTCTCGATACATAGTTTTATTTTTTATCAAAATTAATTATTTAAAATAAATTATCAAAAAATCAAGGATATAAGATACATATATCCCAAAGGTCAATAGTTAAATATTTCATGTTTTTATTTATAAGAACTCAATTATTTTTGATGATTTTAGCAATAGTTTTAATAGTAATTCTAAAATCGGTTTTTAGAGACATATCGTGTATATATTTTAAGCTTAATTGTAGTTTTTGAGGCATAACAATATTGATATATGCTTCCTCTGGGGTTGAGTACTTAGATAAAATCTCATTTTCGTTAATATAATCTAAAGAAGCGTAATCAGATAATCCTGGACGTACTTTCAAAACATCTCTCTGCCCAGCATCATATAATGCTACATATTCTGGCACTTCTGGTCTAGGTCCTATGAAACTCATTTCTCCTTTTACAATATTCCAAAGTTGTGGTAACTCATCAATTTTATATTTTCTTAAAACATATCCAATTTTAGTAATACGAGGATCTTTGTCGCCAATAGTTAGCTTGCCAAATGTATCAGCATTTTTTTTCATTGTTCTGAATTTTAAAATTTTAAAATGAATACCATTTTTACCTACTCTTGTTTGTCTGTACATTACTGGAAATCCATCATCGATGATTATCAATAGAGCAATAATAATAAAAAAAGGTATTAAAATAATTAAAAATATTATTGAAAAGAAGAAATCTAAAGATCTTTTAACAACTGCATATTTCATGAACAGATAATTTGACTGCATTTATTACTTGGTCTTGCATTTCGTCAGATAAATCATAATATACAGGTAGCGAAATCTCGTGTGCATATTCATTAAATGCTACAGGATAATCAGAAATATGGTATCCTAAATTTTTATATAAAGTCATCATTGGCAATGGTTTGAAATGAACATTAGTAGCTACTTGCTTCTCTGCAATAGATTTAATAATTTCATTTCGCATCTGCTCATTACAATCATTTATTCTTAATTGATACACGTGAAAAGAAGATTTACGTATGTTATCTTCGTATATGGGACAAATATATTTACTATCACCTGCAAAAGCGTCATTATATTTCTCAAAAATAGTTTGTCTTTTTACTAGCATATCATTATCATATCTTTGTATCTCTACTATGCCGATAGCTGCCTGGATGTCTGTCATATTAAACTTGTAACCTGCTTCTACAATATCATATTCCCAATTACCTATTTGAAATTTAGATAAAGCATCTTTAGTTTGTCCATGTAAAGCTTTGATTTTTAATTCTTTATAGATAGCATCTCTGTCGAAATTGCTTGGTAAGTTAATTACTATAGCGCCACCCTCAGCAGTAGTGAGGTTTTTGACAGCATGAAAACTAAACACTGCTATATCTCCCCAATTACCAGTCTTTTTATCTTTATAAATAGCACCTAAACTATGTGCTGCATCTGATAACAATAATATTCTACCTAATTGACTTTGTTTATCATTTGATGGAGTAAACAAATATTGCATTTCTACAATTAGATCCATAAGTTTAGTATAGTCACATGGCAGTCCAGCAATATCCACAGGTATAATTACCTTTGTTTTATTATTAATTAATGGTTTAATTTTATTAATATCAATATTAAAATCAGCAGATGATATATCAGCAAAAATTGGTTTAGCTCCGCAATGTAGTACTACATTAGCAGTAGCAGCATAAGTGATTGCTGGTACTATTACTTCATCACCTTCTCCCACTCCAAACCACCTAAGTGCCAATTCTAGTCCTGCTGTTGCAGAGTTTACTGATAGCACTGGCCCATTATTTATATAATCGGTTAGTAATTGCTCGAATAATTGAACTTTAGGACCAGTAGTTATCCATCCAGATTTCAGGACTTCTACAACTGCTTCAATATTTTTTTCATCTATTCTAGGAGGCGAAAAAGGTATCATTTTTTTTACAAAATTATGAATAATTTATTTCTTTTGGAATATTCATACAATAAGTATCAAATATTAGATTAAATAAGCAATTTAATGATAATTGATTGTGTACCTTTAAAAAAAATCAATTAATTTTGCATATTTAAAATATTTTATTAAATGTCTAATTGGCAATATTTAAAGACAAAAACATTTTGGGCACACATAGGCTTGATGCTTGTTACCTTTATTGTTTTTATTTTCCTTGTTAAAGTTTTTTTAAATATTTATACAAGGCATGGTAAAGAAATAGAACTAGCAGATTATACAAATAAATCAATAAAAGATTTACAAGACGAGAAAGTAGATATCATAGTAATAGATAGTATTTTTAATGAAGATTTACCACCACTGACTATAGTAAATCAATATCCTGAGCCAGGGATGAAAGTAAAGCCTGGCAGAAAGGTTTATGTAACTGTAGTAAGCAACTCTTATGAGAAAGTACCTTTGCCAGACTTGACAGATGTTACTTTGCGAGCTGCTACTTTGCAATTGCAAGCCTATGGTTTTCAAATTGGCAGAATAGAACAAGTACCTAGCATAGGACAAACTGTAATTGCCATCAAACAAAATGGAAGAGAAATCCCCTGGGGTACTCTTCTCAAAAAAGGTAGCGTTGTAGATATAGTGATAGGTAGTGGCATGCAGGAAGATATAGACACTTTGCAAACTAATACTGAAGATGATGAACAAGCTCAAATTATCAGCACTGTATCCAAAAGACTTGGTATTTGATTAAAATTTTATTAAAAAAAATTGTTATGAAAAAATTAAATTTATTATATATAGTCATTTTCACATTATTATTCACATTATTTACCTCTTGTAAAAATAAAAATAATGAAGTATTCACATCAGAAATTATATATGACGCATATATTCATCCAGTAGAATATGATATGCCTTTTGTTAATCATCTCGGCTATACAGATAGACAGCAAGTGTTATCTTTTATATATAAAGCATTAGAACTAAATAAAGTAATAGATAGCACTGGTAATATTATTTCTTTAGAGCAAATAAATAATAAAATAGTACTTTTAGATTCTTCTTTTACCAATACCCCAAATAATCATTTAGAAAAATTTATCTTAAATTTCTGGGATGTTATTAGATTTGATGAGTCGTGGGAATATAATAAAAAAACAGGCCAAATATATAAAACTGTAAAAAAGGTTTCTTTTTTAAAAGCCATTAAAGATTCTTTTATGATGCCTATAAACAGCAAAGAAATTTTCAGTATAGAATTGAATACTGCATCTAAAAAATACAAAATAGATATTGATAAACCTATGGTGATCTATGATGTATGTATCATACCTCTGGTAGACAATCCTTCTCCATATTATCATCAAATATCACTAAGCGATAAACAAAAATATTTTACCGATTTATTTAATATTGTTAAAAATAATAAAATTACAATATTAGATTATTTTTATAATTTGATACCTAAGGAGAAAATTTCAGAATTATTCTACACTAGGGGGATAGAAGATAGCACTGATAAAGAGATAAATATTCCTGTCTCCATTAATGAAATAGGAAGAATTAAATTTATGGAACAATGGTACTGGGATACTACAAATCTTGCAATAAATAAATATGTCATTGGTGTTAATCCTGGATTAAAAGTAATGCAAGGAGATGACTTGATAGGATATTCTCCTCTATTTTGGGCTATCTTTAATAATGAATTTGTAGATGTTTTACGATAATAAATATTTTATTAATTGTAATATTTGCCCTAGACAATGTAATGCCAATAGATATAATAGAAGAGGCAACTGCTCAGCATCTGATGAAATAGAAATATCATCTATTGT
Organism: Bacteroidales bacterium; assembly: GCA_033809015.1. Taxonomy (GTDB): domain Bacteria; phylum Bacteroidota; class Bacteroidia; order Bacteroidales; family DTU049; genus DTU049. The sequence goes on from JAPXMM010000039.1 coordinate 16,380, forward strand.
CATTCATAAAGGAGAAGAACCAATTATAAGTGGTAAATATGGCATTTTGAATGTATTTTTTTCTAATTGTAATCTTCGTTGTATTTATTGCCAAAATTATCAAATTAGCATAAACAATCAATATTCTAAAAAATATACTGTAGATCAACTCGTAGACGAAATTAAGCATTTATTACCTCCAGAAGTTTATCATATAGGCTTGGTGACACCAACTCATTATGCTATATATCTGCCAGAGATAACAGAAAAATTGAGATCATGGAGACCAGAATTAAAATTTGTATACAATAGTTCTGGTTATGATAAAGCAGCTATGATTAGACTCTTAAAAAATTGCATAGATGTTTATCTCCCAGATTTCAAATATGCATTACCAGAAATAGCACAAAAATATTCACATGCAAAAAATTACCCACAATATGCTCTGAATGCCATAAAAGAAATGATATATCAAAAAGGGACGAATGTAATTACAGACGAAAATGAACTCGCTGTTTCTGGAGTCATTGTAAGACATCTAGTACTACCAGGCAATATTGAGAATTCACTAAAAGTACTTGATTTGTTATATGATAATTTTGGCACTAATATCTGGATATCATTAATGTCACAATATACACCTATAAAATCTTTAGATCTTCCACCAGAATTACAACATTCTCTTACAGAAAAAGAATATACTAAAGTAATTAATTACTCAGAAGAATTAGGATTTTATCGTGGTTGGATTCAGGATTTAGAAGCTGTAGATCAATTTATTCCTGATTTTTCTGATACAAATAATCCATTTGATTGTAATTAAATAAAAATTTTTTAATTTTACCTGATAAAAAAAGATAATTTATGGTAAAAAATAAAAAAATAATAGTTGTTTTGCCTGCATATAACGCAGAAAAAACACTAATACAAACATATAATGAGATACCACATGATATAGTAGATGATATAGTAATAGTAGATGATTGTAGCAATGATAATACGATAGAAGTTGCAAAAGAATTAGGAATAAAACATATAATAAAACATGAGAAAAATAAAGGATATGGGGGCAATCAAAAAACATGTTATGATACAGCTTTATCTTTAGGCGGCGACATTATAATAATGGTTCATCCCGATTATCAATATACTCCACTGCTAATCGAGCCAATGGCATATGTCTTAGCTAATGGACTATATCCAGTAATATTCGGATCTCGCATCCTAGGTAGAGATGCTCTAAAAGGAGGAATGCCAATGTATAAATATATTGCTAACCGAATATTGACTTTGATAGAAAATATTATGCTTGGCGAAAAACTCACAGAATATCATACCGGTTATAGAGCATATACTAGGGAAGTACTAGAAAACATCAATTATAAAGCGAATAGTGATGATTTTATTTTTGATAATCAAATAATTGCTCAAATATTTAATGCTGGATATAGGATAGCCGAGATTAGCTGCCCTACAAAATATTTCACAGAAGCTTCTAGTATATCATTTCAAAGAAGTGTCAAATATGGATTAGGTGTTTTAAAAATTTCTTGCCAATATAGATTAAATAAGTGGAAAGTTAAAAGGTATAATTATTTATAACCGATTAAATAATTATAAATAGGTTAAAGCAGATAGATGACAGAGATGGTGTTGATTAGAAGAGGATATAATAATAAAATGTAAGGGATATGAAAAAATTTTAATTTTTTTCATATCCCTTACAAACATAACATTTATGTTTAAAATTAAGTATTATATATTTTTATTAATTTTGTAAAAAATAAAAATTATGGAATATACAGCTAAAAATATAGAAGAAATGCTGGCTCTGACCAAAGAAGGCAAGCGTGAATTTTTAGATAATCTCTACCAATTCCTCAATGAGAATAGATTGACAGCATTAGATTACCAGAGAATCAAGATTCTATCTAC
>JAPXMM010000040.1:0-17640 GCA_033809015.1 Bacteroidales bacterium
GACTACATCTTTACCTTCATTGATCATTTCATTGTACAGATTGTCATAGAATTCACGTGTACCTTCTTTAGTAAGGGTGAATAATTCTGTTGGATTTTCTAAAAGGTTATTCATATAAAAAATATTTCTACAAATATAATTAAATTTTATAATAAATAAACTTTAAATTTAATAACATTAATTTTTGTTTCTTCACCCTCTTGCTATTATTACTCCTCTGATTTATAAGTTATCTCTAATCTTAATATATATTGGTTAATATTACTAATAACAACTTAAATAATTTTTATAATTTTGCATATTATCTTAATTATTAAAATAGTCTAAGAATAATGTCGGGCGAAGGGAATTTTATTGATTTTATTAAAATATATTGTCAATCTGGTAAAGGTGGTGCTGGTTCTGTGCATTTTCGTAGAGAAAAATATATCCCAAAGGGTGGACCAGATGGTGGTGATGGTGGTAGAGGTGGACATGTTATCATAAAAGGGAATAAAAATTTATGGACTTTGCTTCATCTTAAATATACAAAGTTTGTGAAGGCTGAGGATGGTCAACCAGGTGCTGGTAAACTGATGACGGGGTCTCAAGGGAAAGATGCTATAATAGAAGTTCCTCTCGGTACAGTTATAAAAAATGCTGACACGGGTCAAATAATTTATGAAATAAATAAGGATGGTCAAGAGTTTATCTTTTTGCATGGTGGTAGAGGAGGCAAAGGTAATAATTTTTTTAAAAGTTCTACTAGACAAGCTCCTAAATTTGCTCAACCAGGTGAAGATTATGAGTCTGGTATTTTTATTTTTGAATTGAAATTATTGGCAGATGTAGGATTGGTGGGATTTCCCAATGCTGGTAAAAGTACACTACTCTCCGTAATGTCTGCGGCTAAACCTCAAATAGCTGATTATCCTTTTACTACTTTGGTACCTCAGCTAGGTGTAGTGCCTTATAGAGATTTTAGATCCTTTACTATCGCAGACATACCTGGTATAATAGAAGGTGCTAGCGAAGGGAAAGGCTTGGGGCTGAGGTTTCTAAGGCATATTGAAAGGAATAGCGTTTTATTATTTATGATTCCTATTACCTCTCCAGATCCTCGTAGCGAGTACCGAACTTTATTAAATGAACTCGAAAAATATAATCCAGTATTATTATTAAAAAAACGTATCATAGCTATTACTAAAATTGATACTGTAGATGAAAATGAACTTTTGAATGCTAAACAAAAATTTGCTGATTTAAGTCCGATATTCATTTCTTCTATTACTGGATATGGCATTCAAGAGCTTAAAGATAAATTGTGGACAACATTAAATAGCGAATAAACTCATTTTTATTAAAGATTTATTTTAAAATGTGGATCTCAATTTTTAGATTTATTATTTATTTTGCAATATAAAAAAATATATTATGTCATTTACTCCTATCAGCAATATTGGTGAATTTTCTCTAATAGAAAAAATAGCTAAAGAAATAAAAATTTACAATCAGGAAAAATTGATAAAAGGTATAGGTGATGATGCCGCAGTCATAGAACCTGATAGAGATAAAGTAGAGGTGATTACAAGTGATATGTTAGTAGAGAATATACATTTCGATCTCAGTTGGATGCCTTTGAAACATTTGGGTTATAAATCTGTGGCAGTTAATCTAAGCGATGTAGTAGCCATGAATGCTATACCAGAACATATCACTGTAACATTGGCTATGTCTAATAGATTTACTGTAGAAGCAGTGGATGAGTTATATGAAGGTATGAGATTAGCTTGTGACAAATATAAAATCGATATTATTGGTGGCGATATGGTTACTTCTAATCAAGGATTGATTATTTCTATAACTGCTATGGGCAGTGTAGAAAAAAATAATGTCATATATCGTTCTGGAGCTAAAGTTAATGATTTAATATGCGTCTCTGGTGATTTAGGTAGAGCCTATGCAGGATTGTTAATATTACAAAGAGAAAAAAGAACATTTATGGCAAATCCACACTACCAACCAGATTTATCAGCTTACGAGTATGCTATAGAGAAACAAATTAAACCTGAACCACGTTTAGATATTATCAATAAATTGAGAGAATTAAATATTCAGCCTACAGCTATGATAGACATTAGTGATGGTCTCTCTAGTGATATAAATCATATATGTAAGCAAAGCCATACTGGCTGTAGAATATATGAAGATCGCATACCTATAGATATGATGGTATCTAATATTGCAGATGAATTTGATATCTCACCTCTAACGATGGCTCTAAATGGTGGTGAAGATTATGAGTTGCTGTTTACTATTCCTCTCGATAAATATGATTTAGTTAAAAATGATCATGATATTTCTGTAATTGGTCATATAACTGACGAAAATGAAGGTTTGTTTTTAATAAATAATATCGATGAAGCAATTGAATTGAAAGCTCAAGGGTGGGATAGTTTTAATCACAATATTTAATTTTTTGATAATATAAGTGAATAAAAAATATAACAATTATGGACATTTTCACTGCATTAGAGACCAGGCGAAGTATCAGACATTATACTGGTGAGCCTATAGATGAAAGTAAAATCATAGAAGCTATCAAATATGCTATGTATGCACCTTCTGCTCATAATAGCAGATCTTGGAGATTTATCTTAACCTCAAACAAAGAACATTTATTGAAATTATCAGAGATACTTCCATATGGTAAAATGTTGCCAGAGGCATCATGGGCAATACTTTTTTGTAATGATATAAATGCAGAAAAAACTGAAGGATATGGTGCTCTGAATGTAGCTGCTAGCATCGAAAATTTTTTATTAGCTATTCATGGGATGGGATATGGTGCTGTATGGCTCGGTATTTATCCTAGAAAAGAACGTATAGCTATGATGACAAATTTTTTTGATTTACCTGATTATCTGATGCCTATAGCTCTTTGTTCTGTAGGTATTCCTGCATTTGTACCGCATCAACCTAATAGATTTGAGTCAGAAAAAATTCTAAAAATTTACAGATAAATTGCTTGAAATAAGCGTTTAGAGAATAAATGTCAGAACTGCAGATTTCCGAATGACTTGTAGTGAGCATAGCTGAACTATTTGCCTGATAGACTATGATTTAAAAAAAGAAGTAAACATATAAGTATAAAGTAGTTTAATGTTGTCTAAAATGGTTTAATGTAGTTTAAACATTTTGATTTAAACTTTTAAACCTTTAAACCCTTAAACTATAAACTTATCAACTAATCAACTCCTCTCCCTTTCTCCCCTTCTCCCCATCACTTATCACTCATCACCCATCGCTTATCACCTATTACTCCTCAACTCATCAACTTTTAAACTATTATCTCCTCTCCTCGTCTCCTTGTCACCCAATCACCCTTTCACCTAATTAACATATCATTCATTAAAGTTTCTATAATTTATTTTCATTTTATTTGAATTTTATAATTTTGCTAATAAAGTTTTTATTTAAACATATGAATTCATTTACCTTGATAAATAAAATTTTTAAATCATATTTACAAAATTATTTTAATCTCAACAATAGCGAAGAAGGTAATCAGCAATTAGTATTTCGTAAATTAATGAAGCTGCTCTCCGAGACCAAATATGGTAAACAGTTTAATATTAGCTCAAACATTAGTTATGAAGAATTCAAAAATACAATACCTATAAATACATATGATGACTTAAAAGAGCAAATATATGCCATGATGCATGGAGAAGTCGATGTATTAATACCAGGCAAAGTAGTTAATTTTGCTAAATCTAGTGGCACTACGTCTGATTATAGTAAATTCATACCTATCACTGATGCTATGATGAAAGAAAATCATTTCTCTGGTGGTAGTATGATGATATATTATTATTTAAATGCTAATCCCGATTCTCGAATGCTGAAAGGTAAACATTTGGTTATTTTCGGTTCATTGACAAAAGAAAATGATATTACTAAAGGAGATCTGTCAGCACATATTTCATTAAATTTACCATATTTTGCTAAAATCAAACGTATTCCTTCTCCAGATTTGGTATGGAATGGTGAATGGGAGACTAAATTTAAGACTATTTCCAAAATTTCTGCTAAAAAAAATGTAACTGCTATGTATGGAGTGCCCTCATGGTGCATAAAGTCTATAGAACAAATCTTATTATTGAAAAATATTAATAATATTCATGATATTTGGCCAGATTTTGAAGTTTATTTTCATGGTGGTGTAAATATTGATCCTTATTTACCTTTATATAAAAAATTTTTTAATGATAAACTGCCAATATTATGGGAAACATATAATGCTAGTGAAGGCTTTTTCGCTACTCAGGATAATTTAGTAAATAATGGTATGCGATTGCTAACTTCTATAGGTGTCTTTTATGAATTTATTGATTTTCAGGATTTTATTTCTGATAAAATGAATGCCATAACATTGGACGAGGTAGAACTTAATAAAAACTACGTAATAGTTATATCTGCTCTGAATGGCTTGTGGAGATATATTGTAGGTGATGTTGTGCAGTTCACTACATTGAATCCTTTTAGACTAAAAATCGTTGGGCGTACTTCACAGTATATTAATATTGCTGGTGAAGAAGTGATGATAGATAATATAGAAAGAGCTATTATGCAAGCTTGCAAAATAGAGCATTGTTCTGTAAACGAATATACGGTTTTTGCTGATGGACCTGATGACAATAATAGATTTTTTCATCATTGGATAATAGAATTTAATGAAGCCCCTATTGATTTTATTTCTTTCAGAAATACTCTGGATGAGCAGTTGCAAAGTATTAACTCAGATTATAATGCTAAAAGATATAATGACCTCATTCTAGCTCCTATTCGCATTACTGTGGCTCCTAATAATACTTTCTATAATTGGCTAAAGAGCAAAGATAGATTGGGCGGTCAAAATAAAATTCCTCGTGTAGCTAAAAATTATACGATGATTACTGAATTATTGAATATCATTGGTGATGATTATAAATTAATATGAAATATAAATTTTTGGGATTCTTATTTTTAATTTTTTCTCCGATTTTCATTTTTTCGCAAGTGAGATTAGAGCTAATAGATAGTGCGAATATCCAAGGTAATATATCTAAAGTAATACCTATTGATAGTGATTTTTTGATGGGAATAACATCAGATGGTAGATTATGTAAATGGAAAATCGAAAATAGTAATCTATCAATTATTTCTAGTGAATTTATAAATAGTATTACTGATAATTTGTTTTTTATTTCACCTTTTAAAATTGGCATTTTTTTACCTGAAGCAAATAATATTAAAATTTATGATAATAATTTACAGTTATTGAGCTACCTATCTTTGAATAATATTATTGATGCACCTGTGAAAAAAGTATTTGCTGGCAATAATGAAAGTTTTATAATTTGGGATAATAATAATGAACTCACAAATATTTCATATCAAGGAAATAAAATTTGGACTTATGATTTGAAAACATTCGGATTAAATGAAATAGTTGATCTAAATGTAGAAATTTTAGGTAATAATATTGCTGTTTTATTACCAAGAAAATTATTAATGATTTTCAGCCCAGATATGGTACCATTACAGATAATGGAAACAAATTTCTATGAGATTAAATTTATTGCGAATTATTTATTAGCAATAGAAAATCAACAAATATTAAAGCTGTTACGCTTAAAAGATTTTATGCCTGTTTATATAACTAACATTAGCGAATCAACTAAGAGTATAGAATGCAATAAAAATATTGTAACTGCTCTTACTGATAATAAGATTTATATTTGGGAATATAAAAATTAAAAGTTGCTTACCTGAATTATTCTTAAAAAATTAAAGAATATGAATATTATGTACAGAATTTTAATTTTATTTAGTTGTTTAATTTGTTTTTCATGTAATTTTAATAATAAAAAAAATAATAAAATTGATACTAATATTCAAAATAAAACAAAAAAAGTTTTTGTTGATAATAATAACATCAAAAAAATTAACCCCCCTGGTTTAGTTATAATTGATACATATATTTTAGAAACGAAATATCAAACAAATTATTTATTAACAAGATTATATCCATTAATTAAATTTAAATAATATGAAGAGAAATATTTTTGCATCAATATTTATAATTATAGCTTTTGTTTGCTCATGTGATACAGTAAAAATTAAAAAAGAAAAGGATTTGTCAAATTTTTATGATTCTAATGTAATATATGATCCAATTTTTGGACAATTTATTTGTGGAAAAATAAAAGGTGACGATTCAGAAGAGAATTATAAAATTATAGCTTTTGATACTACTACATATGATACAATTAGGGGTTATGCTTTTTTTATCATTTGTTTTGATAATATAAATAATAATAAAATGAATATTGAATCAGTTGAATTAGATCTGATACTTTTAAAAAATAATAGATATATAACATCGGAAAACGAAGAATATAAATATTATGATAGTTTATTAACACAAGAAATGAAAAAATTTGTATGTTGGAAGCTTGAAGGATATGAAAAATTTCAATATTTTAAACGTAATAAAATAGGTGTACTATTTGAAATAAATGGGATTAAAAAACAAAATTAGAATCACTATAATGTTTTTTAAATATATTCAATGCCTCCTTTCTGCTATCTAATCATCTTTTGTCGAAACTTTAAAATTGTTTGAAACTCTTTTTTTGGTTTTGTCAAATCCGCATTTCGAAAATAGTTGACAATAAAACGAGTAATTTTAATATTTTACATTGCTTAAGGTAATTTAAAGTATTTTTAATCTTTTACTTAAACTCTTAAACTACTCAACTCACCTTGTCCCCCTCTCACCCCAGTCTCCTCGCCTGCTCATCTCCCAGTCTCTACAGTCTCCCCTTCTCCCACTCACCTCGTCTCCCTAATTAATTATTAACGAATCACCTATGCCCAAATATTTATTCTATATATGCTCTAAAGTGGCTACTTTCTTTAATATAAGTCCCAGATGTTAGAATTATTTTTTCTTTAGCATGCATATTTACTGTAATGCCAGATTCTACGGTGAATGTATTATCGGTAATTATTGGATCAGCAAAAGATTTGTCATTCTCAGTATGTAAATAATCATATTTTTGTGGTGCTACAGTGAGTGTGCCTTTGGCAAAAAAATCTTGATCATACACTATGTGTCTATTATACATTGTAAGGTTAAATGCTTCTTTTTCCCAAAAAGCTTCTACTATTTCAGCTTGTCCTTTTATTGATAAACCACCATTGAAATAAGGCATTTTAGGTATTTGAGAATTTTTTGCAATATTTTTTATATAAAAATTTAGAACAATTTCATAAACATTAGGCTCAATGGCAGTTGTATCAGCTCCATCATAAATATTTAATGGGATGTAATTTAATGCTGCATAATCTAATTTATATTGTGGATAAACAGAATTATCAGTGCCCATTACAGATCTATAAAACCCTCCCTTACCATCATAAATATGTTTGGTAAACATATTCCTTAGTCTTACCATATCATCGAAATTTAATGATGTGTTTGGTAAATATTTATAATAATCTATTAAAAATTCTATGACAGACACAGCATGACTAATGTCCTCGATGTATTTAGTATAGCCGTCAATACTTTTGCTACGAACCATACAGTAGTTATAGGGTATATACCAACCAGGATGATACCACCAGTATGAGTTGTCATTAGTTAAGATAAAAATAGGAGCATTATATTTTTTTAATTTACAATAATCAAAAAATTGTATATTAGATTTTAATAAATTATCAATAATATTGGTCTTTGCTATATACGAGCTGTCATTAGTACATAATCCCATATAAAGTAATGCTCTGCTAAAGCCAGTTTGCATATTAATCTCAGCAGCTTCATTTATGTTTGGGAATTTGGTAAAAGCACAATTGTCATTCCAGTAACCGTTATTTATATACCAATCGAGCGTTTCTATCACTCTATCTGTTAACCATTTAGTATATTCTCCAAAAGTATTAAAAACTATGTTAAATTTATTACAATAATTGGATTGCGGAATATATTTTTCAGCTTTTAATTCGTCAAATTGATAAATGGGCTCGTTTATAAGAGTTGGTTCTTCGAATTCAACAAAATATATAAATCTAGAAAGTGCTGCTAATATTCTACCATCTAGGTAAATCATTGGATCAAAAGACCATCTAGGAGCTATAGTGCTATCTATACTATTGTCTGGACGCTCCTCGATGATACATAATGATTGGAATAGAAATTTATACAAATAAGCTTTATCTTTTGTAGTCTCATACATTGTTATATAACTTTCTAAAATCCTTGAAATACCTTCTCCAAAAGTGGTTATAGTGTTTGTATCATTTTTGGTGTGAATATTATTAAAATCTTTTGTGTAATATTTATTTTGTGGAGCATAGTTGTTAACCATTATAGTACTAAATAAATCATACTCTTCTTTTGCTCTCAGAGATTGATAATCTTGGGCGAATATATTTGATACAATTATTAATAAAAAAGTGAATAAATATATTTTTTTCATTAAAAAATTATTTGTTTTCTAACATTTCTTTTAATTGTTTGTTTTCTTCTTCCAGTAGCTGTATTTTTTTCTCCATCTGCTCCATATATAGGTAAAGCTCTTCTATATTTCTCACTAAACCACTTATAGTTTCTGAAATTTGCAGTCCGTTTGAGTTAATTTCATCTTTAGATGGTATATAAGGTAAATGTTTTTGTGATTTTATTAATTCTAATCTTTCATTAAATAATTGTAAAGAATATGAAGTATTAAAAACGAAATCTGGCCATTTATCTAGTGAATCTATTTTTTCAACAATTATTTCTTTTGTTGCTCTAATGCTACCATGCACATCTAGTTTATACTTTGGAGATGTCGTGCTAATGCCTATGTTACCATCTGGTGTTATTCTCATCCATTCATTATTATTTGATTTTAAAATTAAAGCTTGTGTGTTTGTAGTACCAATAAAATCCGTTGAGCTAGCGATATTCCCATTTGTCAACCAGCTTTTAGTCTGCTGTGCAAAACAATTTTGATAATTTATCATCATAAATATTATCAAAATAAATATAAATGTTTTCGATTTAAACATAATAATTATATTTTTTGAATAAAAGTAATAAATACTTGCAACATAAAATAATAATGTTTATTAGAATTTTTAATAAAAGAATACTTTCCCAATAAATCGTAAGCTCTAATTAAGACCCGCATTGGAAAATGATTGGCTATAAAACAAGCAAGCAGCGTAAGGCAGAAGGGTTTACACTGTTTGAGCGAACGAAGAGAGCGAGTTTGTAAACCCCAATAGATGTTTGCGTAGTTTTATCAAATCATTTCCCCAGCGGAGATTTTTCTTTGTATCTTTCTTTGTGTGGCTTCGATACTAGCTTCGCTCTACTCATCCACCATCAAAGAAAGATTTTATTAAAAATCAAATTATATTCTTAAGAAATATAAATATTACTAATACATTTTTAGTAATATTTTAGTTGTTAATTAAACCCCTAATTAAAAAAATAATTTTATAGTAGATATTATTTTATCAAAAATGCTGAATCAATAACGGTTTTATAATTTTATTTTTGTCAGTATAAATAATTATATTGTAAAAACCATCTGTCAAGTTGCCAACATATATTTGTTGTATATTTTGATAGTTTGCTATTTTTCTTCCTATAGCATCAGTTATTACAATTTCAAAAATATTTTTGTCAGATTTAATAAACATGTACTCATCTGCTGGATTAGGATAAATAACTACATCATTACTATTATAAAATTGTATGCTCACATTATCAATAGTGATAGTATCAGATGGAGCTGATGGACAGCCATTTATAGTCACTATTACAAAATAAGAACCATTCTGTGAGACAGTATACAATTGATTTGTAGCATTTTGAATAGGTCCGTTGAGATTATACCATTGATTACCATTTAGATAGCTAGATTTCAGAACAATCGGATTTGTACTTATCTGTGTAATAGTAGGTTTATCTGGTATTGGATAAACAGCTACAGTAACTGTAGCTGATGCAGAACAATCATAGCTTGTTCCAGTAACAGTGTAAGTATGTGCTCCCATTCCACTCGGAGTAACCGTAATTTGATTGGTATTAGACACTCCATTACTCCACTGGTACGTTTGTGCTCCACTAGCAGTTAATATACTACTACCACTTGCACAAATTGTATATGGATTGGCTACAACAGTCAAATTGGGAGATGGTTTTACTGTAATTGTAATTATAGCTGAACTACTACAATTGTTTGAAGTGCCTGTTACAGTATATGTAGTTGTACTAGTAGGAGATACAATAACTTGGCTATAAGGTAGCAAACCACCACTCCACAAATATGTATCTGCCCCAGAAGCAGTAAGAGTGACTGCTTCACCACTACAAATAATAGTAGCACTAGCACTAATATCAATTGTAGGAGCTGGAGAGACAACAATAGTTATGCTAGCAGTATCACTACATCCGCTGCTATTATAACCTGTTACAGTATATGTAGTTGTACTAGTAGGAGATACACTTATCATACCAGGTATTATGCCTGTTTGTCCATGACTCCATATATATGTATCTGCCCCAGAAGCTATCAAATTAGTACTGCTACCCTCACAAATACTATTATTCAATGTAAAAATGCTAACATCTATAGTCGGTAATACTGTAATACTAATAGACCTAGTGCCAGAGCATCCATTTTTTGTTCCGGTAACAGTATATGTAGTATTAGAAGTAGGAGAAACAATAATACTCGAACTAGTAGCTCCTGTGTTCCATATGTAACTATCAGCCCATTCTGCTGTAATCTCAGAACTTTCACCCACACATAAATTTTGTGGATTTGCTGTAACATTTATCGATAAATGATTATCAATAACAACTGTTATTTCTGCGGAGCTTGTCAATCCATATTTAGTACCAGTAACGCTATATGTAGTAGTAGTAGATGGAGTAACTGTAATCGTTGCTGATGTTGCACCAGTATTCCATAAATAGCTATCAACTCCAGAAGCAGTGAGTGTGCTGCTGAGCCCTGGACATATTGTATCTGGAGCTGCTTCTACTGCTACAAATGGATAGTTAACTATTACATTTTTACTACCAATTTGATCACATGTATTCCATAAACCACACATAGTAAATAATTTAACATTATATATACCAGAATCACTATAGCTATATGTATGACTGGATTGCCATATTTTATTGCTACCATCGTCCATATCCCATGAGTAGATAGAGTCATTAGTTGTAATATTGAAATATCTTCTAAAAGCATCATAATTAAAAAAACGAGAAGTCAATAAATTTACTGAAGAAGAATTTGCAGTAAATTCAATAGGATCATTGATAATGACTTCTGGAGGATTTGGATTTGTTATAAAATCAGAGTTTATTGAATAATTAACTACTGGGCAAATGAGAGCATCAAAATCTTGACCATAAGCTATTTCATTAGCATACCAATCTAAACCGTTTGTTCCATTATAATAAATATAAGATAATCTCTCTCCATATGTAGTAGCAGTAGCATTATTAAAACCTATGTTTAGTATTTTCCCAGAAGTATTATTTTCTATTACAACAGCAAAATTACTACTCACATTAACAGGTAAAATAAATAAAGCATTTATTCTTTTCATAGTGCCGCCAGTAACTAATGCTATTGCTGGAGTACTAGAGATAGGAGTAGTTGGTTTATTGTTATTATCTACATCATATATGTAAACTCTTGCATTTATGATATCTAGAAAACCACTAGGATTAGATATATTTCCATAGAAAACAACACTGCTTATTTTAATTCGTTGGTCATTAATATAAGTTTGAGATTGTCTTTCTAAGTATTCTAAATCTCCTACATTAACTATTCCTGTACCCAGCATATTTTCTTTAATTATTGGATATAATAAAGTATCTATCACTGTATCATTACATGATAGTAGTTTAGCACCATTTACATTTTTTAATTTATTTGTATGTTCTATAGTAAATAGATCTGAATTTAACTGCGTTGCAATTTTATTTTGTCCAAAAATATTAATTGCACCTAACATAACTAAAATGAATAAATAATATTTTCGCATAATTTTAACTTTTTTACAAATATATAAAAATTTGTTAATAATCAATAAAAATTTGTTAGTATTAAAACTTTAATATAATTTTGTGCATAATTTTTTAAATAAATAATTATGGATATTAAAGAAAATTTAAAGTATGCAAAAACGCACGAATGGGTGAGAGTAGATGGTGAATATGCATATGTTGGAATTAGTGATTTTGCACAATCAGAGCTTGGTGATATAGTATATGTAGACGTTCCTACCGTAGGAGAAAATCTTTCTAAAGGAGATGTATTTGCTACTATTGAAGCTGTGAAAACAGTAAGTGATGTGTATTTACCTATAAGTGGAGAAGTTATAGAATTTAATGAAGCTTTAGCTACTAATCCAGAATTAATAAATAAAGATCCATATGGAGAGGGTTGGATAGTAAAAGTAAAAATGACTAATCCTGCTGAGCTAGACAATTTATTATCTGCAGATGATTACAAAGCTGCGATAATGTAATTATTAGTAAATAGTAACAATTTAATAAAAATTACGTATATATATAAAAAATAAAAGGATTTAATATGGAACCTAAAAAAAATCCCAAAAAAGATCTAAACCGTAAAAAGACCTTATTCTTACAAATAGGATTAGTTTTTGCTTTGTCAGTAGTTTTATTAGCTTTCGAATGGAAAACTTATGAGAAGAGTGAATCTAGTCTATCTAGTAGTGGCCCTGTACAAATAGATGAAGAAATTGTACAAATCACTCAGCAAGAGCAACCCCCTGAACCACCAAAAGCAGCACAAGTAACAACCATTCTCGAAATTGTAGGTGATGATGAAGTAGTAGTAGATGAAATTAGTGTAGATATAGAATCAAGACCAGACCAAGCTGCCCAAACTTATGTACCTGTATTTACTGAAGAAGAACCAGAGCCTGTTGCAGAAGAAATTTTTACTTTTGTTGAAGATTATCCAGAATTCCCTGGTGGAGATAAAGCTCTTAGAGAATATATTTTGAATAATATAAAATATCCAGAAGTAGCACGTACAAGTGGTATTACTGGTACTGTTTATGTGCAGTTTGTTGTTGAAAAAGATGGTAGTATTAGTGATGTAAAAGTTGTTAGAGGTATAGGTGGTGGCTGTGATGAAGAAGCTGTTAGAGTAGTAAAATCTATGCCTAGATGGAAACCAGGTAAACAAAGGGGACAACCTGTGCGTGTATATTTCACTTTACCTATTGAGTTTAAACTTATGTAAAATGTTTTAATTTGAAAATAAATAAAAAGGTTCACAAATGTGAACCTTTTTTATTGAATCTTTCATTATTTCCTATTGAATCTTTTCGTTTTTACTTTCATTGTTTACTTCCTGATATTTAGCATCGCCAAAAGCTAAAATAGGATAAAAGATAAATGGCAAAAATAATAAACCAATTGTAAAACCAGCACCTTTACCAAAAGATAAAGATAATTGATGTGTTACTAGTATAGTAATAACGATATTAACTATCGGTATCATCATTAGAAACAGCCACCACCATGGTTTTTTGACAATTTCTAAATACACTATTATATTATAAATGGGAATTATAGCTGCCCATCCTGGCTTATTTGCTTTCTGAAATACTATCCATAATGAAATAATTAACAAAGCTGCTACTATTAATTGTACAAATAAATATGTACCAGTAAATAAGCCGTAAAAAAAATTGTATTCATCCATGATTTTATTTTTTATGTTTTAGCAAAAGTAAATATTTTTTTAATACAAATATATATTTATTTATATTAAATAATATATTATCAATCAATATATTAATATAAAAAATTTCTTATAAAATCTTTTTTCCAAACTATGAAAAGAAAGGGGCAAAGAAAAATATGTGTTGAGGAAATTATTTGATAGTTTATTTTTGTAAAAATTTTAATTTTGTACAAATAACGCATCGAAATGAATAAAATAGAAAAATTGATAAAAATTAGTTATGAAATCAGAAAAAGTCTTATTAATATGCTTGCTAAAGCTGGCAGTGGACATTTATGTGGATCACTAGGAATGGCTGACATTATTATTAAAATATCGATATTTATTATATGATAAGTAATCCAAAATAAAACATTTATAAAACATTATAAAAACTATCAGTTTTATAAATATTATAATAAAATTTAAAACAATAAATAGCAAAGAATAATTTAATTTTGTTAAACAATTATTGAATATGGCTAATTCATTTGGTAAAATTATAAAAATGCATCTTTTCGGTGGATCACATGAGCAATTAGTGGGTGTAATATTAGAAGGTATGCCATCGGGAATAAATATAAATGTAAAGGATTTCACAGAATATATAAACAGAAGAAAAGGTGGAACCACAGCTACTACAGATAGAGTGGAAGATGATATACCCCAAATAGTAACTGGTGTTGTGAATGATGTAACTACTGGTCTACCAATAACTATTTTATTTGCTAATGAGCACAAAGATTCCAAAAACTATGACTTATTTAAATTTTGGCCTAGACCTGGACATGCAGATTTCACTCAAAATATTAAATTTGGCAAAAAAGCAGAAATTAGAGGCGGTGGAATGGCATCAGGTAGAATGACTTTGCCAATAATGATAGCTGGTTTGATAGCAGCTAAATGCATCCCTACAATTACTGCAAAAGCTTATATTTCTCATATTCATGGAGAAATTCCAGAAAATTTAAATTGGGGAAAGATTAAAGATGAAGGAGATAGTTTAGGTGGAGAAATTGTTTGTGAGATTGCAAATGTGCCAGCAGGATTAGGTGAACCATTTTTTGATAGTGTAGAGAGCTATCTTAGTCATTTAATTTTTTCTATACCTGGCATCAAAGCTATTGGCTTTGGAGAGAGTTGGCAAACAGCATTAATGAAAGGAAGTGAATACAATGATATTTTTATATCAGAAAATGGGAAAACTGCTACAAACCACTGTGGTGGAATACAAGGAGGAATAACTAATGGAAATTCAATAATTTATAATATAGCAGTACGTCCACCTGCTAGTATAGCTAAGCCACAGGAAAGTTTAAATTTTCTAAATAAAAAAATAGAGACTCACCAAATTAAAGGATCACATGATACTGCATTCATATTAAGATTACCACCAGTTATAGAAGCTATTTCCCTTTTTGCTATCGCAGATTTATACTTATTTTCTAAAATATATGAAGAAAAATTATTATAAAACATTTTTTATAAGTATTATCACTATTATGTATAATACTTGTAAAACAATTAATTTATTAATTTGCAAAAATCAATCAATAAGAACTCTCAGTTTGTTATTTTTAACTTCTACGATGCCGCCTTCAATATCAAAATTTTTGAATTGACCATTAATTTTAAGTTTTATAGGTCCTTTATCTAGTACAGAAAGCAGAGGAGCATGATTATGCAAAACCTGAAAAGGACTTATGATGCCTGGCAACCAGATAGTATCTACCTCTCCTTTATATATAATTTTTGTAGGATTTATTATTTCAACATAAATAGACATAATGATAATTAATTTTTTAAAAATTAGTTAGATAATTTTTTAGCTTTCTCTTTAGCATCATCGATAGTGCCGACCATCATAAAAGCAGCTTCAGGTAGATCATCTACTTCGCCATTAATAATCATTTGAAATCCTTTAATAGTATCTTCTATGTTAACTATAACACCTGGTGTACCGGTAAATTGCTCTGCCACGTGAAATGGCTGAGATAAGAATCTCTGTACGCGCCTTGCTCTATGAACAACAAGTTTATCTTCTTCAGATAACTCTTCCATACCTAAAATAGCTATAATTTCTTGTAATTCTTTATAACGTTGTAATATTTCTTTTACTTGTTGAGCAGTTTTATAATGTTCCTCCCCTAAAATATCAGGGCTTAATATTCTAGAGGTACTATCTAATGGATCCACAGCAGGATAAATGCCGAGTTCAGAAATTTGACGGCTAAGAACAGTTGTAGCATCCAAGTGAGCAAAAGTAGTAGCAGGAGCAGGGTCAGTAAGGTCATCAGCAGGCACATAAATAGCCTGTACTGACGTGATACTGCCACGTTTAGTAGAGGTTATTCTCTCTTGCAATACTCCCATCTCTGTAGCTAATGTTGGTTGATAACCAACAGCAGAAGGCATACGCCCTAATAAAGCAGATACTTCTGAACCAGCTTGTACAAAACGGAAAATATTATCTATGAAAAATAAAATATCCCTACCTCCACTTTGTTCATCACCATCACGAAAATATTCAGCTAGAGTAAGACCACTCAAAGCCACACGTGCACGTGCTCCAGGAGGTTCATTCATCTGTCCAAAAACCATTGTCAAAAGAGAATCTTTAAATTCTTCTTGATTAACTTTAGAAAGATCCCAACCACCTTTTTCCATAACCTCAATGAACTCTTTACCATATTTAATAAGCCCAGCTTCAATCATTTCACGTAATAAGTCATTCCCTTCACGGGTTCTTTCTCCTACACCAGCAAAAACAGAAAATCCACTATATTGTTTTGCAATGTTATTCATTAGCTCTTGAATAATAACGGTTTTCCCTACGCCAGCACCACCAAATAAACCTACTTTACCACCTTTAGCATATGGTTCTATCAAATCTATAACTTTAATACCAGTATATAATACTTCAGTTTTAGTAGATAATTCATCAAATTTAGGTGGATCTTTGTGAATAGGTGAACTAGCTTTATTATCTACTTGCGGTAGTCCATCTATGTTTTTACCAATAACATTAAATAATCTACCTCTAATCTCACTACCTATTGGCATAGAAATTACATCACCGCGGTTATAAACTTCCATACCTCTAAATAATCCATCGGTACTATCCATAGCAATAGTGCGTACAGCATTTTCTCCGATGGCTTGCTGAGTTTCTAATATTAAGCTTTCACCATTGGATCTTTTTATTTCTAGTGCATCATAAATATTAGGTAAATCTTTTTCATCATCAAAGGCTACATCAACCACTGGGCCGATAACCTGTATAATTTTACCTACACTTTTATAATCAGACATTTTCTTTGATTTTTTTTACATTGGCAAAGATATTACTTTTTTGATATATTGCAAAAAAAATTATTAAAAAAGGGATTATTACTTTTTAATTTATATATAGTGTTTTAAATAATAAATTAAAAGGTAAATGATTCGAAAGACTTATTGGTAGGTAGTTTTGTTTGATAAAAAAGGTGAGGATAATAACAATTCTCAATTGTTTAAATTTCAGTATTATATCGATATTTTAACTTAATCAATCTCCGATACCGCTCCCACGCCCATCTGTCGTGCGATGACAAATTCAGCAGTCGCCCAATGTCTGATTCTACGTTGTTTTTTAAGTACTTATTCATCACAACAAACCACATAAGGTAGTTCTGTAGATACTTAGTAGCTACTCCTCTAAATTTAACCATCCAAACTAAAAAATCATTAATTTTTTTCTCTGCTACATTTACGCTATAAACAGTTAGTCCGTTTGTTTTACGTTTAACTAATACCTTTTTACTTGGTGATTCTATCACTGCTTGCT
>JAPXMM010000041.1:0-17521 GCA_033809015.1 Bacteroidales bacterium
CTCCATTACATATCGAAGTAGGTGAGGCTGCTGCTGTTACCGTTGGCAATGAATTTACTGTTACACTCACCGTCGTAGTTCCTGTACAACCTGCTGCACTTGTACCTGTTACTGTATATGTAGTTGTTGCACTTGGAGTAACTGTTTTACTTGCTCCACTTCCTAAACTATTTGACCAACTGTATGTACTTGCTCCACTTGCTGTCAATACTGAAGTTTCTCCATTACATATTGTTGTTTGACTTGCAGTAGCTGTAACTGTTGGCTTGTCAAAAGTAATAACTACTTGATCAGTACAAGTAACTCCATAAGTAGAAGTAACATTCCATGTAAGTGTATAAACTCCTGGTGCTGTAGCTGTAATAGAACTTGTAGGTGAGTTTACATTTGCATAACTAATACCAGCAGTAGGTGACCACTGATATGAAGCATTATCTGGATTTATTACTGCTTCTAAATTTGCCGTTAACCCACAAACAGTCTTATCTGCTCCTGCACTTGCATTACACATATTACATGCTGGAGGTGCTGTATAAGTCACAGATGCAGCACACGATGGTGAATTTGTAAATTGTGCAGTTACTGTATGTGTAGTACCATCTGAATTTATATTATTAATAGTATAACTAATAGGACTAGTGAAAGGTGCATTTATAGTTTGTGTAGCTCCACTATTATCAGTAATAATTAACTGACCACCTGTAGGTGGATCAGTGAAAGTAATAGAGCCAGAAACAGAATAATAATTAGTAGATGAATTACATGCAGACGGTGTAGCAGTAATGCTAGAAATATCACAAATTACAATATTACAATCTGTCATTCCGCCGCCAGATATTTGTTCAAAAATAATATTACATGACTGATTAGAATAGTTTGTAATTAATAAAATATAAAATTGTCCTACCTGGGCATTAGGTATGTAGCACCATTCTTCCCAAGAAGAACTATAGCTGCAATCTATAGTATTACCAGTAGGGAAACCACCACCTGGTCCTGAAGCGTGATGTGTATAACACGAACCATTGTTAGTAAGGTAAGAAGTGGGATAGATACAAGGATCATCAATATTAGTAAAAGGTCCCCAACAAACAAAATCTAAATCTCGTTGTGGATTACTATGAATGTAAAGTTCTATATTACCAGGTTGATCTACACGTAGATAATACCAAACGGGGTTTGGTTGGCTTCCAAGGCAACAATAGTTTGGCCCCGACTCAGCTGTACCACTATTTACACCAGCAGGGAAATTATAAGTAGAATCTGAACAAAATGGTGCTGCATTACTACACGACGTTCCACCGCCTCCACCACCGCCCCCACTTGCACTCCAATTTAAAGTCATACAAGTAGATTGATTCTGGCAACTGTATTTACTTACTAACAAAGTAACAATACCTGTAAATGTAGCTGTCCATGTAATAGAAGATTGGAGTCCACAATTATCATCATTATATGCTAAAACAGTACCACTACCACAAGTACTACCTTGAAATAAAGTCAATTGAGTATCAAAATCAGTATCTCCACAAGTATTCCATGTATAAGTTATACCGCTAGTTACATTATAATAAGAATATTCTCCACCATATACGCAAGTACTTACGATTATTGTTTGCCCTGAGCTTATAGATTGATTGCCACTTGGATAATTACTATTACAATTATAACACTGAGACATTACTTTTAATTGTATTAATAAAAGTAATATTAAAAAAGTAAAAAATTTTTTCATGTATTATATTTTAAGATTAATTTAAAATTTTTATAAATAATTTTTTCAATGACAAATTTAGTATATTTTTTTAAATTATTTCTATATTTTATATAATTTAGCTATATTACAATTATTTTTAGACTAATATGCGTTTAATATATTCTAATTATATTGTATTTTATTAAACTTAATTTTAATGGGTAATTTAATATAATTTATTAATAAATAGTAAAATTAATTAAATATTTATAATTTAAAAAGAATATTAATATGTTTAATTTATATTATACTAAGACAAAACTAAATTTAAAATACATACAATTTGATAATATATATTAAAAAGATATAAAATAAAAAAGAGCTACTTTTGATAGTAGCTCTTTTAAATAGATATAATTTAAATAATTATTTTATGCTTCGCCGTAGAAATTAGTATTTATATTAGGCATTTTTTGCTCATGTTCTACAATCTCACCAAAACTATTTTCATAACGTTGGATATTATCTGATAAGGCCCTAAGTAGTTTTTTAGCATGTTGTGGAGTACAAATAATTCTACTTTTCACTTTAGCATCTGAAACTCCTGGCACTAATGACAGAAAATCTATTACAAATTCATCAGGAGAATGTGATATAATAGCTAAATTAGAATAAATACCATCAGCTATCTCAGGTGGCAAAAAAACATTTATTTGATTTTCTTTTTTATCTTTTTCGCTCATAATTTTATTGATTTTGTAATTCTTTTTTTGATTCTATTAAAGCCTCATATTCATCCATAGAGCCGACAATCAAGTTATCATATTGACGAATACCTGTACCAGCTGGTATTAGATGACCAACAATAACATTTTCTTTAAGGCCTTGTAAATTATCTTTAGTAGCTTTCACAGAAGCATTAGTCAATACTTTAACTGTTTCTTGGAAAGAGGCTGCAGACAATACACTTTGTGTTTGCAAAGCAGCTCTGGTAATAGACTGTAAAACTTGTCTAGCAGTAGCAGGCTGAGCATCTCTAGCTTGTACCAGATTCATATCTCTACGTTTAAGCACAGAATTAATATCTCTAAGTTGTCTAGCTGTGACTAGCATACCAGGACGCAAATCACTATCACCAGGATCAGTTACTACTTTCATACTAAATATCTTATCGTTCTCATCATTGAATACAAATCTATCTACCAATTCACCTTCTAAGAATCTAGTATCACCTGGATCGACGATTTCAACTTTCTGCATCATTTGTTTAACAATAACTTCGAAATGTTTATCATTGATTTTAACACCTTGTAAACGATAGACTTCTTGAATTTCATTAACTAGGTATTCCTGCACTTTAGTAGGACCTTTAATAGCCAATATATCTAATGGAGAGATAGGACCATCTGAAAGTGGAGTACCAGCTTTAACAAAATCTCCTTCTTGAGCTAAAATTTGTTTAGTAACGGGAATCAAATAATGTCGCTCCTCACCAGTTTTAGAAGTTATTATAACTTCTTTATTACCCTTTTTAAGTTTAGAACCGAAGCTAACTATACCATCTATTTCAGCAACGATAGCAGGATCTATTGGAGATCTAGCTTCAAATAACTCTTGTACACGTGGTAATCCACCTGTAATGTCACTAGCTTTACCTACTAGACGTGGTATTTTTGCTATAATATCAGTAGCTTTTATTAATTGCCCATCATCTACGAGAATATTTGCTCCAACAGGTAAATCATAAACTTTTAAAACATCACCTGCAGCAGAAGTAATTAGTACTTGAGGAATTTTGCCTCTTTGCTTAGAATCAATGATTATTCTATCCTTATGTCCAGTATTTTCATCTATTTCATATTTAAAAGTAACGTTTTCTATAACATCATTATATACCACTTTACCTGCAACCTCACTTATAATTAAAGAATTATATGCATCCCATTCACAGATAACTTCACCTTTTTTTACTAGCTCGCCTTCTAATTTATAAAGTTTAGAACCATAAGGAATATTAGCAGATTGCAAAATAGTCATTGTATTAGGATCTAGTAAATGTACTTCAGCAGAACGACCCAAAACAATATAGTAATTATTATCAGCATTATTATCATATTCTAAATATCTAAGTTCATCAAAATGAACTATTCCATCATTTTTAGCAATAATTTTACTTTCTATACCCACATTACCTACTGCACCACCAATATGGAAAGTACGTAATGTAAGCTGAGTACCAGGTTCACCAATAGATTGTGCTGCTATCACACCTACAGCCTCACCCATATTCACTAATTTACCTATAGCTAAATTTCTACCGTAACATTTAGCACATACACCATGTCTAGATTCGCAGGTGAGTACTGAGCGAATTTCAACTTCAGTAATACCAGCATCTATTATAGCTTGGGCTTTATTTTCAGTAATCTCTTCACCTTCATGAACAATAATTTCACCAGTTATAGGCTTTTGTATATCATGCAGAGAAACTCTACCTAAAATACGGTCATATAAAGATTCTACGATTTCGTCACCATTACGTAAATCACTAACTACTAGTCCACGTAAAGTACCGCAATCATCTTCAGTAACAATTACATCCTGAGCTACATCAACTAATCTACGTGTTAGATAACCAGCATCAGCGGTTTTAAGAGCAGTATCTGCTAAACCTTTTCTAGCACCGTGAGATGAAATAAAGTATTCAAGCATTGACAAGCCTTCTTTGAAATTTGCTATAATAGGATTTTCTATAATTTCTGAGCTAGCAGTAGCACTTTTTTGTGGCTTTGCCATCAATCCACGCATACCACATAGCTGACGTATCTGCTCTTTAGAACCCCTAGCACCTGAATCCAGCATCATATAAACAGGATTAAAACCTTGTTTATCATTAGCTATTTGCTTAATTAATATTTGAGTTAATTTAGCATTAGCATGTGTCCATGTGTCAATTACTTGATTATATCTCTCGTTATTAGTTATTAAGCCCATATTATAATTTGCCATTATCTCATCTACCTCATCTTTAGCTTCATTAATAATATCAACTTTTTCTTCTGGTATAATTAAATCACCTAAATTAAAAGATAATCCGCCTTTGAATGCTATTTGATACCCTAAGTTTTTAACATCATCTAGAAATTGAGTAGTTACAACATTATTTGTAGCTTTTAAAACATCAGCAATAATGTCTCTAATAATACTTTTAGTAATAACTTTATTTATAAAACCAACCTCTTCAGGAACGATTTCATTCAAAATTATTCTACCAATAGTAGTTTCTAAAAGAGATGACTTGCCATCTTCATCTTTAATCATGACTTTCACTAAAGCATGCATATCTACTTTACCTTCATTATAAGCCAATAAAGCCTCTTCTTTAGAATAAAATATTTTACCTTCACCACGTATGATGTGCTCTGGTGTACTTTTGCGTTCTTTTGTTAAATAATACAATCCAAGGACCATATCTTGAGATGGAACAGCAATAGGATTACCATTAGCTGGATTTAGAATATTATGTGTTGCCAGCATTAATAATTGAGCTTCTGCTACAGCTTCATTACCAAGAGGGACATGCACAGCCATTTGATCACCATCAAAGTCTGCATTAAAAGCAGTACACACTAATGGATGCAACTGTATTGCTCTACCTTCAATCATTTTAGGTTGAAAAGCTTGAATACTCAATCTATGCAAGGTAGGAGCACGATTGAGCATAACTGGATGACCTTTCAACACATTTTCTAATATTTCCCAGATAACTGGATCTTTTCTTTCAATAACTTTTTTAGCAGATTTCACAGTTTTTACAATGCCACGCTCTAAAAGATGACGAATAATAAACGGTTTAAAAAGTTCTGCAGCCATTTCTTTTGGTAAACCAACTTCGTTCATTTTAAGTTCTGGACCAACGACGATTACAGAACGACCAGAATAATCTACACGTTTACCTAAAAGATTTTGTCTAAAGCGTCCTTGTTTACCTTTCAGGCTATCACTCAGAGATTTTAGAGGTCTATTAAGAGATGAGCCAGTAACAGCTACTTTACGAGTATTATCAAATAAAGAATCAACAGCTTCCTGGAGCATACGTTTTTCGTTACGTAGGATCACTTCAGGAGCTTTGATATCTACTAATCTTTTTAATCTATTATTACGGATGATAACTCTACGATAAAGTTCATTCAAATCACTAGAAGCGAACCTACCACCATCTAAAGGTACTAAAGGTCTAAGATCTGGAGGAATGACTGGTAAAATTTTTAAAATCATCCATTCTGGACGATTTTTAATACGGGTCTGAGCTTCACGAAAATCTTCAATTACTTGTAATCTTTTTAAAAGATCGGATTTTCTTTGTTGAGATGTTTCGTGGCTAGCTCTATCACGCAATTGATAAGACAGCTCATCTAGATCTAGTTCTGATAATAAATCTAGTAAAGCTTCACCACCCATTTTAGCAATAAATTTATCAGGATTATCATCAGATAATTGCTGATTTTCTATTGGGATATTTTCTAAAATATTTAAATATTCTTCTTCGCTAAGGAAATCAAGTTTATTAATGTTTTCTTTAGCCATAATACCAGGATTGATGACTACGTATTTTTCATAATAAACGACATTATTGATTTGTTTAGTATTAAAACCTAGAAGAGCACCTATTTTATTAGGATTAGAACGGAAATACCATGTATGAGCTACGGGTACAGACAATTGAATATGTCCCATGCGTTCACGTCTAACTTTTTTTTCAGTAACTTCTACACCACATCTATCACAAACAATACCTTTATAACGAATACGCTTATATTTACCACAAGCACACTCATAGTCTTTCACAGGACCGAAAATACGTTCACAAAACAAACCATCTCTCTCTGGTTTGTAGGTACGATAGTTAATAGTTTCTGGTCTAGTCACTTCCCCATGAGACATAGCCAGAATATCATCGGGAGATGCTATACTGATAATTATACTTGAAAAATTTGCGGGGATTGAATCACTTTTAAATGCCATATTTTTTAAACTATTCTTCAAATGTTATTTTTAAACCTAAGCCACGAAGTTCGTGGACTAATACATTAAATGACTCTGGTATACCTGGTTCAGGCAAATTATGTCCTTTAACAATAGCTTCATAAGCTTTTGCTCTACCAGTAACATCGTCACTTTTCACAGTCAAGATTTCACGCAATATATGTGAAGCTCCAAAAGCTTCTAAAGCCCAAACTTCCATTTCACCAAAACGTTGACCACCAAAATGTGATTTACCACCAAGAGGTTGCTGAGTAATTAGAGAATAAGGGCCTATAGATCTAGCATGCATTTTATCATCTACTAGGTGATGCAGCTTCATCATATAAATAATACCAACCGTGGTAGGTTGATCGAAACGATCTCCTGTGCCACCATCATATAAATATACTTGTCCATTATCAGGTAACCCAGCTTTTCTAATATAATCATTTGTCTCTTCTATAGTTGCTCCATCAAAAATAGGTGTAGCAAAATGTACACCAAGTTTTTTGCCAGCCCATCCTAATACAGTTTCATAAATCTGTCCCAAGTTCATACGGCTAGGCACACCTAGTGGATTAAGAACTATATCTACAGGGGTACCATCTGCTAAAAACGGCATATCAGCCTCTGGTACTATTTTAGCTACTATACCTTTATTACCATGACGACCAGCCATTTTATCTCCAACTTTTAGTTTACGCTTGGTTGCTATATATACTTTAGCCAATTTTACTATTCCTGATGGTAAATCATCTCCTACACTTAAAGTATATTTTTTTCTTTGTAGCTTGCCATAAATATCTTTATATTTGATTTCATAATTATGGAGCACTTGTTTTATAAGTTTGTTTTTTTCATCATCTAATGTCCAATTTTCAGGATTAATATCCAAATAATTTTCTATACGTTGCAATAATTTAGAAGAAAATTTTTCACCTTTAGCTATTAATTCTACTTTATATTTATTAAATACACCATTAGAAACTAATCCTTCAGTAATAGTAATAAGTTTTTTAATTAATTTATCTCTAAGAGCACTTGCTTCTTTTTCGAATTCTGCATCAGCTTTTTCTATGAGATGTTTTTCTTTTTCTTTTTCCTTTTTATTTTTAGAAAGTCTAGAGAATAATTTAGTGTCAATAACAGTACCAGCAGAACCCGGAGGAGTTTTCAGAGAAGCGTCTTTCACGTCGCCAGCTTTGTCGCCAAAGATAGCTCGTAATAATCTCTCTTCTGGAGTAGGATCAGTTTCACCTTTAGGAGTAATTTTACCAATTAAAATATCACCTTCAGTGACTTCGGCACCTATTCTAATAATACCATTATTATCCAAGTCTTTAGTGGCTTCTATGCTCACGTTTGGTATATCATTTGTCAATTCTTCTATACCTCTTTTAGTTTCACGCACTTCAGTAGAAAATTCTTCTATATGTAGCGAAGTAAATAAGTCTTCTTTCAAGACACGTTCAGAAATTACAATAGCATCTTCATAGTTATACCCTTTCCAAGGCATAAATGCAACTAAAAGATTTCTTCCGAGAGCTAATTCACCATCTTTAGTAGCGAAACCTTCACAAAGAACTTGTCCTTTTTTTACTTTATCACCTTTTCTCACTATAGGTATCAAATTAATTATAGTATTTTGATTAGTTCTAAGGAATTTAGTGAGTTCATAAGTTGTAGAATCATCATCAAAAGAAGCTAATTTAGCATTTTTATCTAAATCATATTTAATTATAATTTTTTTAGAATCTACATATTCTACTACTCCATCATATTCAGCATTAATAAGAACGCGAGAGCTCTCGGCTACTTTACTTTCTATACCTGTAGCTACGATAGGAATTTCTGGATTGAGGAGTGGAACAGCTTGACGCATCATGTTTGATCCCATAAGAGCACGGTTAGCGTCATCATTTTCCAAAAATGGAATTAAAGAAGCAGATACCGAAGCTATTTGGTTAGTAGCTACATCCATAAGGTTTATTTGCTCACGAGGTACAACAGGGAAATCTGCACTATAGCGGCACATCAATTGTTCTTCTACTATTAATCCATTTTCATCTAATAATGTATTAGCAGGAGCAATATAGTAAAATTCCTCATCTTCAGCACTCAAATAAATAGGTCCTTCATCCATTTGTACCACACCATTGACGACTCTACGATATGGAGTTTCTATGAAACCTAGATCATTTATACGAGAATATACTGTGAGTGAATTAATCAATCCAATATTAGGACCTTCTGGAGTTTCTATTGGGCAGAGACGGCCATAGTGAGTATAATGAACATCACGCACTTCGAAACCAGCACGTTCACGTGTAAGTCCACCAGGACCTAAAGCACTAATACGACGTTTATGAGTAAGCTCTGAAAGTGGGTTTGTTTGATCTAACAATTGAGACAATTGATTTGTACCAAAAAATGTATTAATAACAGAAGACAGAGCTTTAGCATTAATCAAATCAATAGGTTTAAACACCTCATTATCTCTCACGTTCATACGTTCTCTGATAGTTCTAGCCATACGTGCTAACCCTACACCAAATTGCAAATACAATTGTTCACCTACTGTACGAACACGTCTATTGCTTAAATGGTCTATATCATCAATATCTGTTTTATTATTTATTAAATTTATTAAATATTTAATAATATCTATGATATCTTGATGTGTTAGTACACGTTGATTAATATCTACTGTATCTCTTTCAAGTTTTTTATTAATTTTAAAACGACCGACTTCACCCAGATCATATTTTTTATCTGAAAAGAAAAGCTTATCAATGATTTGCAAAGCAGTTTCTTTGTCAGGAGGTTCAGCATTACGTAGCTGTCTATAAATATATTCTAATGCTTCTCGTTGATTATTTGCTGGATCTTTTTGGAGAGTATTGAATAGTACAGAATAGTCATCAGTATTAATGTCATCTCTATGCAAAAGAATAGTTTCTGCATTAGATTTCAAAATTATTGGAATATGAAATTCCTCAATGATAGTTTCACGTTCTATCAATACTTCTGTACGTTCGAGAGAAGTTAGCTCACCAGTATCTTCATCTACAAAATCCTCAATCCAATTACGTACAACGCGAGCAGCTAATTTTCTTCCTATATAATTTTTTAGATTTTTTTCATTAACTTCAACTTCTTCAGTTAAATTGAAAATTTCTAAAATTTCTTTATCAGTTTCATAGCCAATAGCACGCAGTAGAGTGGTCATAGGTACTTTTTTCTTTCTATCTATATATGCATACATTACATTTTGTATATCAGTAGTAAACTCTATCCAAGTTCCTTTGAGAGGTATAATGCGAGCAGAGTATATTAGACCACCATTAGGATGTCTAGTAGTTTCGAAAAATACACCAGGACTACGGTGCATTTGTGACACAACGACTCTTTCAGCACCATTGATCACAAAAGTTCCTTTAGGAGTCATGTAAGGAATAGGACCCAGATATACATCTTGAGTTACAGCTTCGAAATCTTCATGTTCTGGATCAGTACAATATAGATAAAGTCTAGCTTTGAATGGTACACTATATGTAAGGCCACGTTCCATACATTCCTCGATAGTATATCTTGGTGGATCTATATAATAATCCACGAAATCTAAAACATACAGTCCACGAGAATCTGTAATAGGAAAATTTTCTTTAAAAACTTTAAATAATCCTTCATTTTTTCTATTTTCGGGAGTTGTCTCCAATTGAAAAAAATCCTTAAACGATTGTAATTGAACTTCTAAAAGATCTGGACTTTCGTATTGTAAGGATTTGCCAAACTTGATTCTTTCTTTCATATTTTTTAGAATCTCTGATTTTTTTTAAATTTCTTTTTTAAAAAATAATATTTTTTTTGTTGAAAATAATATTAATGATATACGAAAAAAATTTTTGCATTTCATTAATTTTTCTAAAAATATTTTTTATATTAAATTTTTAATTATAAAATATTGGTTAAACAAATACATTAAAATGATTTATTAAAAATAAACAAAAGATCAGCCTGAACAATTAAAAAATTGCTCAGACTGATACAAAAATGATTAAGTATAGACATTTTACTTAATTTCAACTTCAGCGCCTGCTTCTTCCAAAGATTTTTTCAATGCATCAGCTTCTTCTTTTGAAATTTTTTCTTTGATAGGCTTAGGAGCTGTATCTACTAATTCTTTAGCTTCTTTTAGTCCTAGTCCAGTCATTTCTTTAACTAATTTAACAACAGCTAATTTTTGAGGACCTGCAGCTTTTAGAATCACATCAAATTCTGTTTGTTCTTCTTGAGTAGCAGCTGCACTGCCTTCACTAGCACCACCACCGACCATTACTGGAGCAGCAGCTGGTTCAATGTTATATTTTTCTTTTAAAATTGTAAGAAGATCATTAACTTCTTTTACGGTCAGGTTTACCAACTGTTCCGCTAATACTTCAATATCTGCCATTTTATGATTTTTTTTAGGTTAAACAAAAATTTATTCTTTTTCTGCTAGAGTTTTTAACACGCCAGCAATTTTTTGTCCTTGACCTTGCAAGGATGATAATAATTTATTAAATGGATTATTAAGAGCTAATGCTACATCTGCAATAAGTTCTTCGCGAGTTTTTAAAGTTGCTAAAGTATTTAGCTGTTTATCGCCGATAAATACTACACCTTCTATGAAAGCACCTTTCAGAATAGGTCTATCAGAAGTTTCTCTAAATTTTTTAATTAATTTAGCAGGTGCATTATTAGGCGTAGGGCCATACATAATAGCTGTAGGTCCATTAAGTATAGGATACATTTCAGAATAATCCTTATTACTACTAAGCATTGCTTTATGTAACAAAGTATTTTTGACAACTTGAAGTTTAATATTTTCTTTAAAACATCTAGATCTCAAGAGAAATGTATCTACAGAATTAAGTCCACTAATATCAACTACATAGATATAATCATAATTATTTACTAGCTCTATTAATTCATCTAATAAAATTTGCTTTTCTTCTCTTTTCATAACATTAAGAGTTAAACAATAGATTTAGGATCGATTTTTACACTAGGACTCATAGTACTGGAAGCAGTAATTTTTTTAATATAAGTACCTTTAGTAGTAGGTGGTTTTAGTTTTATAACAGTACTAAGTAATTCTTTAGCATTATCAACAAGTTTTTCTGTGTCGAAAGACACTTTTCCTATAGGAGAATGAATAATACCATACTTATCTACTTTGAAATCTACTTTACCACTTTTAGCAGCAGTGACAGCTTTGCCCACATCCATAGTAACAGTACCAGTTTTAGGATTAGGCATGAGTCCACGTGGTCCAAGAATTTTACCTAAAGGACCGATTTTAGGCATTACATCGGGAGTACAAATAATAACGTCTACATCTGTCCAACCAGATTTGATTTTATCAATATACTCTTCGAGACCGACATAGTCTGCACCGGATTCTTTAGCTTCATTTTCTTTATCAGGTCCACATAGTACTAAAACTCGAACATTTTTTCCTGTACCGTGAGGAAGCATCACAGTACCTCTAACCATTTGGTTAGATTTGCGAGGATCTATACCTAAGACTATGTCTAGATCGACGGAAGCATCGAAATTAGTATAAGTAATTTCTTTGACGATCTTCATAGCATCAGCTAGGTTATAGAGTGCGTTTTTATCATATTTAGCCAGGACGGCTTTTCTTTTTTTAGGTATTTTAGCCATGGTTCTTTAATTTTAAAATGAATAATTTAGAAAGGAGCATTACCTGTAACAGTTATACCCATGCTATTTGCAGTACCAGCAATAGTTTTCATAGCAGATTCTATTGTAAAACAATTTAAATCTACCATTTTATCTTGGGCAATTTGTTTAATTTGATCCCAGGAGACCTTTCCTACTTTAACTCTATTAGGTTCAGCAGAACCTTTTTGGATTTTAGCAGCTTCTATTAGTTGAACCACGACTGGAGGAGTTTTAACAACAAAATCAAAACTTTTATTAGCGTACACTGTAATAATAACAGGTAATAATTTACCAGCTTGATTTTGAGTACGAGCATTAAATTGCTTACAAAACTCAGTAATATTTAAACCCTTAGATCCGAGGGCAGGTCCAATCGGTGGAGCTGGATTAGCTGCACCTCCCTTAATTTGTAATTTAATAATTCCTACTACTTCTTTTGCCATTATTTTATTTATTTACGATTCTTTTTCTACTTGCATATAACTTAATTCCAATAAAGTTTTACGACCAAAAATCTTAACACCTACTTTTATTTTTTTCTTTTCTTCATTAATTTCTTCTACAGTACCTATGAATGAACTGAACGGCCCATCAATAATACGTACATTTTCTCCAACTAAAAATGATAGTTCTATTTCTTCTCCTTTATCATTTAGCTCATCTACTTTACTAAGTATCCTACGTACTTCGGAAGGTCTCATTGGAGTAGGATTATCTTTATCTCCAAGAAATCCCAAAACACTAGGAATATTTTTAATTGTATTGATAATCTCAGCATCTAATATAGCTTCTATCAAAACATATCCTGGAAAGTAATTTTTTTCTTTAGTAATTCTTTTCCCTTTACGTATTTGATATACTTTCTCTACTGGCACTAAAACTCTAGGTATATAACTACGAAGATTACATTTATCGATTTCTATTTCTAAAAGTTCTTTAACTTTTTTTTCTTGTCCTGTAATTGTTCTAATTACATACCATTTATGGAGATTATCATCTTTTTCTGGCATCATTATTATAGATTAATAATTTTTTAATAAATAAAACTAACTAAACCCTGACTAGCAAGATCCATAATCAAAATAACAATAGCTATAATTACTGAAGCTACAGCCACTAATATGGAACTTTCTATCAACTCATCCCAAGATGGCCAGGTAACTTTATATAAAAATTCATCTCTAACCTCTTTTAATTGTTTTAAAATTTTTTTCATACTAAAAAATTAATCAACGCGGGCGGGAAGACTCGAACTCCCAACCAATGGTTTTGGAGACCACTACTCTACCAATTGAGCTACACCCGCAATTATGGAAACTAACTAAAAATCAATCTAAAATTTCAGTTACTTGACCAGCTCCTACAGTTCTACCACCTTCACGTATAGCAAATCTTAAACCTTTATTCATTGCGATAGGATAAATTAGATCTACTTGAATAGTAATATTATCACCAGGTAAAACCATTTCTACTCCATCGGGTAGATTAATTTCACCAGTTACATCTGTAGTGCGAAAATAGAATTGTGGACGATAGTGGTTTTTAAAAGGAGTATGACGGCCACCTTCTTCTTTTTTAAGAATATAAACCTCAGCTTTAAATTTTTCATGAGGATGAATACTGCCTGGTTTAGCAACAACCATACCACGTTTAATTTCATCTTTATCTATACCTCTAAGGAGTAGTCCTACATTATCACCAGCTTCACCGCGATCTAATATTTTACGAAACATTTCTACACCAGTAACAACACTTTTAAGTTTTTCTTCACTTAGTCCCACGATTTCGACTGGATCACCAGTATTTATAACTCCTTGTTCTATACGACCAGTAGCTACAGTACCACGACCTGTAATAGAGAAAATATCTTCTACAGGCATTAAAAAGTCTTTATCGACATCTCTAACTGGAAGTGGAATATAAGAGTCCACAGCGTCCATTAATTCGAGAACTTTTTCTACCCATTGTGGTTCACGATTCAGAGCACCTAAAGCTGATCCACGGATTATAGGAGTATTATCTCCATCATAACCGTAGAAATTCAATAAATCGCGAATATCCATTTCTACTAAGTCAAGAAGCTCTGGGTCATCTACTAGGTCTACTTTATTCATGAAAACGACTATAGCAGGGACACCTACTTGGTGAGCTAATAAGATATGTTCACGTGTTTGAAGCATAGGACCATCAGTAGCAGCTACTACAAGGATAGCACCATCCATTTGAGCAGCACCAGTTACCATATTTTTAATATAGTCAGCGTGACCTGGACAGTCTATATGAGCATAGTGACGTTTTTCTGTTTCATATTCAATATGAGAAGTATTGATAGTAATACCACGTTCTTTCTCCTCGGGAGCATTATCAATATCAAAAAAGCTTTTAGCTTGAGCATAACCTTTTTCAGCTAGTATTTGAGTAATAGCAGCTGTTAATGTTGTTTTACCATGGTCTATATGTCCTATTGTACCGACATTGACATGAGGTTTTTTACGTTCAAATTTTTCTTTTGCCATGTTTTTATTTTTTATTGGTTAATTAAAGCCTTCGGCGAGAGTTGAACTCGCGACCCCTTCCTTACCAAGGAAGTGCTCTACCACTGAGCTACAAAGGCATAAATATCTAAAAAGCGGAAGACGGGGCTCGAACCCGCTGCCTAAAGCTTGGAAGGCTTTCGCTCTGCCAGATGAGCTACTTCCGCAAAAATGGGGAGGGAAGGATTCGAACCTCCGAAGGCTTAGCCAACAGATTTACAGTCTGCCCCATTTGACCACTCTGGTACCTCCCCATTTAACTGAGCCGATAGAGGGACTCGAACCCCCGACCAGCTGATTACAAATCAGCTGCTCTACCAGCTGAGCTACATCGGCTTTTTATCACATATTATTATAAAAAACAACCTAAAATTTTAGTTTGCAAAATTATATATTATTTTTCAATTAAAAAAATTTTATTAAAAATTTTTTTAATATATTATTTTTCTTTTGTTTTTTCTATTTGCCTTCGCAAAGCATCTACAGCTAAATCTGTTGCTTCTTCAAATGTTTTAGCTTTTTTCGTTGCGAAAAGGTCGTTACCAGAAATTACTAATTTTATTTCTACAATTTTATTCTCTGGTGTAGGAGAATTCTCCAATTTTAAAATTACATCACTGCTAATGATTTCTTGATGAAATTTTGATAGTTTAGTGATTTTTTCATTAATATATTCATCCAATTTCTTATCTATTTTGAAATGGATAGGATTAATATTTACTTTCATAAAACCTCCTTTTTAAAATATTGTATCTATATTAATATTAATTTATGACCTCGGATGAGCCTTTGAATAAACTTGCTTAATATGCTCGATAGAACTATGAGCATATATTTGCGTAGATGCTAAGCTACTATGTCCTAATAATTCTTTGATAGCATTTAAATCTGCTCCTTCTTGTAATAGATGTGTGGCAAAAGTATGCCTAAGAATATGAGGACTTTTTTGAGAAATATAATTTATATCACTCAAATAACTATTGACTACTCTATAAACAAATTTATCATATAATTTTTTACCGTTCTTTAATAAAAAAAAGTTATCATCAATTTGCTTATCTGCAAAAAAATCTTTTTTTATATTTATATAATCAAGGATTAACTTTTTAAAATCATCTGTAAATGGAATGTATCGCTCTTTATTCCTTTTGCCTAGCACTTTAATAGTTTTTCTATATAAATCGATATCTTCATTTTTTAAATTTACCAATTCAGATCTACGCATGCCAGTTTGATAAAGCATTTCGATAATCAAAATATTTCTCATGGGCTCAAAATCATTTGTAGTATTATTTTCTAAATCTTCATTTAGTATATCTGTATTCAAATCTTTAGATTTCACATATTGAGGTATACGTTTAGGTATTTTAGGTTTTGAAATATTATTCACTGGATTTTTGAGAATAAAATTTTTATTTACTAAAAAATTATAAAAAGAAGATAAAGCTACGATTTTTCTATTGATAGTAGAAGCCTTCAAACCTGATTCACTTAAAGACATTATCCAATCATTTATATGAATACGCTTGACGTCTATTAAATCTATATCAAAAGTATTTTGGATAAACGCTTTAAAATCATATAGATCAATACTATATGAATGAATAGTATGTGGAGAATATCTTTGATTATTCTCTAAAAAATTCAAATAATCTTTAATATAGTCCATTAAAAAATGAAATTATAAACTATTAATGAACTATTTCAAGCATTTAAGCTCTTAGTAATACGTTGTTGTTTATATAAAGATTTAGCTTTTTTTTCTCTTTCTTTTTCTGAAGGTTTCACATAAAACTGTCTAGCTTTCACTTGTTTAGCAATACCTGTTTTTTCAAATTTTCTTTTAAGTTTTTTCAAAGCTTTATCAATGCTATCGCCTTCTTTTAATTCTACTATTAACATATAAATACCTTTTTTTGCAAAAGTACATTTTTTTTTTGAAATAAAAAAATTTATAATAAAATTTATTGAAATAAAAGAGCTAATCTAGCATAGATATAATAACATTGCACTTTTTGTATCATATTAGATAAATTCAATAATTTTGCCGCAAAATATATATTATGATTTGGAAAGAAGTACGTTCATATTTATTGATAACAATAGGTTTAATAATTAACGCCATCGGATGGAATGCTTTTTTGATACCATCAGAGATAATAGGTGGGGGATTAGTAGGTATAGCAAGTATATTATGGTTTACAATGAAAATACCTATAGGTGTAACAGTGTTGGTGGGCAATGCAATATTAGTCGCTTTAGCTATTAAACTAATAGGAGCTAAATTTGGAGTGAAAACCATAGTAGGAATAGTTATAAATGCTATCGTTTTGTCAGTATTTCAACTATTATTTAATGATCCACTAGTTACAGATAAATTTATGGCAGCAATAATAGGAGCTACATTATGTGGTGTAGGACTTGGAATAGTATTTGCTCAGGGTAGTGCTAGTGGAGGCACAGATATAATAGCTTTGATAATCAATTATTATAAGGATATTACACCAGGTAGAGTAATATTAATTTGTGATATTAT
>JAPXMM010000042.1:0-16431 GCA_033809015.1 Bacteroidales bacterium
TATCTTTTATACTTTGCGTTTTCAAATTCTTGAATTCTTCATTATCAGGCGAGCAAATCACAGCATTTTTAGATATCCTAGCTAATAATATTTTATCTATCTGATCTCGCTTCACATTATCTAAACCAGTCAATTTGCAGAGCATATTGCCACTTCTGTCTATCATAGATAGTACAGCTACATTATGAGTTTTTAGCTCTTGAGCTAATAGATATTCTTCTAAGGTTTTATATCTGCGACCTTTTTCTGAATATTTCAATAACAGTTCATCTATTTCCATAATGCCAAAGAAGTTTACATTATTTTCGAAGCTTCTCAGAGCAGATAGAATGCGATGTCGCCATTCGAAGCTGGTAGGTAGAGAAATACGAAGTTCTTTAGAGCATTCACGTAAGGTTTTACCCTCGAGCATCAGACGAATGTAATCAAGCATCAATTCTTTTTTGTGTAAGTAATAGACAAAGGTGCCAGTAGTTTCACGGAAGTTTTTACCACATTTTTTGCATTTATACATTTGTTGTCCTTGCTGATGGCCATTTTTCTTGATATGGATGCTTTTGCAATTAGGACATTGTGGAGAGACACTTTGAGCTTTTAGATGTTGATAATCGACTACGTCGTTGCCTTGGAGTTTCATCTTATTATAAAGATTATTAAGGAATTCTAAGTTGAGTTGTTTGCCCTGTGATAGGTGCTCTTGGAGGTTTGAAACGATATCTTTCATATTTAAAAATTTTGTTACAAAGATAATATATTTTTAAAATATAAGCATATGAAATCTTATACATAAATATCATCAAACCATCACCCTTTATTACATTTTTTAAATATTTCTCATTTTTCTCATTTTTATTCTTTATCTTCGTGAAAAAATTTTATTATGAATAATCCATTTATAAATTTAGAACCACAAAAGGTATGGCAGTATTTTTATGAAATCACTCAAATACCTAGACCATCTAAAAAGGAAGATAAAATCATAGCATATTTAGAAAATTTCGCTAAATCCAAAAATCTAGAATACAAAAAAGACAGTGTGGGCAATATTGTAATACGAAAACCTGCAAGTAAGGGCGGTGAAAATAAACCTATAGTTGCTCTGCAATGTCATGTAGATATGGTATGTGAAAAAAATAATGATGTCAACAAAGATTTTTTAAAAGATCCAATAGAACCATATATAGATGGAGAGTGGGTAAAAGCTAAAGGTACTACTTTAGGGGCAGATGATGGGATAGGTGTAGCTATGCAATTAGCTGTTTTGGATAGTGATATCGAGGGATTAGGCCCCATAGAATGTCTTTTCACAGTTGATGAAGAAACTGGACTCACCGGTGCTAATGGTTTAGAAAATGATATGATTAAAAGTAAATATCTTATAAATCTTGATAGTGAAGATGAAGGACAAATTTTTATCGGTTGTGCTGGCGGTAAAAATACTCTCGGTTATTTACCTATAAAATATCAGAATGGACAAGAAAAAAATAGTGTTGAGATTTTTGTTTCAGGACTACAAGGGGGGCACTCTGGAGATGATATCGAAAAAAAACGTGGTAATGCTATAAAATTATTAACTAGGATTGTTTATGATTTATTAAATAACAATGAGACTACACAACTAGTAAGCATCGAAGGAGGCAATCTACATAATGCTATACCACGAGAAGCTACAGCATTGCTTTATTATGATAATGAGGATGACTATAATAAAATAAAAAAAATTGTAGAAGATTATCAAAATATTTTCAAAACTGAACTTAAAATCAGTGATCCTGGTGTTAAAGTGACAATTACTAAAAAAGGTAATACTAATAAATGGTTAGATAGAGAGATAGCAGCTAGATTAATTCGTTTGCTATATGTTTTACCTCACGGAGTGTTTGCCTGGTCACAAGATATACCTAATTTCGTAGAGACCTCTACTAATCTAGCAAGTATTAAAAAACAAAATGAGCAGTATATAATTACCACCAGTCAACGTAGTTCTTTAGAATCTGCTAAAAAAAATATTTGTAATAAAGTAAAATCTGCTTTTGAGTTAGCACAGGCTAAGGTAGAAGTAAATGATGGATACCCGGGGTGGACACCAAATCCTGATAGTTATTTACTAAAATTAGTTGCTGAAGAAACTGAAAAAATTTTAAATAAAAAACCTGTCATTAGAGCTATACATGCAGGTTTAGAATGTGGACTTTTTAGTGAAAAATTTCCTGGTTTAGAAATGGTATCTATAGGACCAGAGATGAAAGGTGTACACAGCCCTGATGAAAGATTACTAATACCATCAGTAAAAAGAACTTATGATATTTTGATAAATGTGTTAAAAAAAATTGATAAATAATTCTCTTATTAATTATTTATTTACTCAATAAATTTTTCAATTTTTATTTTAAAATTATAAAGTGCTTAATCTTTAAAATTTTAATTTATTGAAATTAAGCTTGGTATTTATAAATTAAAATTTTAATTTTGTTAGAAAAAATTATGAAAAAATTTGCAATAATTTTATCAGGATGTGGAGTTTATGATGGTTCAGAAATACATGAATCCACGATGGTCATGTT
The DNA here is from genome assembly GCA_033809015.1 of Bacteroidales bacterium. Lineage (GTDB taxonomy): Bacteria > Bacteroidota > Bacteroidia > Bacteroidales > DTU049 > DTU049. The sequence continues at coordinate 2,565 of JAPXMM010000042.1, forward strand.
AGCTATTAAGAAAATAGGTTTTGATTTTGAGTTTTTTGCTCCTAATAAAGAGCAGTATCATGTAGTAAATCATATAACTGGTGAAGTAACAAATGAAAAAAGAAATGTACTGGTAGAATCTGCACGCATCGCTAGAGGTAATGTAAAAGATTTAAAACTCTTACAAGCTAAAGATTTCGATATTTTAATATTGCCCGGTGGATTTGGTGCTGCCAAAAATTTAAGTACTTATGCTATAGATGGAGAAAAAATGTCTGTAGATAATGAATTAGAAAGAGTAATATTAGATTTCCATAAGTCTAAAAAACCTATTGGTGCGATGTGCATTGCTCCAGTGATAATAGCTAAAGTAATACCAGGCTCCTTGGTAACTATTGGTCAAGATTATAAAACAGCAAAAGATATCAGTATATTGGGTGCTAGGCATAAAAATTCTAACAAAACAGAAGTAGTAGTAGATTATGATAACAAAATAGTTACTACGCCATGTTATATGCTAGAGTCGAATATAGCAGAAATTTATGACGGAGCTTATAATCTTGTTAGTGCATTGCTAGCATTATAGATTTTTATTAGCTTATTCCATAAATAACACCATCATCATCAATATCTATTTTTTCTGCAGAAGGCACATTTGGTAATCCCGGCATGCGCATGATAGTCCCTGCTATAGGAACTACAAAGCCAGCACCAGAAGATATTTCTATTTCTCTAACGTTTAATATAAAATCTTTAGGTCTACCCCTCAAATCTGGATTATCGGAAAATGAATATTGAGTCTTAGCAATGCATACAGGTAATTTTTCTAAATTTAATTTTTTTATTAAATCTAAATCTTTTCTAGCTTTCAGTGAGAACTCTATATCTTTAGCCCCGTAAATATTTTTACTAATTATCTCAATTTTCTTTTCAATGGGTTGATCATATTTATATATTGGTCTGAAGCAATCTAAACAATAGTTAATACTTTGTATAACTTTTTCAGCTAAATCAATGGCACCTTCACTACCTTTAGCATATCCTTCATTTATAGACATCATTACTTCATAATCTTTGCAACGTTGCCTAACTATATCGATTTCTTCTTCTGTATCAGTATCAAATTTATTTAATGCTACAACAGGCTTAAAGTTATACATCATCATATTCTCGATATGTTTATCTAAATTAGCAAGACCTTTTTTTACAAGTTCTACATCAGGAATAGCTAATTCTTCTTTAGTAGCACCGCCATGATATTTAAGAGCACGAATAGTTACTACTAAAACTACTGCATTTGGCATTAATCCGAATTGATGACATTTGATATCAAAGAATTTCTCTGCACCAAGATCTGAACCGAATCCTGCCTCTGTAACAACTACATCGCTATATGTCATTGCCATTTTTGTTGCCAAAATACTATTAGTACCTTGTGCAATATTTGCAAATGGACCACAATGAATTATAGCTGGCGTACCATCTGTAGTCTGTACTAAATTGGGATTTATTGCATCTTTTAGCAAAGCAGCCATTGCTCCCTGTGCATTTAAATCTCTAGCAAAAATCGGATTTTTATCATATGTTAAGCCAACAAAAATGTTAGCTAAACGTTCTTTCAAGTCATTAATGCTATCAGTCATGCCAAGTATTGCCATTACTTCACTGGCTGCAGTAATATCAAATGTGGATTCTCTGGGTACACCATTAGAAATACCACCTAAGCCAATTACAATATTTCGTAATGATCTATCATTCATATCCATTACTCTATGCCAGAAAATATTTCTTGGATCTAGTCTTAGATTACGATTTTTACTTTGTAAATTATTATCTATCAAGGTAGATAATAAATTATTAGCTCTTTCAATAGCAGGAATATCACCAGTGAAAAGTAAATTAATATCATCTATAGGTAATACTTGACTTTTACCACCACCAGTAGCACCACCTTTAATGCCAAAAACTGGTCCTAAAGATGGCTCTCTAAGAGCAACAATCGATTTTTTACCAATTCTATTTAGTGCCATAGAAAGACTAATCGATGTTGTAGTTTTACCCTCTCCTGCTGGCGTAGGTGTGATAGCTGTAACTAATACTAATTTTGACTGTTTAAGTTTATCGTTATTTATTAGTCTAAATGGTATTTTGGCTTTATATTTGCCATAAAGTTCTAGTTCTTCTTGAGGTATTCCTATACTTTCAGCGATTTCATTGATATGTTTCATATATTTAAAAATTTTTGGGTATTAGATTGAGATTTTAATTTTTACCAAGTTTCTTTTAATTTATCATCAATATATTTTAAAATTATATTAGTAGCTCCGACATTAGATTCTATATAATTTTTACAAACTTCAGAGGCAGTATTGTAAAATGTTTTATCATTATATAAATTATTCAAAATATCAAAATATTGATTAATATTATTAAAACTAAATGCTCCATGTAAATTTACCAAATCTATTGCTTCCTGAAATTTTTTATAATTAGGTCCAAATATTATAGGTTTACCATAAACAGCAGCTTCTAAAATATTATGTATGCCTTTACCAAAACCATTGCCTATATGCACAATATCTGCATACCTATATAAATTTGACAAAATTCCTATAGTATCAATTATCAAAACATTCGAATTTTGTACTTTTGAAATATCAAAATTTGGAGTAGTTAATTCTGAATAAGTGATAGCATTAGATAACAGGCTTTTTTTTAGATTATTTATTCGCTCTCTATGCACCTCGTGTGGAGCTATGATATAGCACCAATTAGGAAATTTTTTTAAAGCTTGAGCAATATATTTCTCGTCTTCTTCCCAGCTACTACCTGCTATATATACAAAACGATTATTAATAAATTGTTCTATTTGTGGAAAATAAACTGGATTATTAGCTATCTCATAAACTCTATCAAACCTAGTATCTCCACAAACAGTTACATTTAATATTAAATATTTTTCTAGTAAAAAATTAGAAATATTATTTTGTACAAAAATGTGATCAAAATATTTAAGGTATCGTCTCATATACATCCCATACCACTTAAAAAAGTATTGATTAGGTCTAAAGTTAGCTGATATTAAAATGGTAGGTATTTGATTTTTTTTCAAATAATACAAATAATTAAACCAGAAATCATATTTAACAAAAATAGCTAATTCAGGTAAAAATGCCGATATGAATCTTTTGATATTTTTAGGAACGTCTAATGGTAAATATAAAACCATGTCTACATTGGGATAATCTTTCCTAATTTCATAACCTGAAGGTGAAAAAAATGTTAATAAAATTTTATGATTTGTATATTTAATGTGCAATTGATCTATGACAGGCCTCGCTTGCTCAAACTCACCTAATGATGACACATGTATCCAAATCCATCTATCTGAAGGAGATAATGTAGCATAGATATCTTTTTGTGCCTTTCTACCCTTTCCCCATAATTTCGCTTTTTTATGGCCAAAGATAGCTACTACATTGATAATAAAACCGTAGATATAAATGCCAATAGTATAAAAAAATCTAATTAACATCATCAGTTATAATTACTGCAAAAATAATTGGAATATTTCTTTTAAACAAATTACATTTTTAAAGAAAGATATTTATTAAAATTTTAATTTTAATAAATATAGTTATTACAAGTAAATTCATAATAATAATTTAGTAATTAATTAAACGATTAATTTAATTTCTATTTTTATATTTAAAAAAATTATTCCTATTTTTGATGTTTTAAAAAATATTTTTATGAAAAAACATCATTTTGTAATTTTATTATTATGCATTACATCATTCTTTATTTCTTGTAAAAAAACTAAGACAACTGAAAAAATCATCGGTTCTGATAGTTTAAAATTTGAGTCTAATATTTTGACACCAGAGAAACTTTGGTATCTGGGACGTATCTCTGAAATGCAGCTTTCACCTGACAAAGATAAATTGCTTTTTGGCGTTACTTGGTATGATTGGCATGAAAACAAAGGTAATAGAGAGCTGTATTTAATAAATCTAAATGATAAAAAAAGACAAAAAATCACTTCTACGCCAAAGAGCGAATACAATGCTAGGTGGCGTCCAGATGGACAAAAGATAGGTTATCTTTATCCAGATGATAATGGAGTAATGCAATTATTCGAAATGAATATAGATGGTAGCAAAATAAAGCAAATTTCGTATATCAAAGGTGGCATTAATGGCTTCGAATATGCTCCAGATCAAAAACATATAGCTTTTTTCAAAGATGTAAAAATAATACCTAATCCTCAAGATATTTATCCTGATTTGCCAAAAGCAAATGCTAGAATATATGAAGACCTGCTACCAAGACATTGGGATCAATGGGTAAAATCTTTTTCTCATCTATTCATAGCTAAATATAGTGAAAAAATAGATACTGTCGGGCAGGATGTGATGGTGCATCAGACTTATGAATGTCCACTATATCCATTTGCTGGCAATGAACAAATAAATTGGCATCCTAATGGTAACCAAATAGCTTTCACTGCTAAAGCTATGATGGACAGAGATTATGCTTTATCTACCAATTCTGACATTTATATATATGATTTACAGAAAAATAAAATTACTAATCTGACATTTGGCATGCTAGGCTACGACCAAAATCCTGTTTTTAGTCCTGATGGCAAAAAAATAGCTTGGGAGAGTATGGAACGCGAAGGTTATGAATCTGATCGCATTAGACCATTTATTTACGATTTTACTAAAGATACTATGTGGGAGGCAGTAATGAATTATGAAACTCATGCTACTAATCTTAAATGGTCTGCAGATGGGAATTTTCTACATTTCATCAGCCCATGGCATGGTACTCAGCAAATCTATTTGGTAGATATTTATGAAAAAAAACCTGTAGCTATTACAAGTGGTACTCATAATTATAATGATTTTTTGATATCTAAACAAGGTATAATAGGTATCAAACAATCCATGTCCAAACCTGATGAAATCTATATGATAGACCCATTAAATGGCACAGAAAGTGAAATATCATTTATTAATAAATTTTGGTTAGATCAATTAAAGATGGGAGAGGTACGTCCATACTGGATTAATACAGTAGATAAGAAAAAAATGCTCGTTTGGGTAATATTTCCACCAAATTTCGATAGTACTAAAAAATATCCTGCAATATTATATTGTGAAGGTGGTCCACAGAGTATGGTAGGCCAATTCTGGAGCTATAGATGGAATTTTCAATTAATGGCAGCTAATGACTATATCGTTGTAGCACCTAATCGTAGAGGATTACCTGGATTTGGTATGGAATGGTTGGAGCAGATTAGTGGCGATTACAGTGGATTGAATATTCAAGATTATTTGACAGCTATAGATACTTTCGCGACAGCACCATATGTAGATAAAGACGCCTTAGCGGCAGTCGGAGCAAGCTACGGTGGTTATTCTGTGTATTATTTAGCTGGTGTGCATAACAAAAGATTCAAGGCTTTCATTGCTCATTCTGGTATGTTTAATCTAGAAAGTCAATATTTAGAAACTGATGAATACTGGTTTGTTAATTGGGATCTCGGTGGTCCTTATTGGGACAAAAATAATAAAATTGCACAACGTTCCTTTGCTAATTCTCCACATAAGCTAGTAGATAAATGGGATACTCCTATACTAGTGATGCATGGCGAAAATGATTTTCGCATTAGTTATACTCAAGGTCTGCAGGCTTTTCAGGCTGCTCGTCTGAGAAATATCCCTGCTAAGCTAGTTGTTTTTCCTGATGAAAATCATTGGATACTGAAACCTCAGAATGGTATTTTGTGGCAAAGAGAATTTTTTGGCTGGCTAGATAAATATTTGAAAAAGAAGTAATTAAACAGGAGTTTTTATAATATTTTTGGGGAATGTTGATGGGGAGACTGGGAGACGAGGTGAATGGGAGATGATTTATGAGTTTAGCAGGTGAGCAGATGATTAGTTAATACTGAGAGACTGGGAGAAAGGATGACGATTTTATTAACACATTGTTTAATGAAGAGCAACGTGCAGACATTATTTCTATTATTGAAATGATGAAAAAAATTACTGGTAAAGAACCCAAAAATTGGGGTACTGCTATCATACGTTTTAGTAATAAAAGATATAAAAGTTTTTATATTAGATTACATTTTTAGATAAAAACTAGCTTTAAAAAAATTAATTTTAATAAAAATAAGAGTACTATTACCAAATAAATTTATTTATATAAAAATATTTAAACAATATTTTTGTTAAATTTTATTAGATATTATATTTAACTTATAGTAATACTGCTTCTTAAAATCTATCTTTTTTATAACAGGCTAATAAATAATAACGTTCCCTTCAGGACAAAATAAGATGATGAATAAAGTATTTATAGATTATGAACAACACACAATAACAAAGATTAAAACCAAGTGAGACAGAAAAATATTAATTTAAAAGGCATTGCAACTAATAAATTTGACTAAAAAAAACACAAGATTTAGTTTTTTTGCTGACTTGTATAAAAATAAGTAGATAGACGTCTCACATTTATTATTTTTAGCCATCATCCAAGCTAGCACTTCGCAAAAATCTATAAATCAAATCTTTTTTCACCCAAAGATTATTTAGAAAGATAATATAAATATTATTATCTTTGCAAAAAATTTAATAATTGAAATTTTGGCGGCATAAAATAATAAGATACCTTTTGCTGATACTCTTTTTAGAGTATTATATTAGTATTTCTTCATTTACTCATACACATATTGTAAATGGGATTGTCATTACTCACTCTCATCCTTATAATCCTTTTTCAAAAAACAAACCTTGTAATCATCAACACTCAGGAAATACATTAGTCCTTATTCATTTCTTATCTCATTTTTTAACTACTGTTTCGTTCTTTGGTTTTTCACTAGTTATATATAAAACTGTTTTAAAAAAATACATTCACAAAAAAAATAATGAGATTTTTTCTAATCTTTTTTCTACACGCTCTAATGAATTACGAGCACCACCTTTAAATATTTACAAATAGCTTATTTTGGTGATTTTCTAATAATTGCCAGTAAATTTTTGTTGCAATTAGAAAACTAATTACTTTAGTATTCATATTGCAAATATTTATATTATGTAATATTTAAAAATTAAAATTCAATGATAAAAAAAATATGGAGGTTAATAATTTTGCTATTATGTTCCATAGCAGGATTCACCCAAAACAACACTGATGCAAATATAATCGGACATGTCATCAATAAAAATAGTAAAGAGCATATCCCTAATATAAATGTATCAATAAAAGGAACAACAAACGGAACAGTAACAGATGCTACTGGACATTATTTTTTAAAAAACCTTCCTATTGGAAATTTTACGATAGTAGTTTCAGGATTAGGATTTAAATCTGAAGAAAAAGAAATTACTCTTGTATCAGGTAAAACTATAGAGGTCGATTTTGAAATTGAAGAAGACCAAATTCAATTGGAAAGCATTGTTATTTCGGCAACTAGAAATGAAATTAACCGAAAAGAATCACCAACAATTGTGAATATAATAAGTCCACAAATATTAGAAAACACAAATTCTGTATGCCTTGCACAAGGTTTAAATTTTCAAGCTGGATTAAGAGTAGAAAACAATTGCCAAAATTGTGGTTTTCAACAAGTTAGAATTAATGGTTTAGATGGGCCATATTCACAAATTTTAATTGATAGTCGTCCAATCTTTAGCTCTTTGGCGAGTGTATATGGTATAGAGCAAATTCCTGCAAATATGATAGAAAGAGTTGAAATTATTCGAGGTGGTGGTTCTGCTATTTTTGGTTCAAATGCAATTGCAGGAACAATAAATATTATTACTAAGGAACCGACGACTAATTCTGTTACAATATCAAATACATTAAATTTGATTTATGGTAAAAAAACTGACATCTATACATCTTTAAATGCTTCTGTTGTTTCCGATGATTATAAAACTGGTGTTATGATTTTTGGTTCAACACGGCAAAGAAGCCCTTTTGATTACGATAATGACGGGTTTACTGAAATTGGAAAAATGGATGTAAAGAATATTGGGGGTAGAGGTTTTTATAAACTCAGTAATTTTAGTAAATTAACTTTTGAATATCATAATTTAAGTGAATTTCGTAGAGGAGGTAATCATCTTGATTTACCACCACATGACGCTGATGTTGCAGAGCAGATTGAACACAATATTAATGCCGGGAATATAAATTATGATATCTTTTCAAAAAACTATAAACATAAGTTTAACATTTTTACGTCTGCTCAAAAAATTGTTCGCAAAAGTTATTATGGAGCACAAAAAGACCTAAATGCCTATGGTTCTACTGATGATAAAACACTTGTAGCAGGTATACAATATACCTATTCAATGGATACACTGATTTTTATGCCAGCTCAACTCACAATTGGAACTGAATACACCAATAATAAAATGGTAGACAAAATGTTAGGCTATGAAAGAATTATAAATCAAACCGTTAATACAAAAAGTATTTTTTTACAGAATGAATGGAAAAATGAAAAAATCAGTATCCTTTTGGGTGGTCGCTTTGACAAACATAATTTAATTGATAATCCTATTATAAGCCCGCGCTTAAATTTACGTTATAACCCAAACGAATTTATGAGTTTAAGAGCAAGCTATTCAAGTGGTTTTAGAGCACCACAAGCTTTTGACGAAGACTTGCACATAACTGCAGTAGGTGGTAATGTTGCTATTATTCGACTTGCTCCTAACCTGAAAACAGAAAAATCGCATAGTTATAGTGCTTCGCTCGATTTTTATAAAACATTTGGAAAGGTTCAAACTAATTTTCTAATTGAAGGTTTTTATACTGATTTGGATAATATTTTTGTATTGGAAAAAATTGGAACTGATAACTCAGGAAACATTCTGCTTGAAAGAAGAAATGGTTCAGGTGCTATTGTTCAAGGTATAAACTTAGAAGGCAAAGTTGCCCCAACACAAAATCTTCAATTTCAATTTGGATTTACCTTTCAAAAAAGCAAGTATAAAGAAGCTCAACAATGGAGTGATAACGAAAATTTAGCTTCACAAAAAAAAATGTTTCGTGCACCTGATAGATATGGCTATTTAACAATTAATTATCATGTAATTAAAAATTTCAATATTTCACTATCAGGAACATACACCGGAAGTATGTTGGTTCAACATTTCGCAGGCTATGTAGCAGAAGATACTGAGAAAAAAACACCAGATTTTTATGATTTTAATATAAAACTGTCGTATGACATCAGACTCAAGAGTAGTGCTAAGTTACAATTAAATACAGGAGTTCAAAACATTTTCAATAGTTATCAAAAAGATTTTGACAAAGGAGAATTTCGTGATGCAGGATACATATATGGACCTGCTCTACCAAGGACTTTTTTCTTCGGTCTTAAAATTATGATATAGTTTCGAAAAGATACTGTTAAGCTCTAAAAGTTTGCTCATTGTCTAGGCGATTAAAGTCTATACTAAAGCCAAAATTCGGCAATGCGCAAACTTTTTTGAAATAATAAATATTTGTAAACAAGTAATTATCAAGGAAAATAATTATACCTTTGAGAAAATCTTTAGATTAATAACAAGATTGTAATTTTTATAGAAGAGAAACCAAAAACACAACAATAGGCAATAAAAAAATACAACGGAAATAATAAGATATAATTTTGATGTGATGGTAGTGTTTTATCAAATCAGAAATCTGCACAAAAATAAGTCCGTAAATCATAAAAAGGAGATAGATGCTGCACAAGTAATTAGATATAAATTTATGATGACCAAAGTAAAAGTCTCTAATAGCGATTTTATATCGGTTGCAGTTTTGTTAATTTCTATTTACATTATTATAAAATCTATTTTACTTTAAGAGTATTTTATTCTTTTACAGTATTTTATGTAACCAAAAATTACTTAATTATAATGTTTTTTAATTCTCAAATAAATTTTATTTAATTTGAAACAAACGTTTTGCTAATAATTTTTCTAAATATATTGACATCAAAATTTATTCTCTGTTCGAATTAATACCGCATTGGAAAATTATTTGCTGTAAAACAAGCAAGCCGTGTAAGGTATAAGGGTTTACACTGTTTGAGCGAATATAGTGAGCGGGTTTGTAAACTTATTTTAGGACGAGACAGATTTTTTATGATAATCAAAAAATTTAATTACACTATTAAGAAATATATTTTTTACTAGGTACATTCACAGTAATAATTTAAACGTATAATTTGATAAATAATTATTGAAAAAACAATTTTTCTTTTTCTTGTAAACCCCGTAAAAAATCTGAATTATTCATCATCTTTCTGCCTTCCAAAGCTACAGTTCTAGGAATTAATATCCCATCACTGCAACCTATAGCAAAAGTATTTTTATCTAAAATTATAAATTGTCCAGGAATAGACTTGGTGAGTTTATAATCAGTATCAAAGATTTTTAATACAAATTTATTTTTTTGAGAATTAATGAGATAAACAAAAGCACCTGGTTTAGGAGATAAAGCACGCACTATACGCCAATTGTAATTGCAAGATTTAGACAAATCTAATTTACAAATTTCTTTTGTTATTTTAGATGCATAGCATTTTTTTTGTTCATAAATTTGCTCTTGTGGGATAGGATTAATAGTATTATCCACTACACCGATTATAGAATCTACTACTAGCTGAGCACCTTTTATTTTTAATCTATCATGAAGAGATTGGAAATTATCTGCATTATAAATAGGTTCGGTATTTTGCAGTAAAATAGGGCCTCCGTCTATTTGTTCATTCAATAGTATAGTTGTAACACCTGTTATTTTCTCGCCATTAATGATAGCCCATTGTATGGGAGATGGTCCACGATATTTAGGTAATAAAGAAGGATGTAAATTTATAGTTCCATATTTAGGTATTGAAAATATTTCATTAGGCACTATTCTAAAAGCAACTACTACAATAAAATCTGGATTTAATTGTTTTACTTGTTCGATAAAATTAGGATCTTTTAAAGAGTTAGGTTGTGATATAGGTAAGTACAGTTCTAAAGCTTTTAATTTAATTGGTGAAGGTTGAATTTTTAAACCTCTGCCGGCTTGTTTGTCTGGTGTAGTAACAACAAGGGAGATATTGAAATTTTTAGCTAATAGTTCTAAACTAGGGACAGCAAAATCTGGTGTCCCCATGAAAATTATATTTAATTTGTGCATTTATCTATAGGTTTTCTTTTACTCTAGCCATACTAATAGCTGTTAAAGCTGCTTCTACACCTTTATTGCCATGGCTACCACCACTTCTTTCTATTGCTTGTTCATAATTATCAGTAGTTAAAACACCAAAAACTACTGGTATAGAGTTTTGCAGAGATACTTGCATACAGCCATTTGCCACAGCATTAGATATAAATTCGAAATGTCGTGTTTCACCTTGTATCACACAACCAAGACAAATAATGACGTCGTATAATTGCTTTTTAGCAATTATTTGAGCTAATTGTGGTAGTTCATATGAGCCCGGAACATGCTTTACAAAAATATGCTCTTGTTTAGCTCCATGCTCTATTAAGCTATTATAAGCACCTTTTTGCATTCTATCTGTAATTTCTCTATTCCAATCAGAAACAATTATAGCATATCTAAATAACGAACCGTCTAAGGATTCATTTTTATCATTATCTGATAAATTAATTTTTTTATTCATTCTATAAATTTATTTATTTTTCAAAGCTGTCTCTGCTCGAGCTATATATTTATCTATATCTCTAGCTTCTATAGAGCGAGGATATTTCTCTTGAATTTCTTTATATAGTCTGATAGCTTCTTTATAATTATCCATCATTTCATAAGTCATCGCACAACGGTGCAAATACATTGGGGTAGTGAAATTATTATTACTATTTTTTATCGCTTTGTTATAATATTTAAGAGCTAATTCATTATTATCTAATTCTAAATAAGCATCTCCTATCGAGCCTAATGCCATCGTAGCAATAATGTTATCTTTGCCATTATATTTCTTTAAATGTGTAATAGCATCTTCATAATTTCCCTGTCTCAGATATATCATCCCAATATAATAATTAGCAAGTTTACCAGTAGGAGTGCTACCATATTGATCTATTATATCAAAAAAACCTAAATCTACTCCATCACCATTCAATGCTAAATTAAATGAATCTATTAGATAATATTGTTCAGCAATAAACATACTAGCTGCAGCCTCATCATTTTTTGGTTTAGAGACAAATCTATTATATAAAAATATAATTACTATTACTGCTGTGATACCTATTAATACCCATGAAAGTATTTTTTGATTTTTATTAACAAAACTTTCTATTTTTGAAAAAGTACTTGGCTCTTTTTCAACATTTACATTTTGTCCTTTTTTATCTTTTGCCATAATTCCTTTTTTATCTTTTGCAAAATTAAATTAATTTTTTTAAATAATAGTTTAGATAATAAATTTTTCTAAATATTTTTGTATTAATAGAATAACAACAAAATTAATTATTGGCTCGAATTAAAACAAAATTGGTGAATTAGTTGCAAATTTTATATTTGCTGGTTTCGATGTGCTAATAGTCAAAACTGCAGATTTCCAAATGACTTGTAGTGAGCCAAGTCGAACTATTAGTCGTATTAAAATTCAGTGGTTCAGACAATAAACATAATTATTTGAGTTCATTTGTGGAAAATAATTTAAGTTAACATCTTGCTTAAACTCTTCAACTCCTAAACTTATAAACTCTTAAACTCTTAAACTAATCAACTTCTCAACTACTACTCCTATCACTCATCACCCATTATTCTTCTCAACTCCTAAACTTCTTAACTTCACCCTATCTCCCAGTCCCCCTCTCCCAGTCTCCCAATCACCTCGTCTCCCCCTCACCCCGTCACTTATTCTATTTTACCAATCCTTCTCTCATGCCTTCCTCCTTCAAAATCTGTAGTTAAAAATTTTTTAACAATTTCTAAAGCTAATTCATTAGCAATAAATCTAGCAGGCAGTGCTATAGCATTAGCATCATTATGTTTGCGTCCTAGCTCTGCTAGCTCTGGTATCCAGCAATATACAGATCTCACTCCTTTATGCTTATTAGCTACTATATTCACCCCATTTCCAGAACCACACATCAAAATACCATATTTCACCTCTCTACTTACTATTAAATTTGCCACTTTATGAGCAAAATCAGGATAATCTGCTGGCTCCACACTATAAGTGCCGCAATCTATTATTTCATATTCTGATGATAATTGACTTTTTATAAATTCTTTCATTTCATAACCTGCATGATCTGAACCAATAGCTATTTTCATAATTATTATTATTTTTAAAATTAATTTTTATTTAAAATTAAGATAACTTTTAGATAATTTGTAGATAACTTTTAATAACTTCATTTTTTATTTACAATAATTTTTATATATATCAATTTTCATGATTATAAATAATGAAACTTTTGATTAATTATATTAACAATTATTTACATTTTTATCCAGCAAATAAAAAATTATTTATTTACAAATTCAAAATTAACAAAAAAATGATAATTGTTAATAAAATAATTTTTTTTAATAAAATTCATTAATTTAGCATTAAATTTATTGTAGAAAAAATGTTAATAAATTTATAGTAATTTTTTAAAGTTAATTTTGTAAAAAAGTTTTCTACATATTTACAATATTATTATTATTATAGATTTTAAAATTTTAAAAAAAGAGTATATAATATGATTAAAAGTATTGAAGAAAAAATAAAAAATTCAAAGAAAGAAAAAAATGCTATAATTTTGGCACATTATTATCAAATGCCAGAGATACAAGATATAGCTGATTATGTAGGTGATAGCTATGCTTTAGCTAAATATGCTCAAAATAC
>JAPXMM010000043.1:0-16351 GCA_033809015.1 Bacteroidales bacterium
GGTATATATAGTGTCAAGATAGTTGAAAGCAAAATAAGTGATTTCAAGGTGTGGATGAGTAGATTTCACGGAGTAGCTACGAAGTACTTACAGAGCTACTTGATGTGGTTTGTGATAATAAATAAGTACTTAAAAGAGTTGATAGATCAAGACATTGGCAGGCTGCTGAACTTGTCATCACACGACAGATGGGCGTGGGACAAGTATAGAGAGATAGTTAGTCAAAGATATAATTAACATACTGTTAAGTATAACATAAATTTATTACTTTTATCTTTTCCCCAACTATCATTAAAACTTTCTAAAAACTTCTCCATTCAACTATAATAAGTAATTGTTAAGTGCTAGTTTTTTATTATGTCTTTTTGAAAAATAAACTTATATAGTTTATTTTGAAATTAAATTTTTTATTGAGAAAATAAATTAAGATTATAATTATTTAATCTAACTTTAATACAGCTAAAAATGCACTTTGTGGAACTTCTATTTTGCCGATTTGTCTCATCCTTTTTTTACCTTCTTTTTGTTTTTCTAACAATTTTCTTTTCCTTGTTATATCACCACCATAGCATTTAGCAGTAACATCTTTTCTGTATGCTTTAATAGTTTCTCTAGCAATAATTTTTGCTCCTATAGCAGCTTGGATAGCAATATCAAATTGGTGCCTTGGTATTAGAGTTTTCAATTTTTCACATATTCTCCTACCAAAATTATATGCATTATCTTTGTGAATTAGCGTAGAAAGGGCATCTACTTTTTCACCATTTAATAAAATATCTAATTTTACTAAATCAGTATCTCTATAACCAATTTGGAAATAATCTAAAGAAGCATATCCTTTGGAGATACTTTTTAATTTATCATAAAAATCAAATAAAATTTCAACTAAAGGCATTTCAAATGTTAGTTCTGCGCGATCAGTAGTCAAGTAGACTTGCCCTATAAAGATACCTCGTCTATCAATGCATAGCTTAATAATACTACCAATGAATTCACTCTTTGTAATTATTTGTGCTTTAATAAAAGGTTCTTCTATTTTATCAATTTTAGATGGATCTGGGAGGCCTGATGGATTGTGGACTTCTATTAGTTCTCCTTTTGTAGTGTAAACTTTATAAGAAACATTAGGCACTGTAATAATGACATCAATGTTAAATTCTCTTTCTAGCCTTTCTTGTACTATCTCCATATGTAGTAAACCAAGGAATCCACATCTAAATCCGTATCCTAGAGCATTGGATGTTTCTAAAGTAAATTCTAAAGCAGGATCATTTAACTGTAGTCTTTCTAAAGATTCTCTTAGATTGTCATATTCATCTGGAGAAACTGGATATACGCCAGCATATACCATAGGTTTTACTGGTTTGAACCCTTCTATAGCATTTGCACAAGGATTATCAATATGTGTGATAGTATCACCTACTCTTACCTCTCTAGCAGATTTAATCCCAGTAATTAAAAAACCCACATCACCAGCTTTTAGTTCATTACAAGGCTCATAATTATAACCTAAATAACCAATTTCTTCTGCTACATAGTTAGATTTATTAGAATAAAACATTATACGATCATTTGTCCTTAATGTTCCATTAAAAATCCTAAAATAGGCTATCACTCCTCTATAACTATTAAAAATACTATCAAAGATTAAAGCTTCTAATGGTAAATCTGGATTTCCCAAAGGGGCTGGTATACGTTCGATAATAGCATGCAAAACATCATCTATCCCTATCCCTTGTTTAGCACTTATCGATATTATCTCGTCTCTATCGCAGCCAAGTAAATCTATTATTTGATCTTTTGTACCTTCGATATCTGCATTGGCCATGTCGATTTTATTAATTATAGGTATAATCGTAAGGTCATGGTCAATAGCTTGATATAGATTACTAATAGTTTGAGCTTGTATGCCTTGAGTGGCATCTACGATTAATAATGCTCCTTCACATGAGGCAATAGCTCTCGATACTTCATATGAAAAATCTACATGTCCAGGAGTATCTATTAGGTTTAAACTATATAGTTTACCATTATAATTATATTGCATCCTAATAGCATGGCTTTTAATAGTTATGCCACGTTCTCTTTCTAGATCCATATTGTCTAGCACCTGGTTCATCATTTTTCTCTCATCTATAGTATGGGTAGATTCTATTAATCTATCAGCTAATGTAGATTTACCATGATCTATATGTGCAATTATACAAAAATTTCTTTTTAAATCATTCATGTTGCAAAATTACAAGGAATTTTTAAAATAATTTTACATAGCTATTCAATTTATCTCAAAATAATAAAAATTTATAAGGTCGAAAATGTGAACAAAGTAATATTATAATTCAGAATATCAATTAATAATATTTTCAAACAGTTATGAAGTTAAAAAAATTATAATATAGCTTTTTACTTTTACCTTTTAAAACTAAAAAAGATTATTTATCAACTTTAGCTCTGCGAATTTCCCATATGAAATATGAAACTATAAGAGCAAAAGCTATAAGAGACAAAACTTCTGGCCATACATTTCCTTCTATCCATAGCCATTTGCCATTTACTAATTCTTTAAATACTGGTACAGTAAGGTCTAGTCCAAAAAATAATAACAATGCACCAATTACACCAAATAGAGCGGCACCAGCAATAAACCCGCTTGCTAATAATGTACCTCTTTGTTCACGAGCTTTAGCCAAATCTTTGTCCTTAGTTTTATTAGCAACGAAATGATTTATTAGACCACCAACTAAAAGCGGAGTATTTAGACCTTGTGGGATAAACATACCTAGAGCAAAAGCAAGTGGAGAAATTCCCAAAAAATTTATCAATAGTGCGATGATAGCACCTACTAGATATAAAATCCAAGGAATTTCAGCATTTTGTTGCATAAAAGGTTCTATTATAGATGCCATCGCATTTGCTTGTGGAGCTACTAATGGATTAGGATGTTCTGGTGTTTTCACAAAGCCATACGCTTCATTTAAAACAAATATTACTATACCTACTGTGGCAGCACTAATTAATATTCCTAAAAATTTAAAAGTCTCCTGTTTATGGGGTGATGAGCCTACCCAATAACCAATTTTCAGATCTGTGATGAAACCACCTGCTGTAGATAGAGCAGTGCACACTATACTTCCGACAAGCATAGCTACTACCATGCCTGTAGTTCCTTTTAATCCTACTTGTACCAATACTAATGACATTAAAATCAATGTCATCATTGTCATGCCAGAAACTGGATTTGTGCCTACTATAGCTATAGCATTAGCTGCTACAGTAGTGAATAAAAAAGCTATTATTAGTAATGATACTAAAACTATTACTGCTTGCCACCAATTTAGATTTATACTTAATATGAAAAATAAAAATATTCCGAATATCACCAATATTAATGCTAACAACCAAAATTTAGATGAAATGTCTTTGTCTGTACGTAATATCTCTTGTTTGGTAGCTTTCTTTTTATTGAATAAAAGTCCAAAAGATTTCGATACTACTGGTATAGAATTTATAATTCCAATGATACCAGCCATAGCTATAGCTCCTATACCAATAGGTCTTACATATTCTAGAAATATCATTTCTGCACTTAGATCATGCATGCCACCAATGTATCCAATTAATGGTACAAAAACCCACCAAGATAGCAATGACCCCATGACTATTATTAATGAATATTTCAAGCCCACTAAATAGCCAAAACTAAATACTAAAGCAGAAGAATTCATTTTAAAAACTAATTTTGTTTTATCAGCAATAGCTGCTCCCCACCCTACCATTCTAGAGGTGAACTCTTCTTGGAATAATTTTAGTGAATTTATCATGAAATCATAAATACCGGCAATGATGCCACCTTTTAAAAGGATAGAAGATTGTTTAGACGCATTTGCTCCAGTAACTAATATTTCCGTGGTAGCTTTAGCCTCAGGGAATGGTAATTTACCATGCATATCTTTTACAAAATATTTCCTAAATGGTATCAAGAAAAGAATACCCAAAAAGCCTCCTAGTAATGAAGAGAAAAATATAGGCCAAAAATTAATAGCAATAGTGGGATATTTGGATTGTAAAATATATAAAGCTGGGATAGTAAATACTGCGCCAGCGACAACAACTCCTGAGCTGGCTCCGATAGATTGAATAATTACATTTTGGCTCAATGGATCAGATTTTCTAGTTGCTAAAGTAGCACCTACAGCTATGATAGATATTGGAATAGCAGCTTCAAAAACTTGACCTATTTTTAAACCAGAATAAGCTGCTGCCGCAGAAAATATGACAGCCATTAAAAGACCCAATACTACGGACCATGTAGTTACTTCTTTATAATTTTTCTTTGGATTGAGAATGGGCTTATATTCCTCACCTTCTTTGAGCTCTCTATAAGCATTCTCTGGTAAATTAAAATTTTCTTCTGACATATTTTTAATAAATTTTGGTTTGCAAACTTAAATAAATAATTAAATTTTAACGTTTAAAGAAAGTAAGTAAGCACTAATAAAATCATCAATATCACCATCTAAAACAGCATTTACATTAGAAGTTTCTATACCAGTACGATGATCCTTTACCATTTTATATGGATGTAAGATATAGCTCCTTATCTGACTTCCCCACTCAATTTTCTTTTTATTTTTTTCTAATTTATCTATTTCCTCTTGTTTTTTTCTTAATTCTATTTCATAAAGGCGAGATTTGAGCATTTGTAATGCTTTTTCTCTATTCTGCTGTTGAGAGCGTGTTACTTGGCATTCTACTACTATACCAGTAGGTATATGACGCACACGGACTGCAGTTTCTACCTTATTTACATTTTGTCCACCTGGACCAGAACTTCTAAAAGTGTCCCATTCTAAATCTGCTGGATTGATATCAATATCTATCGTTTCATCTATTAATGGAAATGCAAAAACTGATGCAAAAGATGTATGTCTTCTTTGATTGGAATCAAATGGAGATATACGTACTAATCTATGAACGCCATTTTCACTTTTTAGATATCCATATGCATAGTCTCCATCGATTTCTAAAGTACAAGATTTAATACCTGCTACATCGCCCTCTTGTAAATCTAATTCTACAATTTTGAAATTATGCCTTTCTGCCCATCTGATATACATTCTCATAAGCATCTGTGCCCAATCTTGACTTTCAGTACCTCCAGCTCCACTATTTATAGTTATTATAGCACTATTCCTATCTGCTTCATCCTGCATTATTTTGTAAAATTCTAATTCATCTATTGCTTTTTTTACTAACTCATATTGCCTTTGATATTCTTCTTCGGATATTTCTTGATTTTTAAAAAATTCACCATAAACAGAAAAATCTTCTAATTTTTTTTCTACAAAATCATATTTTTCTACAAAATTTTTTTTTCTACTAATTTCTTTTAATAGCTTTTCTGCTTCTTTAGGATTTTGCCAGAAATCGGAACCCTGTGTCCCAGTTTCTAGTAAAATTATATCTTGTTTGATCTTATCAATGTCAAAGATACCTCCTCAGAGATACTAATCTCTCTTTTAGGTTATCATACAATTCACTCATATTTTTTATTGCAAAAATATAAAAACTTATTAATTTTTCGAATTTATTTTTTTGAAATAAGCGTTTAAATAAAAAGTCTGAACCGCAGATTTTCAAATGACTTGCCTGATAGACTATGATTTACAAAAGAGAATTGGCAAATCATATTAAATCACAAAAATAGTTCGACTGCGCTCACTACAAGTCACATTAAAATCAGTGGTTCAGACAACAAACATATCGATGGTGGCTGAGTTGTATCGAAGTCAGCCACCACTACTAATAAAAAATGAGTTAAAAATGTTTAAAAATTAAAATCCATTACAAAATTTTTTTGCAATTTTGCTGAAAAATTTATGAATAAAACCAAAAAAATACTGATAGCTGTAATTTTTATTGCTTCTATAGGCTTTTTATTTTGGGGAATTAATTTTCTAAAAGGATTAAAAGTCTTTTCTGATAATACTTTGGTATATGTAGATTATAATGAAGCATATGGACTCAACTCTAATAGTCCTGTAATATTAAATGGTCTTACTATTGGTAAAATAAATCATATTCAATTTATCCCTAATAGCTATAGAGTGAGGGTAGAATTATTAATAGATGAAAATTATTCAATACCTAAAGATTCTAAAGCATTCATATCTAGTGGTGATTTGCTAGAGGGTAAAGTAATTAAAATAGTACCTGGGAACTCAAAAGAATATGTAAAGGATAAAGATTTTTTAATTGGTGAAGTAGATCCTAGTATGACAGATATTATCAGTGCAGAACTTTTACCCATAAGAGACAAAATAATGTCTTTAGTTACTTCCATTGATAGTGTGGTTTCTATAATTCAAAATATAGCTAATCCTGAAATGCAAAGAAATTTGACTCTTACAATAGAAAATATTAAAAATACTACTTTAAATTTGAATAAATCTATGGCACATATCGAGAGTATTAGCCAAAATATACAGGAAAATAATAAAAAAATAAATAATATTATTGCTAATATTAGTGATATTTCAGATACTATTAAAAATAGTGATTTACATTTAGTGATTAATAATTTGAATAAAGATATATTAGAATTACAAAAAATTATTGATTCTGTAAATACTCAAGCTGGAACTTTAGGAAAAATTATCTACAACGATAGCTTGTATAATTATCTAAATCAAAGCTCGCTAAATTTAAGTTTACTTTTAGAAGATCTGAGAAAAAATCCTAAAAGATATATAAATTTAAGTTTAATTTCCTTCGGCTCTAGTTCTAAGGAGAATAAAAATAAATAAACTTCTTAAATATTTAGATTTATACTAATCAAATCAGGTGTTTAAGTAATAACTAAATTATTATTGTTATGTTAACAGTAATAAATATTTTTCTTAAAATTATAATTTAATTTTTAATAAATTTATTAGCTAATAGCTTATTCAAATAATTTGTTTTTGTATAATTTAGCTAATTAAAATTGACCTATTAACTTATTTATGCTAAAAAATATGTGGAAATCATTAATTTTTATGGGGATAATACTTATTGTAATAGGTATTTTAGGTTATTTTTTTGAAAAATTTAATTTTAAATTACCTGGTGATATATTGATTAAAAAAGAAAATTTTACTTTTTATTTTCCTATTGTTACTTGCATAATATTAAGCATACTTTTGACCTTAATATTAAATATTTTTAAAAAATAATTTGATTTTTTTCGAATAAAATAATGCAATATGCTGAGATAGCTTTGCCTTTGCCTATGCTATCTAATTTTTCATTTGTTTTAGCTTTAATAGATAATTTATCTTTTGAAATATTTAGAACCTTGCAAAGATTTTCTTGAATCATTCCTATATAAGGTTGCAATTTTGGTTTTTGAAGAATGATAGTGCTATCAATATTAGAAATATTATAATTGAAAGGTTTACAAATTTCAATAGTTTGTTTGAGTAATTCTATGGAAGAAATATTTTTGAATTTCACGTCTGTATCAGGGAAGTGAGAGCCTATATCACCTAGATTGAGAGCACCAAACATAGCATCTATGAGAGCATGAATAAGTACATCACCATCACTATGAGCCATACATCCATACTTGTATGGTATCTCTACACCACCAAGGAATAGTTTTTTATTTTTTACTAATTTATGAATATCAAATCCAAAACCTATTCTAAGATTTTCATTCACTATTTAGGCTTATTTTGAGGTTTGAAAAAATCGAAAGTCATTGTGAAACGCAAAACATTCTCTAGTGGGTGATGTTGCTCGAAAGGTACTAAATAGGAGAAACTCAAGTCGAAGATATTATATCTGACACCTACTCCAAATGTAGCGAACTTACGATTACCTTTGGTTTTATGCTCATTGAAATAGCCAGCTCTGATAAAGAATTGCTTTGAATAGTCGTATTCTATTCCACCGCAGAAAATAAGCTCGTGAAGTTCTTCTTTGAAACCACCTGGAGCATCCCAAAAAGAAGTAAACAATGCATTTACGACTGATCTATCAGGGTCCATTCCTTTAGCTAACACATATTCTTCAGTTATTGAATCATAAGCATATAATGGAGGTGTAGGTACTAAAAGTTTATTTAAATCAAAAGCAACAGTGATGGCATTAAAATCGTCAATATTGTATGTAAAGCTAGGTCCTATGCGAAGATTGGTAGGTAAAAAAGCTCTATGGCCAAGCTCACTATAAGTAATGCGAGCTCCAAGATTAGAAATATCCATACCAAAGGCAATACGTGAATCTCTTTTATTAATTTTAAAATCATGTTTGTAAAAAATAGCTACATCACCGGCTACAGACTGTCCAGCTTTAGTTTCTGTATGACCAGTGCCTACCGTAGCACCACCAGAAAGATTAGAATAAATATATCTGAGTGCTATAGCAAAAGAAAAATTTTCACCAAAGATCCTGTTATATGCAACATCAATAGAAAACTCAGTAGGAGAAAAGGTTCCTAGATTTTCATCAGGTGTCATACCTGTAAACTGTATTTCTCCTAAAGTAAAATATCGTAATGAGCCAGCTATAGCTTGATTTTTATCAAATTTATAATAACCGCTGACATATGCTAAATTAATATCATTGATAAGCTTTCTCATCCATGGTGTATATGAAATAGTAACACCATAATCTCCATCAATAAAAATATATTTGGCAGGATTCCAGTGCATAGAGTTGATGTCTGGGGGAGTAGCTGCGCCTACTTCGCCCATAGCACCAGATCTAGCATCTGGGGCTATTAATAAAAATGGTACAGCAGTTGTGATAGTATTTAATCTATCACCTGTTTGTCCTAATAATTCTTGATAAGACTGTGCCTTTAATGTAAATGAATTACATAGTAAAAGTAAAAATAAAATACTAATTCCAATTTTTTGCATATTATTTTTTATAAACAAATTAAAAACAAAATTACGAAAAAAAAACAAATTTATTATATCATTTAATTATCAGAAATCACTAAAATTTTACCAGAAGCAATAGCAGTTTTGCCAATATCATTTTCTAACCATCCTTTAAAAATATAAGTACCTGGTGCTATAGTAGCACCATATATAGTAGTCCCATCCCAATTTATTTCAGTATTATAATAAGTATCATTGTAGCTTTCGTTTTCTAATACTGCGATTATATTACCTAAAATATCATAAATTTCTATTATAATTTTATTATTACAGCAAGCTTGATTATGTTGAATATAGAATGTAGTATTACTAATCATAGGGTTAGGATAAGGGAATATTTTATTAAGCGTAAGATTATCTTTAGGAATTACTTGAAAATTAATACTTGCCTCTGATGAATTATTAAAAACATCCCAAGCTCTCACTGTGATAGAATGTTCACCAGCAGATAAATCTGATAATGGGTAGATAAGATAACCATCTTTATAGGAATCTAATGAATATCTGAAATAAGAATTCAGAATCAAAGGATTAGAATAATCATTATCTATCCATGCTACCAAATCGTGTCCAATAGCCTGACCAGTAATATTAATGCCATGTTCATCATAAATATATGATATTAAAGTTGGATTTTCATTTACTACATCACCATTACGAAAATTTGTAGAGTTGAGATATAAATTGATTTGTGGTCCTTGATTATCCGCTATTGGGCTAGATGAGCCACCAATTAAAAAATTATTTGTATAACCGCTAGCATCAGTTTTGCCATTCTCAGCATATAAAGTTATTCTACCTTTATCAATATTATATTGTATATCTATAGGCATATAAAATTGTATAGTAAATAATCCATTGTGTACCGAAGCAGATCCTTTGTATACAATATTAGAAAAGACTTTAAAAGGTACAGGAGAGCTGTTTTGATCTGTCCCTAAGGTAGAGAACTGTTGTTTTTTATCATACATAGTTATATAAATAGTACCATCAAAATCATTTAACAAATTTCCATTAAAATCTTCTAAATGTCCAGTAATAGTTATGAACTCATATGCAGACAATGTATCAAGATAATTTATAGATTTATTATTTATACTATCGATAATAATATTATTAGCTGGGAAAGCAATTTTAGATGCAGGATCACCTAAAAGAACAAAATTTTTCAAAGCATTAGCATTATTAGAAGCATTTTTAGCAATTACAAAAACATCGCCAAAAGAGGGGCTAGATATTCTAGACAAACTCATCAAAGTATCCATTAATGCATTATTGAGCATAGCATTATAAGAGCTATAAGCAATTCTAGAAGTAGTCATCATAGTAACAGCACCACCATTAGGATTGAGTATCACATATTCACCAGCAGAGGTTCTACCAGGATCATCATATCTGCTAAATTCACAAGTAGCAGTGATCATCAATGGCATAGCACATTTATTTTGCCATGATTGAATATCAGCAATTTGTAAAATTCTCTCATGTGCGAGACCTTCTTCACCGCCGTGTCCAATATAATTAAACAAAAGAATGCCATCAGAGAAAGCCTTGTTAATAGCTTTATTAACTTCTGGGGCTCTTTGTCCAGCAGGTGTAGATATCTGAGGGTAAGCATCCAAATAAATTTTTTCAATATTTATTTGTGGAGCTTTATTTTCTACTAATGTAGCAATATTTTCAACTTGATTTACATAGAGATTTCCATCTTCGTCATCTGCTACTAAAACTATCCTATTTCGCCAATCACTTAATTGCGGTACTACACATTCTGATTCATTACAAATAATTATACTGTCATTACGACCTTGTTTTTTATAATAATTTTCTATTTTGTTAACCATCGCCCATGCCTGACTCTCGTTAATGACAGGAAATCTGCCGACACCTATATCTAGAGCTCCATTACATTCATATCCTTCACCATCATCGAGCAAAGCATAGAAATCATCTGAAGCATAGCTAGCCGTTGGACTCACTGAAGCTATTGATTCAAAGGTAGGTATTACATTAGTGTTATTATTAATTCGATTTAGGTAGTCATAGGATGCATCACCAAAGAGCAACACATATTTGGGTTTTTCATTATCATTAGTTGCTCTATCATAAAACATTTTTATAAAATCTCTAATAGCTGAGATATCTTGTTTGCCACTACTAAACTCATTATAAATAATATCTGGAGAAACGATTACATAACTCAATCCTTCTTGTTCTAAATGAAGATCGCCTAATCTTTTTGCCATCTGATAGAACCTATTAGGAGCTATTATAATGTAATCTACTTGTGGTAATGCATGCAAATTTTGATTACTTACAGTACCTTCGTAAGTGGGAATAATAAATGTACTCGCGACAGCAATATAATTTTTTATTTTATTAGTGCTATCTGCAAATTGATAATTAGATGAGCTATGCGTTCCGATAATTCTAATCGGATGCTCTGGTACACTAACGTCATATAAATAGATATCACTAGGAGCATTAGAAATAGTAAATTTAGCAATTTTATTACTTGGTAAAAGTGGATGACTAAAGCTCAACTGAGAACCATAGAAAGTCAAATAACGCCAAGCGATTACTTCTAAATAATCTAACCAGCCTACAGCATTATTACTGCCTCCTTGCTGATATTTTAGAGTAATATTAATAGTAGGATTTGATGATTTGTAACTAACATTAGCAGTACCTATTTTAGCATATTCATCTAAATAGCCACTCACTGGTTGAATAGGAATAATGTAACTATTACTACCATAAATTAACCTAAATGATGATGGTAACTCTGATTTACCATATACTATAGCTTTAATATATACATTAGAATCTGCTATGATATTAGGAAAAGAAAAAGAATAATCATTGCTAAGAGTATAATCAAATTTATCACCTATCCACTGTTTACCACTTTTATTAAAATTATATAATTCATTTTCTGATAAATTATAATCCATAAATGTATTAACAGACAAGTCAATAGTACCAGTAGGCGATATAGCTGTATTTATGCGTTGTGGTGTACCTAAATCATTTATAGTTACGAAAACATAATTTTTTTCTGAATAAAGATTGCGAGAATGAACAAATTTTTTTGTGGTATTATCAAAATCCCAATAAACTGGTGCCTCTACATAAAAAATAGCATAATCACCGGGATCCAGAGTGCCATCTCCACCATCACGAATGTCTATTGATATTTCGTGAAGATCATCATAGCGTGGTAGACTATTAGCCTCTGGCAGCATACGACTGCCATTACAATATACTCTCAATTTTTCAGACACTATTGGAGAAGATATTAGTCCCCACGACACTAAGTTTTCATAAGTAATCAAATGAAATCCTTTTTGTTTAGTACTGAGCTTTACCCATTGTCCATTTGATAATACTGAGTTAGAAGCATAAGTTCTTTTCTGAGAAATAGCATTTGATTGAGTAGGAGAAAATATCACTTGAATATCCCAATTTTGTAAAACCTCTATCATATTATCAGAGACTTTACGAAAAGGACAGATGAAAAAAACAATTTGTTTTTTTCCATTTACGATTTGCTCATTATAATGAATTTCAAAATTATTAGTCAAATTACTCGAATATTCATCTAATTGCTCATAAGGAATCAAGTATGTACTATCTACATTCAAATAAAAATCCCATTTATTATTAAGAGGTATTGTATTTGAAGTTTCTATATAATATGGTAATTCTATATTATTAAAATTTTCGATTACATATGGTTTATCTAGAAATTTAATTTCTTGTGAAAAAATTATTATAGGTACAATTAATAATAATATTAAAAAAGTTAATTTCCGCATCAAATATTATTTTTTATATTAACAGAATAAATAAAAAATTATTTTATTAACAAAAATATTAAAAATTTCCCACTTAGCAGTAAAATGTAATAAATATTATAATGTTAAAAAAAATATGATTTTAATATGTATTAGTAAAATGTTGAATTAAAGCTACATAACAATGTTTACTATTTTGCCTTTCACCACTATCACGCGCTTAGGTTCTTTGCCTTCAAGCCATTTCTGTGATTGAGGGTGCTCTAGTACAATATTTTTAACAGTTTCTTCATCTGCTGCTACGTTTATGTCTAAAGTAAATCTAGTTTTGCCATTGAAAGATATGGCATAGGTACAGGTGTCGTCTGTTGTATATTTTTCATCATAAATTGGGAAATTAGCCTCATAAATGCTATCGGTATGACCAGCTAGATACCATAATTCCTCAGTTATAAATGGTGCAAAAGGAGATAATGCTATCATCAAAGGTTCTAAAATTGCTCGTTTATTACATTGCAAATCTTGCAAATTATTTACAGCTACCATGAAACTGCTAATAGCAGTATTGTATGCATAGCGTTCTATGTCTTCTTGAACTTTTTTAAGAGTTTTGTGCAGCAGTTGCAATTCTTCTTTAGTAGGCTCATCATCATTAAGGTAAAAATTATCTTGAGCATCGAAAAATAATCGCCAGAATTTTTTAAGAAACCTGTGTACACCTTCTATACCTGCCACATCCCAGGGTTTACTTTGCTCTACTGGACCGAGAAACATTTCGTAAAGTCGCAGAGTATCAGCACCATATTCATTCACTACGTCATCAGGATTTTGTACATTATACTTAGATTTAGACATCTTTTCTACTTCCCAGCCACATAAATATTTATTTTCCTCTAAAACAAAATATGCATTTTCGAATTCTGGTTGCCATTTTTTGAAAGCTTCTATATCTAAAACATCATTTCTCACCAAGCTAATATCTACATGCATAGGATAAGTATATTCTTCTCTACCTTCAATATTTTTGGAGACAAAAATGGGTGGCAGCTGCATATCTCTATCTATTATCTTAATCTCTCCATCTTGCAGACTCTTTATTTCATTTGCTAATATATCTTTTAGATTATCTTCTAGTAAAATATTGGCAATGTTGATAATCAAAATTTTATCATTGTTTTTCGCTAGGCTACTAGCAAGCTTTTGAGCATTTTCTATATTTTCATTTTTAACTATAAAAATATAAGTTTTATGATCAGCAAGAGAAATAGTAATAATATCATCTTGTTGATTAATTGCATAATTATCTGAAATAATTGGCAGGATTTTTTTTAATTTATAAATAGCGAAATCTATTGGTTTAGCACGATAGACGAAATTACTACGGCCGAGTATCATTCCCTGATTAATCAATTTAGCAAAAGGTTCATCCTCTACAGCTATACCAATATCAAATAGGAATTTGTTCCAAAATCTAGCATAAATAAGATGACCTGTAGCATGTTCTGATCCACCAATATATAGATCAACATTTCGCCAATATTCGACAGCTTGTTTAGATACTAGCTCATTATCATTATTAGGATTCATATATCTGAGATAATAAGCACTAGAACCAGCGAAGCCTGGCATAGTACATGTCTCCAGAGGATAACCCTCTTCAGTTTTCCAATTTTTAGCTCGTGCTAGAGGTGGTTTGCCATCCTCAGTAGGTAAATAAGAATCTACAGGAGGCAATTCTAATGGTAGTTTAGATTCATCTAATGGGTAAGGGATGCCATCTTTATAATAAATAGGGAAAGGCTCGCCCCAATATCTCTGACGGCTAAAAATAGCATCACGAAGGCGATAATTAATTTTTCTGCTACCAATACCTCGCATCTCAGCTTCTTCTATTACTTTTTTAATTGCTTCTTTAGGTTTCAATCCATTGATAAAATCACTATTCACGCATTCTCCTTCTAAATCTTCATAAGCCTCTTTTGAAATATCTCCACCTTTAATCACTTCTTTAATAGGTAACCCAAATTGTTTAGCAAAAGCATAATCTCTGCTGTCGTGAGCAGGCACTGCCATCACTGCACCAGCACCATATGAAGCCAGCACATAATCAGCTATCCAGATAGGAATTTCTTCTCCAGTAAAAGGATTAATAGCATAAGAACCAGTGAAAACACCAGTTTTTTTATCAATATCTGTCAAACGCTCTCTTTCACTTTTATTGAGACTTTTTTTA
Source organism: Bacteroidales bacterium (assembly GCA_033809015.1). Lineage (GTDB taxonomy): Bacteria > Bacteroidota > Bacteroidia > Bacteroidales > DTU049 > DTU049. The sequence goes on from JAPXMM010000043.1 coordinate 14,961, forward strand.
ACATAATCTTCTACTTTATCTTTTTCAGATACTTTAGTTAGTAATGGGACAAGTTCAGATTCTGGAGCTACACATACATAAGTAACTCCAAAGATGGTATCTGGACGAGTAGTAAAAATTTCAATGTATTTGTCTGCGATATCTTTTATAGGAAATCTAATAACAGCTCCTTCGGAGCGACCAATCCAATTGCGTTGTACCTCTTTGATATGCTCTGCCCAATCAATTTTTTCTAATCCTGCTAATAATCGCTCTGCGTATGCTGTAATACGTAGGAGCCATTGTTTCATCTTTTTTCGCTCTACAGGATATCCACCACGTATACTATACCCATCAGCGACTTCATCATTAGCTAATACAGTTCCTAGAGCAGGACACCAATTCACAAAAGTTTCTGATAAATATGCTAAACGATAATTCATTAAAATATCTTGCTGTACCTTTTCATTATAACTAAGCCAGTCTTTATCAGAAAATATTTTTGTTTGAGTAGTAGCAGCATTTATATTTACATTACCTTCAGACTCGAATATTTTAATTAATTCATCAATAGAGCGAGCTTTTTCTATGTTTTTATCATACCAAGATTTGAAAAGCTTAATAAAAGTCCATTGTGTCCATTTATAATACTTTGGATCGCAAGTGATGACCTCTCTAGACCAGTCAAAAGAAAATCCTAAAAGATCTAATTGCTCTCTATATCTACTAATATTTTTTTCTGTTGTAATAGCTGGATGTTGCCCAGTCTGAATGGCATATTGCTCTGCAGGTAAGCCAAAAGCATCGAAGCCCATAGGATGTAACACATTAAACCCTTGTAATTTTTTGTACCTAGCATAAATATCAGAAGCAATATAGCCCAATGGATGGCCTACATGTAAACCTGCACCACTCGGGTACGGGAACATGTCTAATACATAATATTTTTGTTTATTATAATTAATATCAACTTTATAAATTTTTGATTTTTCCCATTCAGTTCTCCATTTTTTCTCAATTTCTTTAAAAATATATTCCATAAATAAGTAATTAATTTGAAATGCAAAATTACTTAAATTAATATAAAATAATTTAATTAGGTGTTTAAGTAATAACAAATTATTATTGTGAATATATAAGCAAAGGTAGATTTTATTAGGAGTATAATCTGATTTGTTTTAAAATATTTCTTGTTAATTTATTTCTTTTTCATATATAAAAAGAAATAATCAAATAAAAATCTCCGCTGGGGAAATTATTTGATAAAACTACGCAATCACCCGTTGGGGTTTACACGGCTTGGTTGTTTTATAACAAATCATTTCCCAATGCGGTATTAATTCGAGCTTACGATTCATTGTAAAAGTATTCTTTTATTATATAAATTTTTAGAAAAATTTATTATCTAAACG
>JAPXMM010000044.1:0-16204 GCA_033809015.1 Bacteroidales bacterium
ATTTACCATCTGGTAGCTGAAAATGTTTCGCAACTTTCGTCCTCCTTTCTATAATCTCTTGTTTTGGAGTGAAACCATAATAAATGCCACCTTTTTGCCATCGCTCATCTTTTTGTGAAATTTCACCAAATGGAATTTTATGATCCACAATAATTTGATTGGAATTTTCATCATTTTTAGCTAGTGGAATTTTTAATATTGGTGCATTATTTTGCTCATCATTTAGAGTTTTGTTTACTGAACAACTCTTGAATAATGGTTCATTAAAAGGATTATTTTGAGAATATAAAGTATTAATATCAAGTGAAAAAAGAGAAAATATTAAGATCATTAATATAAAAACTATTAAATTTTTATTGCTGACAATGTTTTGAGAAAATAAAAATAATTTAAATTTTTCCATATTTTTCAATTATATATATTTACAAATTTATATCAAAAATTTGTAAATTAGTGTATATTTTTTGCAAAAAAATCAAATTATTTATATTTCCTTCTTATTATAATAGGTTTAATGTATTTTTTAAAATTTATAAAATAAAATAAGCGTTTAAGTAATAATTATTTTATAAGGACAAGGTTTTGAACCATTCTTAAAAGTGATGTATACCTTTCAACCAACCTTTAAATTCCATTATCACTCTATGCATGTCTGGAAAATTCTCTCCTTTTTTACCTGAATTTACTTGTTCTAAATTCTTAAAATTCTTTCTTTAATGGTGTGTACCCGTGCCATTTGTATACTTTTATATTCGCTTCTTTATCTATTTATTTGTTTCATAAAGTTTCCTAATTCCTTTGAACTACTTAAGTTTATTACCTTACCATATATCCTGCTAATACCCTTACCTTTTCTTTCTATAGCAAATACTACTATTCTCTTCTTGCCTTTTTTCCTCCCTACTACTCCTTCTTCTTCTCCTCCTATAAATATCTCATCTACTTCTACATTCCCTTCCATTAAGCTATTTTCACTACTTCGCATCCCTACCATTACTTTTTGCTTAAATAACCAACACGTCTTTTGTCTCAATCCTAATTTACTACTTAATTCTGTCGTTGATATACCTTTTTTACTCGTACTTACATAATACACTATATAAAATGCTTTTTGTATTGAATACTCCCCTTATTTTATTTTTGCCTCCAAATCTTCAAGTCTTTTCTGTAAATCTTTATATTCTTTTAAAAGTGTTTTGTATGCATTATCTTTTTCATATCTTTTATTTTTCCATCTCTCTTTGATGATTAGATTCATAATCTTCACCCATTTCTTTTGGATAACCATAAGCCTTAGGATAGAGTAATTTACCCTTTGTGAAATTGCCATTACCTTTTTCTTCTTCAACCGGTTTATATAACTGATGAATAACAGGATCATCACGATCAGCTATAACAGAATAATAAATTTCGCGATCGGGTTCACCGTAAATAATAAGTGTTGTAAAATCTTTACTCCATTCGCAACCTGTCAAAAATGGTTTACCGACTGGCGTTATTTGGGCGATGGCTTCCTCTTCTTTCACAAGGGCTATATAATAGTCAGGCATTTTGACTTCAGCTTTACCAGAAGCATCTAGTTTAATTTTACCAGGATAAATACATAAGTTTCCAGGAGATTCTACAAAATTATGCCGCAATGTTTTATTTAATGGGTCAAGAGGGTGATCTATCAAAAATGAACCGCTCCCCTTACTTATACTGCCGGTAATATTTACGTTTCCACTAAAATAGCCAGCATAAACAGTACTACCAGTATAATATCCTAATGCACCCCATGCACCACTTCCATTATAACCATAGACTCCGGCATCACCATTTGCGGAGGTTGCACGTCCATAAACACCATATTGGTTACTGCCGAGGTAACCATAATGAGAAGAATTATAATAACCATAAACACCATACATTCCTTCACCATAAACCCCGTAACCAGTCGTGCAATCATGTGCTTTACCATAAACGCCATAGGCAGTTGCGGTGCTTGTGGCATCGCCGTAAACTCCATAATTATTAGTTCCAGCAGATGTGCCGACATCACCAAAAACACCAACATTCATAAGATTATGATTACCCGCTCTACCACGCACAGCTATATTTTTATCTGTGCCACTGCCACCAGTAACTTTGCCTTCGGCATTACCATATATACCATAATGGATTGTACCTGTATTTGTCCTCTTATTTTGACCAAAAACTCCATAATAATATGTATTATCATAGTATCCTAATCTACCTAATACAGATGTTTGACTACCATGATAACCATATACACCACATTCACCACCACTTCCCATTATACCTCTACCACCGCCTCCAAGTGATGCATCACCAAAAATAGCCCATCCGGGCATTGTCACATATATACCATATATCAGTACTACTATAAGAAATACCTAATTTACTGTTAGTCAAAGTAGTCGAACCAATTTGAACCGTAGTCCCATTGTCATACAATTGGCTACAAGACAGAGTAGTAGCATTTTGTCTTTTTGTAATATAATTATTATTGGCACAACCCATAGAAACGCCCCCACCAGAAATATCACCCCATGATACAGTTGTGCCATTAGACGTTAATACTTGACCATTAGAACCTAATGATCCATTAATGTCTATAGAAATTGTACGACCATGCAGATAGAGTCTATCATCAGCATTATATTCTCCTACATATACATAACTACCATCACCGAAGAAAAGTCTATTATCTGTATATGAAGATGTATATCCAATCTTAGCACTACTAGCACCACCTGTATTTTGTACATGTAGATTATAGCTAGGACTCGTAGTGCCTATTCCCAGTCTACTATTAGTATTATCCCAATATAGATTTGCATCAGAGCTAAGAGTATTTGTACCAGACCAGAAAGCCACGCGTGTAGCTGCACCGCTACCATCTAATCCAGTTGTAGCTAATCTTATCCAATTAGGTGCAGCTGGTGTTCCTGCATTATAATAATATCCAGGTGTATTATCAGTTTGATAAATTAATAAACTTGTTGCTGGCGATGATATTGCATTTCTCTGAGCCATAGTTATACGCGGAATGAGCAAACCAGATGATGTACTTGAAACATCTAGCATTGCACTATTATCTGGATTAACACCAGTAGTATTAATAGCAACACCTTGAGCAATAAGTTTTGCACTAAAACTAATTAATAAAACAATTAAAAATATTTTTTTCATGATTATGATTTATATTAGTTAATTTTGCAAAGTTATATATTTATTTTAATATATATTTAATTTATTTTAAAATAATGTTAAAATCATTCTATATTACTATTAAATATTATATTACCAATAAATATATTAATATAAAAAATTCTTATAAATTATTTATTTTCGGCTATTAAAGAAAAGAAAAATCTCTATTTGGAAAATTATTTTATAGTTTATTTTTGTAAAAATTATAATTTTGTACAAATAACGCATCGAAATGAATAAAATAGAAAAATTGATAAAAATAAGTTATGACATCAGAAAAGATGTTATTAATATGCTCGCTAAGGCAGGCAGTGGACATTTAGGTGGATCACTAGGAATGGCTGACATTTTTACTGTATTATATTTTAATGAATTAAATCATGACCCATTGAATCCCAATTGGGAGCAGCGAGATAGAGTGATAGTTTCTAATGGACATATAGCACCAGTGTGGTATGCTACTTTATCTAATGCTGGATATTTTAGTAAAAAAGAATTATTTTCATTACGTCAATTTGGTAGTAGACTACAAGGTCATCCTAGTAGATTAAATGGATTACCAGGCATTGAATCTTCAAGTGGTTCACTGGGGCAAGGGCTATCTGTAGCTGTAGGTATGGCATTAGCTGCAAAATTTTTTCAGAATAATTATCGTATTTTTTGTTTAATGGGTGATGGAGAACTGCAAGAAGGTAATGTGTGGGAGGCTTTTATGTCTGCTGGACATTATAAGTTAGATAATTTATTAGCTATCATAGATAGAAATAGATTGCAAATCGATGGTAATACTGAGGAAGTGATGTCTCTAGAACCTCTAAAAAATAAAATTATTGCCTTCAATTGGAATGTATTAGAATGCGATGGCAACAATATCAAAGATATTTTACGTTGTTTCAAATCTATCAAGTGGTCACAAAAACCTACTTGTGTGATAGCTAATACTATTATGGGTAAAGGCGTCAAATCTATAGAAAATAATCATTTATGGCATGGCAAAGCTCCTAATGATGAAGAAGCTTTTAATTTTTTAATTGAACTAAAAGATTATTATACAAATTTTTTAGTTAATAATTAATGAATATTTTGTTAACTGATTATTATTATCTTATTTTGCAAAAAATTAAACATTTATGAATTGGGAACATTTGAGTACTAATATAGACGAGATAATAAAAAATAATGCTGTAACTAATGACATTGCTGATGAATTGATTAGTTTTATAGATTTAACAACATTAGAAGGTACAGACAATAATAATGTGGTCAAGCAATTAATAGATCAAGCTAAAGATAGCTATAATAAAACTAATGGCAAAGGAGTAGCTGCTGTATGTGTATATCCTAATTTTGCTGGTTTTGCTTCTAATGAACTTAAAAATACAAATATTAGATTGGCATGTGTAGCTGGTGCATTCCCTAGTGGACAATCTCCACTACATATAAGGATCGCTGAAGTAGAGCACGCTGTAGCTCATGGAGCACATGAAATAGATATGGTCATCTCTAGAGGTGCCGCTTTATCTGGTAATCTGGATTATGTGAAACATGAGATAGTTTTGCATAAAAATGCATGTGGCGATGCACATCTGAAAGTAATATTGGAAACTGGAGAATTGAAAGACCCAGATCTTATATATAATGTAAGTATGATAGCCATGGAAAATGGTGCTGATTTTATTAAAACATCTACAGGTAAAATATCTCCTGCAGCTACTTTAGAGGCTGCTTTTGTGATGTGCTATGCTATAAGAGAATATTATGCACTCACTGGTAAAAAAATTGGTTTTAAACCAGCAGGAGGTATTAGAGAACCACAAGATGCTTATAATTATTATCTAATTGTAAAAAATATTTTAGGAATAGATTGGCTAAATCCTAATCTTTTCCGCATAGGAGCTAGTAAATTATTAACAAATTTATATAATATCTTAGGAATATGAATGCTGATAAATTAATCGAAGACCTTAATGGCCTGGGTATAATACCTAGTAAAGTACATCATAATTTATCTTATGATGAATTATTTAAATATGAAACCAACCCAGAGCTGAAAGATTATGCAAAAGTTTTTGTAACTAAATGTGGAGCAGTTGCTGTAGATACTGGAATATTTACAGGACGTTCACCAAAAGACAAATACGTAGTCTACGATGATACTACTAAGGATACGGTGTGGTGGAAAGATGAAATAAATAAAAATAGTGATAACAAACCTATATCTACTGAGGTATGGACAGACCTGAAACAACAAGTTACAGAGTATTTGAATGGTAAAGAGCTTTTTGTAATGGATGCATTTGTGGGAGCATCAGAAAAAAATAGATTGCCTATAAGAGTCATCACAGATATAGCATGGGCTGCACATTTTGTAAAAAATATGTTTATTGTACCTACAGAAAAAGAATTAGAAAATTTTTCGCCTGAGTTCGTAATGCTACATGCACCTAGAGTAAATAACAAAAAATGGCAAGAACATAAACTAAATAGTGATGTATTTGTTACATTTAATTACACAGAACAAATGGCTCTCGTTGGTGGTACATGGTATGGCGGAGAGATAAAAAAAGGGTTTTTCTCTGTGATGAATTATTATTTACCACTTAAAAAAATTGCTTCTATGCACTGCTCTGCTAATATGGGCAAAAATGGTGATACAGCAATATTTTTTGGTTTATCTGGTACTGGCAAAACAACTTTATCAGCTGATCCTGAAAGATTTCTCATAGGTGATGATGAGCATGGATGGGATGAAAATGGAGTTTTTAATCTCGAAGGTGGCTGCTATGCGAAATGTATCAATCTAGATCCTAAAAAAGAACCACAGATTTATAATGCTATTCGTCAAAATACAATTTTAGAAAATGTAGTTTATGATACTAAAACAGGAGAAATAGATTATTCAGATGCTTCTAAGACAGAAAATACACGGGCGTCTTATCCACTATCACATATACCTAATGCAGTTATCCCTTCGGTGGGACCACATCCACAAAATATAATTTTTTTGACCGCTGATGCTTTTGGAGTATTGCCTCCAGTGGCAGTATTGAGCCCAGATGAAGCCATGTATTATTTCATAAGTGGTTATACAGCTAAATTAGCTGGTACAGAGCGAGGTATCGTAGAGCCAGTGCCTACATTTTCTGCTGCTTTTGGTGCTGCTTTTCTTACTTTGCCGCCTATCGTTTATGCTAGATTATTAGCAGAAAAAATGCAAAGACATAATGCACATGCTTATTTAGTGAATACAGGATGGATTGGAGGACCATACGGTGTAGGTAAACGCATTGACATTGATGTTTCTAGAAAAATTATTCATGCTATTTTAGATGGTTCTATTTTGGAAACTCAATATCAGATTATGCCTTTCTTTAATCTCAGATTACCACAAAATCTAGCTGGTATAGATAATGATATTTTAAATCCGCGTAATACTTGGGCAGATAAAAATGCTTATGATAAGCAAGCTCAAACCCTTGCTAGAGCTTTTGTCGAAAATTTCCAAAGATTCACTTCTGATAACGAAACTAGTGGATTAATAGAATTCGGACCTAAACTATAACATCATTATTTAAATATTCTAAAGAATATTTGATAAATTCATCTGTATTATCTACTTGTACCCAATGTCCTGCATTAGATACAGTTTTAATATATGTATTAGGTAAATTATGATATATTTTATCATAATGCTGTGGCAAAATGTGATTGCTTTTTTCTCCACGTAGGAATAGTACTGGCTTATTAAATTTTTTATCCAAAGTAGGGAAATCTGCTAAAATATTTATGTTATTTATTAATGCTGCTAAATTGATTTTCCACTCATATTTTCGCTGACTATTTAATTTAATATTTTTTAACATTAAATCAACCTCTCTGAAATTTGGTACTTTGTCTTTAATGAAATTTTTAATTTCTTCACGACTTTTAAATTCATTCATTGGAATAGATGCAAAAATATTTAGTAATTTATAATTAGCATCAGTAATGTATCTATCAGGTGCTATATCAATTACAATTAACTTGTCCACAAGATCTGGATAATTAAGTGCGATTAGCATTGTTAGTTTACCACCCATGCTATGACCGATTAAAGATATTTGCTCGAGATGTAAGTAATCAATTAACCGTAGAATATCATTAGCCATATCCTCATAAGTCATAGATTTATTGTGGAAAGAATTACCGTGATTTCTTATATCTGGGATTATGACATTATAACACTCAGAAAATACTTGTCCTTGTGGTAACCAATTATCTGCACAACCTAATAATCCATGTAGTATTAATAAATTTTGATCGCTATTATTTTTTGCTTTGATATATTTATAACTAAGCAAAGGACTATCGTTAATTGAAAAAGAATTTGGCATTTTTCTAATTTTAAATAATCCATCTACATAAGTTGTAATCAATAACCGAGTTCATTTAAATACATTTGAATTGTATTTTGCAGTCCAAAATATAAAGCATCACTAATGAGAGCGTGCCCAATGCTAACTTCAAGAAGATCAGGTATATTTTGAGAAAAAAATTTCAAATTATCTAGATTAAGATCGTGGCCAGCATTTACTCCTAGTCCTACTTCTGTTGCTGCATTAGCTGCATAAATGAATGGCTTAATAGCATTTTCTCTATTCACATCATAATATTTTGCATATGGTTCAGTATAGAGCTCTATTCTGTCAGTACCTGTCTTAGCAGCATTTTTGATATTATCAATATCAGTATCTACAAAAATAGAAGTTCTAATACCTGACTTTTTTAAATCATAGATTACTTGTGAGAGGAAATCAAAATATTGAAAAGTATCCCATCCTGCATTGCTAGTGAGGGCGTCAGGAGGATCTGGCACGAGTGTTACCTGAGTAGGTTTCACTTTTTTTACTAAATTAAGGAATCTATCATTAGGGTACCCTTCAATATTGAACTCAACGGATATATTTTGCTTGATAGCATAAACATCGCTATATTTAATGTGTCTTTCGTCTGGACGAGGATGTACGGTTACACCATGAGCGCCGAAGCGTTGTACATTGATAGCTGCTAGAGTGACGTCAGGTATATTACCTCCACGCGCATTACGAATAGTAGCTATTTTATTAATATTAACACTTAATTTAGTCATAATAGTAATTTTTTGCAAAATTACAAGTATATACTGAAAATAAAAAATAAGAGAATAATATTAAATAATTTAAATAGGCGTTTAATTAATAACTTAATTATTACTTTGAATATAAGTAAAGCTATATTTTATAGGAATGTAATTTATTTGTTTTAAAATATTTCTTGTTAATTTCTTTCTTTCCCAACCATGCAAAGAAAGAAATTAAGAAAAATCTCCGCTGGGGAAATGATTTGATAAAACTACGCAATCACACATTGGGTTTACAAACTCGCAAGCTAAAGCTTGCTCAAACAGTGTAAACCCTTCTACCTTACACAGCTTGCTTATGTTATGGCAAATCATTTCCCAATACAGTATTAATCCGGGTAGAAAATTAATTTTAAAGCTATTATATTAATAAGAAATATTTGGGAAACTTTATTATCTAAACGCCTATTTCAAAAACTTTATAAGAAATTATATTTTTTCTAAAATCATCGCTATACCTTGTCCTACTCCTATACACATAGTAGCAAGAGCTCTTTTTAAATTATTTCGTTTTAATTGATATACAGCTGTAGTTACTAATCTGGCTCCAGACATTCCTAATGGATGACCGAGAGCTATGGCACCACCTTGCTGATTAATACGAGGATCATCTTCTTGTAAGTTCCAACTTCTTATGCAAGCTAATGATTGAGCTGCAAAAGCTTCGTTTAGCTCGATTAAATCTATATCATCAAAACTTAGATTTAACTTTTCAAATAATCTATTAGTAGCTGGCACTGGCCCTATTCCCATAATCCTAGGAGGTACACCAGCTGCTTGTGAACCTACTATTCGAGCAAGAGGTTTTAGGTTATATTTTTTTATAGCATTTTCAGAAGCAATCAATAAGCAAGCAGCACCATCATTAATACCTGATGAATTGCCTGCTGTAATAGTACCATCTTTTCTAGTTATCGGTTTTAGAGCTGCCAATTTATCAAGAGAGGTTTCACGGGGATGCTCATCTTTATCAAAAATTATGGGATCAGATTTAGGTTGATTGATAGTAACTGGGAATATTTCTTCATAAAAAAAGCCATTCTTTTGAGCGTCAAGTGCTTTTTTTTGACTCATAAAAGCGAAATAATCTTGATCTTCACGAGAAATGTGCATTTCATCTGCCAGATTCTCAGCGGTTTCTGCCATACTATCTAACCCATACATTTTTTCCATAATAGGATTAGGGAAACGCCATCCGAGAGTAGTATCATAAATAGTCACATTGCGAGCAAAAGCTTTTTCGGCTTTATTCATGGCATATGGAGCTCTACTCATATTCTCTACACCACCAGCAAAAATAATATCAGCATTATCTGTGGCAATGAGTAACGAAGCATAAGCTATAGCTTCCATACCTGAGCCACAAAGACGATTTACCGTAACACCAGGAATAGTATATGGTAATCCTGCTAAAAGCAAAGCCATACGGGCTACATTGCGATTGTCTTCTCCTGCTTGATTGGAACAACCCAAAATCACTTGATCTATTTCATCTGGATTTAAATTGTTATTTCTTGATAACAATGTTTTAATCGCTAGTGCAGCTAAATCATCTGCTCTAACACTTGATAATGAACCGCCATATTTACCTACTGGTGTGCGGATAGCATCACAAATATAAGCTGTTCGCATAATTATTTTAAATATGGTTTTACTTCTTTGAAAGCATCTAGCAAGGTATCTGCTAAAATATTAATTTCCTTATCAGTCATAGTGGTATTAAAGAAAAATGTAAGTGAATTTACACAGATTATCCCATGATCATACAAATAATCTAAAAATCTTTTAATAGCTTCTTTTTGGTTCAACTCATTAAAATAATTTTCACGATAATCTATTGGTACTTTATCAGCGAAATGTAACCTAATAATAGAGCCTTTACCAGACATAGATATAGGAACTTGAGCTATTTTAATAGCTTCGCTTATCATAGAACGAGCTTTGTCTGTCAAAGCATTCAAATTATTTACAGCATTTTGGTCAAAGAGTTTCATTGTTGTCAAGCCAGCAATTAGAGAAATAGGATTAGCAGAGAATGTTCCAGAAAGAGGATATTTATAATATTGACCAATAGGATCTAGCACATCCATAATATCATTTCTACCACCAAAAGCACCAATAGGAAATCCACCACCAATTATTTTACCTAAAGAAGTAAGATCAGGTTGTATATCATAACATTCCTGCATACCAGAATAGAGAACTCTAAAAGTTATCACTTCATCAAAACATAATAAAGTGCCATTTTTTCTAGTCCAATTGTATATTGTATTTATATATTCTTTGCTAGCTGGCACCATATTAATTCTATGAGGCATAGGATCGATTATTACACAAGCTAAATTATCCTTATTCTCTTCTAGAATATTCATAGTGTTTTCTAAATCATTAAAAGGAATTATCACTACAGACTCTAAAACACCTTTTGGAACACCAGAAGTATGTGGTACGGAATTAGGTCGTTTCTTATCACCCCAATTGGTTGGATTAGGCTTTTCGCTTACTTCTATAACATCATAAGTGCCATGATATGCTCCTTCACATTTTACTATTTTGGACCTTCCAGTAAAAGCTCTTGCAACTTTTGTCATATGCATGACAGCTTCTGTACCAGAGTTTAAAAATCTAATTTTTTCAAAAGATTTAATCCTATTTATCATATATTCAGCATATTCCACCTCTACCTCAGTAGCCACCATATACGCGGTACCTTTTTTCATTTGTTCATATGTTGCTTCGATAATTTGAGGGTGAGCATGACCGTGAATTAATGAACCTATATTTGCTGAGAAATCTATATATTGTTTCCCATTAACATCTGTTAAATAAGATCCGCTAGCATTTGCTGCATAAACAGGATGTGGCTGACGCAATACCTGATTACGACTTGCTCCACCAGGTAATACTTTCTTGGCTCTTTCATATAAAATTTCGTCTTTTTTAAATTGTGTCATATTTTTTTATTTTATTGTTGTAAAAAATTAGATAGATAATACAATCTTTTAAAAAATTAACTCAGCTTCAGTTTTATTTTGTAGAGTAATTTCATCAATATCTGGTGCCAGGAGTCTAACTTTCAATCCATTAGGAGTAACATCGATAATAGCCAAATCACTATAAATGCGAGATACTACGCTGAGACCTGTTAATGGGTAAGAACATTTTTTAACAATTTTAGGTTTTCCATCTTTAGTAGTGTGGTTCATGATAACAAAAACATTTTTAACACCTTGTACTAGATCCATTGCCCCGCCGACAGCAGGAATATCATTTGGACTACCAGTAGACCAATTAGCTAAATCACCATTTTGAGATACTTGATATGCTCCCAAGATAGTAAAATCTAGATGGCCACCACGTATCATAGCGAAACTATCCGCATGATGAAAATAACAAGCTCCTTTGATGGCAGTAATAGGTTTTTTGCCAGCATTTATCAGATCAAAATCTTCTGTTCCAGGTGCTGGAGCAGGGCCTACACCTAAAAGGCCATTTTCTGTATGTATGATGACTTCTCTACCATGAGGTATATAATTAGCTATTAATTCTGGGATACCAATGCCAAGGTTCACATAAGAGCCATCAGGAATATCATTGGCAACTAATTTTGCCATTTCTTCCTTACTCCATCCAATATTTATTCTGTCCATGGATATTTTTTATTTTGCCTAACTAAAACGTGCTCGTGTAAAGGATTAGCTACCTCTACTACTCTTTGCACAAAAATATTAGGAGTAACTACGATCTCAGGGTCTATGTCGCCTAATTCAACAATTTTATTGACTTGAGCAATAGTTACTTTAGCAGCCATACACATTATGGGACTAAAATTTCTAGCTGTTTTGTAATAAATTAGATTGCCATATCTATCACCATGATATGCCTTCACAAGCGAGAAATCAGCTTTTAAAGCATATTCTAAAACATATAGATTACCATCAAATTCTCTAATTTCTTTACCTTCTGCTAATGGTGTTCCTACACTTGTAGGAGTATAGAATGCTGGTATGCCAGCACCACCACAGCGAATACGTTCGGCTAATGTCCCCTGAGGGACTAATTCTAATTCTATTTCTCCATTGCAATATAAATCAGGAAAAACTTCTGAAAAAGTTGTTTTAGGATAAGAACAGATGATTTTTTTAACTCGTTTATGTTCTAATAATGCTGCTAATCCCACATGTCCGCTGCCAGCATTATTACTGATGATAGTTAAGTTTTTTGCTCCTTGATCAATTAATGCGTGAATCAACTCAATAGGACTACCAGCCTCACCAAATCCACCTATCATAATTGTAGCACCATCAAAAATGTCTGCTACTGCTTCATTAGGTGTTTTAAAGACTTTATTAATCATGATGAATAAAATTATATATTATCTTTCAGAAATTTTATGATGTTTCTGAGCTTCTAAAATATTTTTTTCTAAATTGTTTTCTATTTCTTCTAATTCATCTTCATAGAAAAATTTATCAGCTTTATATGGTTTCAGCTCAGCCATACTACTAGTGATCTCATCATATTCTGCGAAATAAACATTATCGCACCAATTCATATCTCTACCTTCATTAAATTTAAGTACAAATATTCTATCATCATCTATTTTAGTATCACCTAAAAGAGAAATTTTACCAGCAGACAAAGTCATAGTAATATATCTGGTAGGACGATTAACAGAAGCTAAACTTTTGTAAATTTTATTAAATACTTTATTAATATCTGATAAAGGACGAGTGAAATATGCCACTTCACCAGTAGGACGCGGTATATACATAGCATGAAAACTGACGCCAAGCATAGCAAAGATATTAGCTAAATCTATCCAATTCTGAGCAGAGCGATCTACATCAATATTACCATTTTCATCTTCGTACATACTGATATGATTCATGATAGGACTTTGACTTTTGAGATTCACACCATAGCTTTTTAATCTACGAATAGCAGCGATAGTAGTGATATTCATGATTTCTCTTGGAGTAGAGAAATGAGAAACTATCATTGGTTGCACACCATTATCATAAAGCAATTTGAATAAATTCAACATTTCATCATATTTATGAGACAAAATTTTCTCTGGATAATAGCTAAGCACTCGAGTGCCGAGGCGAACAGTTCTGATATGAGATAATTCTGGATCTTCGATAATAGGAATTACGTACTCTTTGTATCTGGCAGGAGTGATGTAGCCAGCGTCACCACCTGTTATCAAAATATCAGTAATTTCTTTATGTCTTTTCAAATAGCCGATTACTTGTTCTATACTTTTCTGAGCAAACATATCTTCGTCGCCTCTCACCTGAGCATGACGAAAACAATAAGTACAAAAACCAAAACAATTTTGTGTTTGCTCATCTAATATCAAAACTACAGGTGAATATTTATGCTGTAAACCATCTAAAAGTTCTAATTCTCCATTTTCATTAATATATGTGGGTTTATTCAATTTCTGTTTACCATCGTGAGGATTAGTCTCTTTGATATAATCTTTTACTATTACTTCTATCTCTTCATCTGTTTTAGCAGCTAATATTTTTTGTCTAGCATGCTCACGAACCATATCTGGCTGTGGAAAAGTAAGATAAAATAAAGGATCATTTTGATAATTATTCCAATCAATTAAATTTAGCACGTGTGCAGTTACCATAAATCTATATACATGAATAAACACTTCTCTTTCTGTCACTTTGTCTATTATAACACCATGCTTTGCTAATTTATCTACTATTTCTCTAAAGCCTTTTAGCCCTACCCATCTTTCTTTTTCATTAAAATCTATCTTATTAGGATTTTTCATTAATGAATATTGTGGATAAGCTGTCTGTAACCTAGACAACAAACTCAAAGGCAAAAGATTTTCATTCTTTACTATATTCATCATTTCTTCTGAAAAATGATATCGAGTCATCAAATTATTTAATTCTGTTTCAGTAAATAAAACTTTCTCTGCACACATTTTTTTAATTATATTTTATTGATTATGCAAAAATAAAAAATAATTTTTGATTAATTAATAAAAAATTAACATTAATTTCATTAAAAGATATTTCTGAGTTATATATCTCTTTAAGTAATAGAAAAGTAATAAAAAAAATTAAATGAGGAATAGGGAGTTTTTTTTTATAATTTTCTTAGTTTTATTCTAAAGAATTTGTTTTTATTTAAATTTTAGAAATATTTATTTTATTAATTAATAGTATAAAATACAAGTATCATTTATAAAAAATATCAAATTATATATATATTTAAATAAATATGTAAATTTGTAAAAGAAAATATAAATAAATAAAAATTATGAAAAAGATAAATTCCTTTAAATCGTTAATTATCATCTCTGTATTAGTTATTATTAATGTACAAGGGATAGCACAAAATGTAGGTATTAGCTCTTCATTTTTCATACCTGACACATCGGCAGGATTAGAAATAAATTTTGCAGACAAAGGATTGCTAATACCACGTGTAGCAATTCAAAGTACAACAGCAACAACTCCTGTTTCATCGCCAGCACAAAGTTTATTAATATACAATACAAATACCTCTGGCACAGTACCATATAATGTATTTCCAGGTTTTTACTACTGGGATACGACAGGAGTAGATAGTTGGGTGAGAATGGCTGAATATAATAAAGTATGGTTATTAGGTGGTAATTACAACACAAATCCATCAAATAATTTTGTTGGCACAATAGACTCTAAAGACTTGGCATTTAAAACAAATAATATAGAACGAATAAGAATAAAAGCAGATCCAACGGTAACAAATATTAGGGTAGGCATAGGAACTGCCTGGGCAACGCCATATCCAGGAGGATCCACTCCTACTCTTTTAAGCATTTATGATGGTGGTAATACTATAAATGATTTTGGATTATTACAATTAGGCTCCAATAAAATAACATCTAATACAAAAGTAGGAGAATTAAATTTCCATTCTTCTGTTAGTGATCCTAGTGATAGACGTACTGCTGTTATAGAAAGTTATTTAACAGCAATAAAAGATTCCACAAAATTATCTGGAGATCTTAGATTTTTTACTAATGATACAATTTTACAATATTGTGCAGAAAGAATGAGAATTACTTCTAAAGGGAATGTGGGCATTGGTACAGAAAATCCTCAATCTATGCTTACTGTAGAAAAAAATTTTAATACTTCACCAGTTATGTTAACTTCAAATACTACTATTAATATAGATTGTTCAAAAGCCAATATTTTTATCTTAACGGCTCAGCATAATGCTACTATTATTGCAACAAATTATGTCGCTGGGCAATATATTTATCTAATAATCAAATCTTCTGGCACAAGCAGTAAAACCTTAACTTTTTCTACAGGTATAAAAACTAATTCCACTACATTAAATACAGGAACTATTGCTGACAAATATTATATTTTACATTTTATATCTGACGGTAATTATTTATTAGAGCTTAATAGGACAAGTGCTTTATAATTAATGATTATATATTATTAATTTTATATAGCAAAATTGAAAAAATTATATAAATTTGCATTATAAAACAAAAATATTTTAATATGAAACGTATATTTTTATTATTGTTATTTGTATTAGCTAATATTTTATCATTTGGGCAATACAATGAAGTGATTTATGATGAGGAGAGTGACCTACATCATATACAAATAGTAAAAATCGATGAAGCTCAATCTAAGACCAATCAACTCATAAACGTGAAAACACCAATAGTTTTTACATCATTTGCTATAGGATGGAAAATTAAACAAGAAATTTCTGCAGCAGAGATTATTATAAGATATAGAGTTCACAAACCACAAAAAGGTTGGACAGAATGGAAAACTGATG
>JAPXMM010000045.1:0-15744 GCA_033809015.1 Bacteroidales bacterium
GTATTACCCCATTTCAATTCCTTATGGTGCGATTAAAAGCCGTCGCCATCACCTATTATTAATGGCTTAAAATCTGGCTTTCGACATTATAAAAAAAGCATTTTTTATAATAAAAAGTCGTCAATGTGCAAAGATATGAAAATCCCTGGACATTGACAACTTAATATTTCCTACTATCTCTCAATATTTCAATTAACTTACTTATATTTTTTATCATTTTTATTTCTAAAATTTCATAGATTGACAACCTAACTTATAAAAAATTATCTATACTACTACGCTCTATACCTATTATTTGCTTATCTAAAAATTTTTCTGCTCTGCTACTAAATATTATTAATGAATCTTCTTCTAAATTCATTATATCTTCTGCCAAAATTATTAATTCTTTTAATTTTACCTCTGTGATCTCTCCCTCAAATACAGAATTTTGTATCCAATTGAGATATCGCCTACATAGCTTTAGCATTTTGGCTACACGCTTTTCATTAACATCATATACTAATATTACATACATAGCTACCAATACATTTTAAAAGGTTTGTACTCTTCTAATCCTAATAGATGCTTGCTCAGTTTATAGCATTCGAGCTTTATCAAATGTTTGTAACTAACATTCCTTTTTAAGGAGCGATGCTTTATGGTCTCATTTAGCTTTTCCTCAAATGCTTGTACGAATATTTTTGTTCCATTAGGATTTAATAAACATTTATTTAATTTGCTATTAAAATGTTTAGCTTGTATTTCTCTTTTATTTAATAATCTGAAAATCACCCTATCTACTAATATTGGCTTAAATATCTCAGAAATGTCTAGTGATAGCGAATATCTTCTCTCGCCAGGTGTATGCAAATAGCTAATCGTAGGGTTTAATTGTGTTTGATGTATAGCTCTGAGACACTGACTATAGCACATCATATTACCAAATGATATCAATGCATTTATTTCATTCTGTGGTGGCTGCTTACTGCGACCCTCCATACTGAAATCATTAATTATTAAATCGAAACCTTCATAATATATTTGCCTAATATTGCCCTCTAACCCCATTATCTCAGCTACATCATCAGCCTGTGGCAATGCATCAGTGTATTGTCCGATTTTTATTATCAATTCTTCTAAGTCTTTGCCTCTGTTATTGTAATATCTTAGATTTTTAACCATATTAAAAGATGCTCCTTCTACAAATTTGCGAGCTAGCTCTATTCGTTTCCTTTTGTTTTGATAGGCAGCGGTCTGTGCTAATATCATTTTACCAGATAATAGCCCATCTCTTGGCATGAATGAGCCTGTGTAGTTTTCGTAATAATCAAAAAAATGTACTGCTATGTCTTTTTGTCCTAAAAAATTGTACAGAGCACTATTAGCACGTAGAGAGCCAAAGACATAAAATTCAGAAACGTCTTCTATAGGTATATAACGTGGTTTGCCTTCGCGTTCATTGCCATTCTCATCATATTCTACTGGCGTAAACTTCAAAGTATTGTCTTTGCGTTCCATCGTGCCTGGGTTGAATAAGTAATAGGTCTTTTTCATAATTTTTTATAATTGATGGGTGATAGAGAAATGAGTGATGAGTAATATAAGTGATGAGTGATAATGTGAAAATTTTAATTGCATTATAATGATTTTGAGAGTTTCTTTTTATATGACGATGTAGATTTAAGTATTTCTTCGGCTTCATTTTTATATTCATTTACTTTATCTTGTGGTAATATTTTGAGATCTTTTATAAGTTCAAGCCAAAAAACAGTTTCGTCTATTTCCTCAACCACAATGCACATTTTGGCATATCTTTCTCTATTAGAGCTAGCCCTGCACACAGCTCTATAATTAGCAGCCACCGACGTAGCCGAGCGTATTATTTGTTTTTTAATTATAGAATTTTCATCAGTATATTTTATTTTAGACAATTCAGTGATAATGTCTATGGCTAACTTTTTAGTCCGCTCTCTAAACATTTCATTATAATCTATCTCGCCCATATATTTATTTTTTTGTGTTTTCACAACTTACTTTTGTTATCATTTATCATATATATTTTCTTCTTTCACATAACAAAAATCGTAATAGCTGCAGTTTTTGCATATCTTAGCATTGATCACTGGTGGACACTCATCAGATTGAATAATTTCCGTAATCTCCTTTTCAATCTCAGCCATTTTCTGTCGGTCGACATTCGTCAGCTCTACTTTAGTTATTTGGCGCAGCGCCGGGTATTCCAACAATCCGCTTACATCAGTCACCCCATTGCGTTCCAGCACATAAATGTAATATTTCACTTGCCAGATATTCGCTTCTTCCACTTTATCGGAGCGTTTTATCTCATGAATCACTTTATTACGGGCATCATAATAGTCAATCTTTATGCCATCTATTTCCACTTCTTCATAACGCTCCGAACGTTGCGGATAACTCGTTTCGTGAATGAGTTTGCCGTCATAAACTAAATCGCTGGTATCCTCCATATTGATTCCATTAGCATGGAGCCACATCCTCCGTTTGCAATAGAAATAATAAGAAACAAGTGTACCTGTTACCTGACCCATTATAACATTTGATTTTCAGTTCCCAGTTCTAATCCTTTATCATAAGAATATTTAGTTAAATCTGACAACACTCTAATTCCAAAATTTTCATTACCGTTTGAATATAAGGGTGCTGTTTGATTATTTGTTATTCGTATATTAAGAATTCTATTCTCTAATTTTTTTAATCCATAATTCAAACGAATTTTGATTTGTTTCCGTTGCTCAAAGGTTTCTGAATTTTTTAAAATGGACAGTATTTCAACTAATTGATCGTAAGTATCATCGTTATCATCTTTCGGTATATAATATCTGTATTGTTCTCCGAATATATCCTTATTTATGAGTTGAAATTTTCCTAGTATTTCAAATTGAGCTTTATTAATACATTCGATCATATTTGAATGTTGATTAAATCCGTAATCAAAATCTCCAATTGTTAAATTATCTCTAATAAAATCAAAAAACTTTGACTGAATCTTAAACAAATCTTTTTCTTCTATACCATTTTGAATTTCTTTTTTTGAAAACTTTAAAAATTCAGCCGCTTCTTTTTTATAAATTATTTCCGAACTTGGTTTTCCTTGCATTTTTTGTAATTGAAAAAAATAAACCTGTCCTTTATCAATTTTCTTGTTTCGATTGCAACGACCAGCACTTTGAACAAGGCTTGGAAGTGGACATAAATCACGATATACTATTGGGAAATCAATATCTACTCCAGCTTCAATCAATTGAGTGGATATTAAAATAATTTGTTTTTCTGATTCTAATAAGTTTTTAGCTGTTTCGATTTTTTTTATGCGATCTTCAGGAATAAAATGTGTATTTATAAGTATAATTTGTATGTCAGTTAACCTCGCAAGTAATTCATCATATAGCGACTTGGTGTCTGTTATCGTATTCAAAATAACAAGGCAAGATTGGCCTTGATTAATAATATGCTCAGCAAGATCATTCACTAAAAAATTATCATTATCTATCCAATCAATCTGATAGCGGTTGAAAACGGATTGACTAAAATATTTGTCAGCTTCAGTCAATTCTATTGGCAAATGATAATCTTCAAATAATAATTCTGGCTTCTTTTCATCCGGTAGATAATTTTTGATTGGAAAATCTAATTTTGGCATGGTAGCAGTAGAAAATATTGCATACGAATTATTTTTTTTACAAAAATCATCCAATAAAGCTGAAAAGAAAATATACAAACGGGGTGGTATGGATTGAAATTCATCTATTAGAAAAATACGATTTGAAAAATTTGGTAATTTTAATAAAACACTATTTTTATTACTCACTAATGTTTCAAATAATTGAACAAAAGTTGTAACAATAAAAGGATGATCAAATGTTTGTTCTGCAAAATCAAGTTGTATCAATCGTTGTAAATTTTCATTGGTTGGATCGAATTCGTAAGCCTTTTGGGCTTCTTCGATATTGTTATTTTGTGTTTTAGAATTAATAGCCAAATAATCAACATTTAAATCTTCTTTTAAAATGTTTTGAACTTGTTCGGTAATAGACAAAAATGGTAAAGTATAAATTATTCCCAAATTTCCTTTTTGTTTTTGTATTTGCCTTGCAAGTGAAAGAAGAGTAAATGTTTTCCCCGCACCGGTAGGTGCTGTAAGCGTAAAAATACGCTTATTTTGTGTTAAATATTTTTCTATATTTTCAGTTGCCTCAATTCTAATAGCTGTTCGCAGCTGATTCAATTTTGTTGGATTGGCTTCAGACTCATGTGTCTTAAATTTTCTACCAAGCGAACAATCTATTTCTAATATTGAATGAGCAATTTTTTCTTCTGTTTCAAAATAA
Source organism: Bacteroidales bacterium (assembly GCA_033809015.1). Lineage (GTDB taxonomy): Bacteria > Bacteroidota > Bacteroidia > Bacteroidales > DTU049 > DTU049. The sequence continues at coordinate 4,350 of JAPXMM010000045.1, forward strand.
ACGTTTTTTCCCGCATCCCGCTTATCTGCTTGTATTAAGCTTGCAAAAGCAAATTGTGTATTCAAAAAATTATCTAAAGCATTATTTCTCCATTTTTTTTCATGAACAATCGAATTATATTTCGCAACCCTTCTAAATTCCCGTTCATCAAAATCCACTGAGAAAGGTTTGAAATTTCGATTTAATTTTTTAGTCAAAAAATCACAGAAAGGTAACGTGTTTTTATTCAAAAAATCTGCAGCGGACTCAATTTCGTCCATATTAAGCATTTTTTCTAAATTAGGAATATCTCCATGATGATATGCTACAATTGTGACGATTTGTAAAATTTTAAGTATGCAATCTTCCATGTTCTTAGCTTGTAAGGAATTCATTATTCCCTGCTGATTTGCCTTGAAACAATACACAAAAGCCAACACAGAAAGATAAGCATGATGCGAGTAACCTCGTACTTGATCACCTTTAAGCTTTGCTTGAAAATTCGGATTTATTTTACCCAAATCATGAAATAACGAAGCTACTTCCACAATGGGCAAGGAAGAATATTTGCGGGATTTTTCAATAACCCCACAAATATGCTCCTCTAATGTTTTGTCAGGATGAGATAGAAAATTCAAATCAAGCACCATTTGGAATTATTATTAAAAATATAATGTTCTCCACTTACCGTTAATTCTTTATCATTCGAAGGGTAAATTACAGCAACATATTCTTCTGGTAAATTCCAAAAATCATCGTTCTGAAAAGTAGGAATTTTATCAAAGCCTATTCTGAAATTTAATTCCTTAATTTCTCTCGGCTTATGTTTATTGGTTATAAAGCCTTTGGTTGAAAACTCTCCATCGGGAACAAACTCAAAATATCCTTCTTCTATAAATTCGATCTCGGCAGGACAATTATGCAAACCTAAAACGGGCTCAAAACAAGACTTACTATTCTTGCAACTCTGAATAAAATTATAATATATTTCTCTACTTGTTTCGGCTGCATCATCCAAAAGACAAATCATCACCGTATAGTCGGGATTTCGTATTATCTCCATTTGCTTTGGAGATTTTTCCCATGCATTATTTACACTTCTGAAAGTAAATCCCCAAGATTGTTTTTTTACCTCATTATTTAATTGAACACCATATTTTAAATCTTTACTTAATAAAGGAAATAATGATTTCATTTCCTCTCTATTTTTTCCTAAAACAGCTCCAATCATTCCTATTAAAGCTGTTTTGGTAATAAAATCATGAGAAAGCGGATTATTATTCGTATCCGGACGACGGAATTGTCCCCAGCTACCACTAATATGCAATTTGACACCTTTCATGATATTAATATCATTGGTTGAATTTTTTCAATATTTAAATTAGTTATTGCCGTTTCTATTGTAGGTATTTCAGTATAATATCTAATTTCTTTAATTATATCTGAACTTGCTTTCTCAGCCAGTTTGGTAAAATCTAAAGAATAATCATCCATTTCACGTATTTGCTCTTCTTCCTTATCGGAATTAATCGAGATTAGTTTGTCTGTACCATAAAGTTTATCGTTGGAATCACTATAAACTATTTGTATCAATAATACAGAATTTTGATTGGATTTACTACGTGTATTCGCATTATTAATACTGTTCCACATAGCAGCAAAAAGTTCATCTATATCCATTTGAGTTAGACCACTTTTTATTGCTGAAAACGGATTAATCCAACCATGAATTTGATTCAAAGCATATGGAACTACTGTTGTTGTACCTATTGCTCCTCTTGATTTATCTGCACTTGATGAAAATACAGATGTATTCTGATGAATTCTTAAATCTACTTTATTTAAAGAAGGATTTAATAATGCAAACTGGACAGGTCCTGTAATATTTACTGCAGCACCTTCTTCTGTTGATATTCCTCCAAATAAACGAACATCAATACATTTTTTTAAAAGCCCTAATGCTGCTTTCAGCAATTGTTTTTTATCCGGTTTCTTGTCTGGATAATATTTTTTCCACAAAGATTGCATACGAGCTGAAGCTCCTGATTCTTTACTTCCTTCAGCTATTTGTGATTTATCATTGAAGACAAATACTTCATATTTATCCGGAGTGATTTCGTTTTGATCAATAAAATAATCTCTAACAAAACGTTTGATTCTTACATCACTTACCAAAATATGTTTAGTTTCATCATCATAACGTTGCTCCCCTGTAAAAGGATCACCATTGGGAATTGTGAATTTACTTTCGTACAAAAAAAGAATTTCTGATTTTTCAATTAAATTTTCCATTTCTAAATTATTTATGATTAATTATTTTCTGTATTATTTTCTGACTTTGCCTTTGTTTCATAATAGCTTTCAAAAAAACCTAAGGCACAGTTATATTTATTATATTTTTCATTTTCAAAGTTTCTAATGATCTCAACCAGTTCTTCATAAGCATTTTTTACCTCAGGATATAGACGTTCATGTATCACCAATTTTTCATTTATGAATGAAGCGAATTTTATCAATTCTTCAATAGATGAAATTCTGCGAGAAAGATTTCCCACATAGGACTTTTCAAATGATTTAATAGGACAGTCGTCCCGCCATGCGGCAAATTGTCTGGCCATTATACCTAAATTCTTTCCCATGGCATAGCTTTTTGATTCTGTAATTTTCATAAGCGGATTATTTTTTTGTATGTTCATTAAAAAATAAAAATCATATTTTAAGGTTGCAAAACTTTTACTTCCTTCTCTAATATTGTATTCAACCTTATTAATAAATGTTGGTAATAATAAGGGATCATCATAATAGTTGTCAGTATAAATTTGAGGAAGTACTTTTAAGAGATGAGACTGAAATTTCTTTTTCTCTTTGCTTACATCTCCGAATATATTCTTAAAACTTGATCCAATTTGTAAATTAATCTTTGATTTCATATTAGGAAATTCTGAGTTCGCTATGTTTTCAATTTCTATAGCTATATCTCTTATTTTTTTATTTACGAACTTTAAAAGACTTTTTTCCACATCAGAAACTTCAATCAAGTCAGCATATACACCGGCGGATGAGGCAGGAATATTTGTAAATACAATATCAAATTTTACTGCATCGTCAAAATCGTTATTAACGAAATCTTTAAAGAAAAAATCAAAATCTTCACGTTCAATTGCAGCATCAACAACATTATTTTCTTTATTGATCTCTTCTTTTATTTTATTATTCTGTGTATTTTTATTGCGCTCAAAAAAGTTAATAACTGATTCTGGAGTAAGCTTTTCTGAGTGAGGTAATGCTATAATGCCAATGCTTCCAAATCTTACAATCGGGCTTTCAGAAGCTTTACCAGCATACATTAAACTAATAATTTCATCTCTTGTAAATAATCTATTTTTATATTTATTTTTATCACTAAAACCAGGCGTTACACCACCTAATGTTTTATATAAATATTTATCTAATACAACTTTTTCACTTTCCGGATATTCTTTTACTAAGTTAATAATAAGATTGTTATCAATAACATCAATAATTTCGGGTATATCAAGCCAACGTTTCCCATCAAAATTAAAATGAATAACAATAGATTTATGGGTATTCAAAAGATTTTCAATCTTTGAAATTTTATTTCTAAACTCATTTCTAAATTTCTGTATAAATATATTATCCATACCATTCGCAACCTCTTCGCACAAAAGAAAAGAAGATTTATTTTCCCAATTTCCATGCATCCGATAATTGCCATTTTCTACTAAGTTCCCTTTCCCATCAGTATAGCAAGAATATACTATATCTCCCAGCAAATATCGTTTAGCTGAATCTTTTTTAGAGGTTTTAAAATTTAAATAATAAAGGCTATTCTTTTTATCCTCATCTAGTATTTCTGATTTGTTTTCTAAATCGAAAAAGAATTCCTCTCCTTTGTCTATTACAGGAACTTCATAAAAAGTTGTAATTATTAAATTCCCCTCTTTATCTTTTTTTCTCGATAAAACATCAACATCTTTCATTACTTGAATAATCTGTTCATGATATTTCCATGCATTCTTATCCTGTCTGTAAAATTTACCTATCTGAAGTACTGTATCTAAGCTCATTTCTTATATTTTTTCTTATTTTTTCTTTCCATTCTTTCACCATCCCAAAACCCATGCTGTTTTTGCTGCCTATGCCTCCATCATATGCTATTCGCATCAGCTCCTCTGGTGCAGTCAACTGAAATCTGCAGTTATATCCACGCACTTTGCTCTCCTGTGGTGTATCAGCTTTGATAGTTACTAGCGAAGACTTAGGTTCTGATATTACTTTAAAGTAGAACGGTATATCCTCACCAGCCAGAGCATGACCATTGGCAGCTTGGTATTTATCTAAAAGATTTTGCTTGATTAGCTCGTTAGCCATTGGATGTGTGGGTGAGATGTACTCGTCGGTGCCGTTAGCTCTTTTGAGTGTGAGACAAATAGGTGAAATAGTCTCGAAAGTCATTGACTTTTGTAAGCTGGGAGGTGGTAACATCTCTATACTTTTCACAAGACAGCTGATTTTCACTTGTTTATTGCCTATAGTAAATGCTTGCTCTTTAAAAATGCCTTGAATAAATTCGCGTGTGCTGATCTCGGGTACAAATGAGATATACCATTCCATAGTATCAGACAATATTTTTAATTTGTCGCCTTGTAGCTGATATTGTGGAATTTGTAATCTAGAAAATGTGAATAATTTGAAAAGTTTTTTATCAGCTGTGTAGCCATTGTCATGCAGCCATTGAGAAAATTGCTCATCAGATTTAGATAATATCTTGTAGATGACAGCCGAGCATTCGTATTGATAATTTATAGGTAGCCTGTCTCCATATTTGTATTTATCTATATATATTACTAATTTAAACCTCATTTTAAATAAATTTTAAAAAATATTAAATCAAGATTAATTATTTGATGTGCAAACCTAATATAATTTTTTAAATAAAAAAAATTTAAATAAAATATTTTTTTAAGGAAATTAAGTTGTCAAAATATGCAAAGAGCAAATTTATAAGGAATTTTTTATTTATTAACTTATATACTATAAGTAATTTATATAATTTTATAAAAAATGTATTTATAAATAAATTTCATAACTACAATATAAAAGATATATAAGTAATGATTTTTTATTTAAAATACATCATACATTGATTAAAATTTTTTAAATATTTAATAATTGCCTTTGGCATAATAATTGCTTATTTTGTTTTTTTATTTAACTTTACCAAAAATATAATAATATGAGAAAAATTGTTTTAATATTATTTGTCATTCCTATAATGGCATTTAGTCAAAATATCGCTAAAGTAAACACAACCATTGATGAGGCAAAAGTATTTCTGAATGGCTCACAGATCACAAGAATTGGTAATATAACTTTATCAAAAGGTGATAATAAAATAATCATCTCTAATCTACCTGATGATTTAAATGCTAAAACTGTCACTGTGAAAGGACAGGGAGATTTCACTATACAAACTGTTAATACTGCTATTAATTATCTTTCTGATTGTGAAAATGATCCTAAATACAAGGTTTTAAAAGATTCTCTAAAGCTTTTGCAAAATAAAGTAGATATAAATAATTCTTACCTACAAGTTTATGCTGATGAAGAAGCTATGATAAAAGCTAATAAAACTATCGGTGGTACTCAAAATGGCACTAATGTAGCTGAGCTTATTAAAGCTGCTGATTTTTTTCATAATAGATTGTTAGAAATTAAAACAAAAACTATTGAATTATCTAATCAAAATAGAGATTTGCAACTTGTAATCAATAAAATTCAAAATCAAATAGCCTCATATGAGGCTATAGCTAGACGTCCAATAGGTGAAATATCGATAAATATTTATGCAGACAAAGCTACTACAGGTAAACTAAGCGTAACTTATTTTACTAATTATGCCTCATGGATACCCAGCTATGACATCAGATTTACAGATTTAAATAAACCTATAACTTTATTATTAAAAGGACAAATCAATCAAACTACTGGCGAAAATTGGCAAAATGCTAAAATTATTCTAAGCAGTTCTAATCCTACCATATCACAACAAAAACCTCAATTATATCCATGGTATCTCAGTGTCTATAGTCCTAGAAGATATGCAGAAACTGGAATCAGAGGACAAAGAGCAGAAGGTACGGTTGTTTATGTAGAAGGTGTGAGAGTATTAGATAAATCACCAGCTCCTACAATGATGGCAACTAGCTATGAGACTCCAGTATCTATGGAATATACTTTGGAAGCCAGGATAGATGTACCATCTAATCAAGAAAAATTAGTAAATATACAATCATACGAGATGCCAGCTAAATATTTATATTATACTGCACCCAAGGTAGATCCAGATGCATTTTTGATAGCAAATATTTATGATTGGGGCAAAAACTATTTCTTAGATGGCATTGCAAATATCTATTATGAAAATAGCTTTATAGGCACTACAAATATCTCATCATATCAAGTAGAAGATACCATGCAGGTATCACTTGGCAGAGACAAAAGTGTAATTGTAAATAGAGATGTCATTAAAGATTCTACTGCTAAACAAGTCATAGGTTCAAAAGTGAAGTATAATAGAGCTTTCGAAATAACAGTGAGAAATAATAAAAAATATCCTATCGAAATAATTATCGAGGACCAATTGCCGATATCTCAGCAGAAAGAAATAGAAGTATCTGATATAGCAGTGGGCAACGGCAAAATAGACCCAGATACTAAAATAGTTACATGGAGATATACAATACAGCCGAGTGCTACGATAAAAACTACAATAAAGTATGTGGTTAAAAGTCCAAAAGAATTAAACTTGGCTTTGTGAGATGTGATTAGTAGCGGGGACAGGATTCGAACCTGCGACCTCCGGGTTATGAGCCCGACGAGCTACCTCTGCTCTACCCCGCAATATTATTTTGCAAAGTTATGAAAAATTTTTTAATTGACAAAATTTTTTATTCTATTTTTTTACTTTCAAACTAAAAAGTCGAAAATATTATAAAATTATTAAATAGAAATAATCGTTTAGATAATGAATTTTTAAATATTACTTTATATTTTATGCTCGAATCAATACCGCATTGGGAAATGATTTGGAATAAGACAAAATTGTAATCACAGCGATTTTTTCTCAATATCTTATAATCTATAGCCTTGAAATCAGGTATTTTATTTTAAAATATCAATATCCAAGATTTTTTAAGAGCTTCAATTTTTCTGCAGCATATTTACCATAATCTCCTTTAGGATCTAAAGACAATAATTTCTCAAAATCTCGCTTTGCCGAGGCATAATCACTTTGATTCAAAAAAATAGTTCCTCTATAATAATATGCTTTTGTGTATTCAGGATGCATACTTATAACCTGATTCACATATTTCAAAGCTAAATCGTAATCACTTGTAGTATAATAAATATCTGCCAAATTAATTAATGGTAGATAATTAGTAGAATCTAATTCTATTACTTTCTGGTAATTTGCAATAGCTGAATCATATTCTTTAGCATCGTGATAGTAGGCGGCAAGATACAGATAATTTACTGCATTATTAGGATTTAATTCTATAGCTTTATTGAAATCATTTAAGGCTAAATCTACTTTATTGAAATCAAAATTTATAATTCCTCTCAATAAATAATAAGAATCGTTCAATGAATCATATTGTATAGCTTTTTTACAATCATTAATAGCTAATAAATATTCATCCAACGAATAATGTACGAGAGCTCTATTGTAATAAGCTTCTGCATAATCTGGCTTTAGCATAATAGCTTTACTCAAATCATTAATAGCTTTTTTCATATCACCTTTTGATGCATAACTATAACCACGGTAGTTATAAGCAGAGAAATTATTACTATCTAAACTAATGACTTTATTGAAATCTTTGATAGCATCATCATATTTCTCATAGTTCATATAAAGTATTCCACGATTTAAATAAATTTGAAAAGGGTTAGGATTTATTTTGATAGCTTTTTTATATTCATTTAGAGCTAAATCATACTCTCCCATTTCTGCATAAGAAATCGCTTTATCAATATATATCACTATATTATGTGGATCTATAGCTAGAGCTTTATTATAATAAAAAATAGCAGAATCATTTAGTAATTTTTCATTATATACCCTGCCGATAGCATCATAAGCTAAAGCATAATTACTATCAATTTCTAAAATAATTTTATAGATTTTCATAGCACTATCTAATAGATTATTATTCATATATATATCACTAATAAGAAAATATGAATCTATATCCTTTGGATTTATTTTTAGTTCTCGATTTAGAAAAATAATAGCAGTATCATAAATTGATTTTTCATAATAAATATACCCAATATTATAATTTAAGTTTGAGACTGTATCATTCAGCTCAATAGCTGTTTTATAAATTTTCAGAGCTTCGTCATATAGATTTTTATTCAAATAAATATATCCTTTAGAAATATAACCTCTCATGTAATAAGGATTTATATTTAATAGTTTATCTACATAAATAAGTGCTGAATCATAATTATTATTTTCTAAAAAAATATTTGATTTTAGCAAATAACTATAAGCAAAATCAGGACGTAGCTCTATGGCTTTATTATAATCTTTCAATGCATTTTGATAATTTTTTAGATAGAAATAAGCTAATCCATGAGCCAGATAATCTAAATAATCAACTGGTTTAATAGAGATAGCTTTTTTAAAGCATTTTTCAGAAAATTTGTCATCAGCAATTTCTTTTTCTAAACTACATTTATAAACAATAGCAGGTAAATAATTGGGATTAATAGATAAAATTTTATTATAACAATTCATAGCTTCATTATCACGATTGACTATATCTAGAGCATAAGCTTTCCAGAATAGAGCTAAAATATTTGCAGAATCTTTATCAATGATTTTATCTAAAATAATAATAGCAGAGTCATAATTATTAGCTTGTATGAGTCTAATGCCATCATCTACTGTATAATCGTGATTTTGTGCACTCAATGGCAAAGTAAAAATGACAAAAACACTAAATATTAAATTAAACCAAAATAAATTTTTCATAATATTCCTATTTAAAATAAAAAATTAATATCCCATATTTTTAAGATTATTCAATACATTTATAGCATATTTGCCATAAGGTCCATTAGGATCTAAAATTACAATTTTATTATAATAATTTTTAGCAGCTGAATAATTACCTTGTTCATAATAAATATTAGCGACATTATAATAAGCTACGACATAGTCTGGATTAAGCTCAATAGCTTTTTGATAATATTTTAGAGCATTATCATATTGTTCCTGGTCAAAATAAATATTTCCGAGCATATTATAAGCCAAATAATAATCTGGATATAAATCTATAGCTTTGTTAAGGTCGCTCAGAGCATTATCAAAATCTTTAGAAAAACGATAAGCTATAGCTCTATGATAATAGATATAAGCAGCTGTAGAGTCCATATCAATACATTTAGTAAAATCTTTAATTGCATTACTGTAATCTTTAGAATTTTTATATGTAATAGCTCTCATGAAATATCCATCTACATCATTAGGATCTAACTCTATTACTTTATTAAAATCATTTATTGCCAAAATATATTGTTCCATTGCATTTAATATAGTACCTCTATTATAGTATGCCTCTAAATATTGGGGATCCAATTTAATAGCTTGTGTGAGATCTTGTAATGCTTTTTCATATTTATTAGTATAATAATATGCCATGCCTCTATTCAAATAAGCACTACTATAATTAGGATTTATTTTAATAGCTTTACTAAAATCCTTAATAGCTAAATCGAATTTTTCTAAATTATAATAACAAACACCCCTTATATTGTAAGCATTTTCATTATCAGGGCCCAATTTAATTGCCATATTCATATCATTGATAGCCAAATCAAATTGTTTCAGCATTCTATAAGAATAACCACGATTGAAATATGCAGATTTGAAATCTGGACTTAGCTCGATAGCTTTAGTGAAGTCTATAATAGCACTATTATATCCTTTTAAATTCAAATAAACCAGTCCTCTATGATTGTGCAGATATGCATTAGGGTTCGTTTCTATAGCTGCATTATAATCTTTAAGGGCATTCTCATAATCTTCATTATCTAAATAAATAGAAGCTCTAAAATAATAAGCAACTTTATAATCTGGTTTGATTTCTAAAATTTTATTTAAATCTTCTAAAGCAGCTGGAGTATTATCATCATCATAAAAAGTTGTTGCTCTATTCAGATAATAATATGGCTTATTGGGATTCAGCTCTATTGCTTTAGTATAATACTTAATAGCATTATTATTGTCATCTAATTCTTTATAAATATCACCTAATCTATTATAAGCATCAGCAAATTGTGGATTAATCTCAATAGCTTTTTGTAAATCATCCATTGCCTCACTATATTTGTCTTCATAATCATATGTAATAGCCCTATTATAATAAGCTAAAACAGAATTAGGGAAAATCTCTATAGACTTATTAAAATTTTCTTTAGCAGATTTATAATTATTAATATTCCGATATGATATCCCATTGAAATAATATGTGAAAGGATTAGAAGAATTTATCTTAATAGCATTATTATAATGTTTAATAGCTAATTTATAATTACCATCTAGAAAATAAGCATACCCCTTACCTACAAAATCCCAATAAGTTACTGGAGAAATAGAATAAATTTTTGCTAACAAATTTTTAATATCATTTTCATAAATAGAGTCATCCATAGCATCTAAAACTTTTACCTTAAAAGATAAAGGCAAAATATTCTCGGGATAAAAGCTAAGAGTTTTATCAATAAGAGACAAAGCAGTATCATATTTATCCATTTCACAATAAATATAAGCTTTAAAAGAATTTGCAAGCAAATTATTAGGTTCGTTAATTATAATTTCATCTAATATTAGAATAGAACTATCATAATTCGCCTTAATCAGATAATTAAGAGCTTCATTAAAATTTTTGTCATCATACGATTGTGCATAAAATTTCACATTAATACATGAAAAAAGAATAAAAATTGTAAAAAAGAATTTTGCTAAATAACTTGTTTTCATAATTAAAAATATTAAAATTGGTTATTAATTAACAAAAATATATAATTTTTTCAATAAAATGAATAATTAAAAATTAAAATTTAAATATTAAAAGTATTATTTTTTCAAAATGTTTAAAGGGGGGTTCGAGGTTAAATAGTTTTGAGAAGAGATTGTAAGAACATGTTTTCAACATGTTCTTACAATTAGGATAAAATATTTTTATGAAATACATATGATATATGATTTAAAAAGTTTATATATTTGCAAAAAGATTTTAATTATGGAAAAAAATTTTGAAGAATCAACAGATGTCTTTGCCCTCACTAAAGAAGGTACACGCACATACTACGACAATTTATA
>JAPXMM010000046.1:0-15600 GCA_033809015.1 Bacteroidales bacterium
ATAGTCTACTCTTTGTGAACTTTGTATAATATCTTTGTGCCCTTTGTGGTAAAATAATTAACCCACAATAAATGTTATAGAACCTAATTTTTATTAATAATACAATCATAGGATAATAAAATATTTTACTAAAATTGTTATTAAAAGTAAGACAATAGATGAGTTCCTTACAATAGAATCGTATTAATCTACATGTTTATACAAGTAATTATTCTCTCCAATAGTAGTATTATTTTTATTTATTTTAACGGTTATATTACCACTTGTGGGAGCATTTAAATTTATTTTTTTACCTTTTCTAATGTATGCTGGTTCATTTTCGAATTTTTCTAATTCTTGGTCATCTTTATAGTTTCTACCATAGCCAATTTTTTCTTCACCAGTATTTAAAGAATTATAACTTTTATTTTCATAATTTTGATTAGCATTTATTGGAGAATTGTTTGCATTAAAACCTGTAGCAATAATAGTTACTTGTACTCCATTTAATTCTGGATTAAAAGAGTTGCCCCATATTACATTGGCGCCACCAGTTTCATTTTTTAGATATGAAGTCATTTCATTAAATTCTCTAATAGTTAGTTCATCACTGCCATAGGAGATATATAATAATACATTTTGTGCGCCAGTTATAGAAATTTCACTTAATAATGGAGAATGAATAGCTGTTTCGAGAGATTTGATAGCTCTATTTTCGCCTTCAGCATATCCTGTTCCCATCAAAGCTATTCCACTATCTTTCATCACTGTTTTTACGTCTTCGAAATCTACATTTACTACTCCAGGAACGGTAATTATTTCTGCTATACCTTTAGCAGCTGTTAATAATATATCATCTACTATTGAAAAGGCATTGCTAATTTTCAATTCTGGGTAAAGATCGAATAGTTTTTCATTATGTATTACTAGAAGTGCATCTACGTTTTGACGTAGTTCGTCTATACCTGTCATAGCTTGTTGGTATCGTACATTCCCTTCGAACATAAATGGAGTAGTTACGATAGCTACGGTAAGGATATTCAAGTCTTTAGCAATTTTGGCGACAACTGGTGCTGCACCAGTACCTGTGCCACCGCCCATACCAGCAGTGATGAATAGCATTTTAGTATTATTTTTCAGAATATTACTAATATCATCAGAGCTATCTTCTGCAGCTTTTTTGGCTACATCAGGTTTAGAGCCTGCTCCCAATCCTGTTTCACCTAATTTTATTTTTACAGGTATAGGATTAGATTCTAAAACTTGTACATCTGTATTGCAAATAACAAAATCTACTCCTTTGATGCCTTTATCAAACATATGTTTGACAGCATTACATCCACCACCACCTATTCCCATTACTTTAATAATGGGTGATTCAGATGTTGGTAATATGAATTCAAATGATTGTTTTTCCATAATTTTAATTTTTTTTAATCGAAGAAATTTGATAGATTACCGAAAATATCAAATTTGCGTTTTTTCTCTTTTTTTTCTTGTGGTGCAGCTACTTTGGTATCGTTTAGTTTATTATTTTGGGAGAATTTATACTTTTCATTCTCTATAGCGTTTAGTAGGAGACCTATAACTGTAGAATATTGTGGTGAAAGCAATGTATTAGGAGTATTATGCGATAATAAGTGACTGGGATTGCCTATTCTCGCAGACATACCAGTAATGTATGAAGATAATTGAGTAGTATTTTTGATTAATGAACCACCACCAGTGAGCACTATACCACCAATAAAGGGAGAGGATATTTCGGACAATTTTATTTCATAATTTACTGTTTCTAAAATTTCTGTTAATCTAGCGCTAATAATTTCGCTAATTGCTTTAAGAGAAAACTCTCTAGCAGGGCAATTTTTCATTGCTTGAAAAGCGATCACATCATTAGGATTCACGTCAGCAGGGATAGCATTTCCATAATTTATTTTACAAATTTCAGCTTCATCTTTTAGAAGAGATAACCCATTTTTTAGATCTTCAGTAATAGCTTCGCCACCGAAAGGTATTACGCAAGTATGTCTAACGATATCATCTTTAATGATTGCTATATCAGTAGTGCCACCACCTATATCTACTAGGACGACGCCACCTTCTTTTTCTTGTTCTTCTAATACAGCTTTAGCTGAAGCTATGGGTTCAAGCATAATGTTTGCAATGTCCATATCGGCCATAGTAACGCAAGTTTTCAGCATTTCTACTGCAGCCATATCAGCTACGACAGCATGAAATTTGCATTTCAAGCTTGTTCCTACAGCGCCTATTACATCTGTTATACCACTTTCATCATCTATAATATATTCTTGTGGTATTAAGTGAATGACTTCTTTACCGGGTTGTTTGAGCATATGATTTACTGTTTCTAAAAAATCATTTATTTCTTGTTCAGTAATCATGCTTCTAGGATTTTTGCGAATAATGCTATGTTCTGCATTTAGACTTTCCACGTATTTGCCAGCTATGCCGAGATGTACTACTCCCACCTCTATGTCAAAATCATCTCGCATTTTTGTTTTGAGTTCTTTTAAGCCATCAACAGTTTTTTGAACATTGATTACTGTTCCCCTTCTCACTCCTTTGCTATTAGAAACTTCGTAACCTATGATTTCTAGCTTACCATCTTCATTTTGTTTGCCAGCGACCATAGCTAATTTTGTGGTGCCTATATCTAGTCCCACGTAGATTCGTTCTTCTGAATTATTAATTTGTTTTTTCATATTATATATTTTTTTAAAATTAAAATCTTTTTCATAATTGCTTAATTGCTATTACTTGTGGTGGTACTCTCAAATCAAATCCAACAAAATCACTAATATCCGAAATATGTTGTATGTTATTATAGAAAATTGAGATGTTCTTTAGTTTATCATCGAGCTGATCTACATCTCCTAATCTTATATATTGATTGCCAACAATTGGGTATAGATAGAAAGATTTTTGATTTTCTACATAAATATCCCAAAAAAGCAATTTGGATATTTCATCATTTTTAATAGTTTTTGCTAGATAATAGAGTTTATCTAATTCTGTAAAATCTTTTGATTCGTAAGTGTATGATTTTATATTTTTTACTTTTGAACCAATTTTTACTTTTGTTTTAATATTGCCATAAGCTACAGGAATATATAAATTATACTTTTCAGGTATTGGCATTACGAAACCAGAAGTGTCTAAAATACATTCATAACCATTATTACTAATGATATGCAATAATGGACAACGTGCCCAAACATCTATCTTTAATGTACCATCTAATTTGATATTACAAAGTACATTCTCTACGAAATTCGATTTCTTAATCGTTTGATAAACCTTATCTAATGGGAAATCCTCTATCATCACTCCTATTACTCTGGGAGTAACTTGATAAATTAAATCTAAAACATAAGTAGAATCTATTATTTTATTAGTATCTGCTGTATTTATATTTATCTCTATTCGAGAAATAGAAGTGGCTGCTGACCTGTCTCTAATTACTAGCCAGCCAATAATTATGATTATTGGTAAAATAATACTTAATGCTATTAACCACTTTTTATGCTTCATATTCTATTAATTTATTTTTTATTGGTTCACGGAGTCTATCTATATCTCCAGCACCAATAGTTACTAAAATATCTTCGCTAATATTACTCAAATTTGTTAATAATTCATCTTTTGACATTAAATATTTGTTATTATTGTTGATTTTACTTAATAGCCATTCAGATGTAACGCCCTCTATTGGTTGTTCTCTAGCTGGATAAATATCTAATAAAATTATTCTATCCCATTTAGATAAAGAAGTGGCAAAATCATCAGCTAAATATAAGGTTCTGCTATATAAATGAGGTTGAAAAATAGCACAAAAAGTTTTATCAGGGTACAAAGTTTTTAATGCATCAAACAAAGTATCTATTTCAGTAGGATGATGTGCATAATCATCATAATATTTTTTATTTTTACCATTATAAATTAAATCTAGGCGTCTTTTTAAACCTGGATAACTATTAATGGCTTTTTTTATTTGATCTATATTAATATTTTTTGATAAAGCAATAGCTATCGCCGCAGTTGCATTTCTGATATTATGCATACCAGCTGCATGCAAATGTAGGTTTTCTATTTTTATTTGATGATAATTAGAATAAATATCAAAAACAGTAGCTCCATCATCTAATCTTATATTATATGCATAGATATCTGAACTATTTGATAAACCGTAAGTGTTTATATTTTTATCAATTTGCAAATTCACATTCTCATCTATCCAAATTTCGTTTTTAATTTTATGAGCAAATTCTCTAAATGCATCTTTTAAAGCATCGAGATTTTTGTAAATATCTAAATGATCTGGTTCTATAGATGTTATTATTCCCGTATCTACAGTGAATTTTAAAAAAGTTTTATCATATTCATCAGCTTCTACAATGAATTCTTTAGGTTCACCATTTATAAAAAAGTTATTTTCATAATCTTTTACAATAGCACCTACCATAGCGATGAAATCTCTATGAGCTGTATACCAAATATGAGATAGCATAGCAGTAATAGTAGATTTACCATGAGAGCCAGCCACAGCATATGTTTCTAATTGCGGAGTTATCATTGCTAGGATATCACTTCTTTTATAAAGAGGTAAATTTCTATTTTTAATGATTTGTAATTCTTCAAAATCAAAAGCTATAGCTGGTGTATAAATAACAATATCAATGTCATTAGGTATCAGATTAATATTCGGTTGATAATGAATGATAGCTCCTTTATTTTCTAAAATTTCACATATCTGTGAGCGTGCTCTGTCGTAGCCAGATACTCGACAACCATAATAGAGAAAATATTGAGCTAATGCTCCCATGCCTACTCCTCCTATACCTAGCATATATATATTTTGTACTTCTATATTATTGAGTTTCATTACTTTTAATTTTTTAAATATTTTTCTATTAATTCGATGATGTTATCCATTGCATTGGGATTATGAAATTTACTAATGTTTTCACTTAATTTCTTTTGCAGAGTATCATTATTTATCAAATCTATAATAATTTCTTTTCCTTTAGAATCTAATAAATTTTCATCTAATAAAATAATTGCATCATTATCAGCAAGAGCTTGAGCATTAAGATACTGATGGTTATTCACCACATTTGGAGAAGGAATGATAACAGATGGTTTCGCTAGAGCTGCTAATTCAGCTAAAGTACTAGCACCAGCACGAGCTATTACTACATCAGCTATAGCATAGGCCTCTCTCATCTCATTGATAAATGGTTTAGCAATAATCCTGTTATTTATTTTATCATGATTAATGCAACTATCTATTGAATATTTATCACCGGTTTGCCATATTAATTGTATGTCATTTTTTATCAAATCTGGTAAAATATTACAAATAAAATCATTTATAGCTTTAGCACCTAGACTGCCACCCAGAGCAAGAATAGTTTTTTTATTTATATCTAAATTCCAGAAATTAGCGGCTTGTTCTTTAGACATTGGCGTGATGATTTCTTTTCTCACTAGATTGCCTATTAGATGTACATTAGGAGTTTTTATATAATTTTTTATTGTAGGATAAGCTACGCAGATGGCAGAAGCTTTTTTACTTAACTTAATGTTAGCAAGTCCAGGAGTGCTATTTTGCTCTTGTACAATAGTAGGTACACCTTTCCACTGAGCATATTTGAGTACAGGATATGTTACATAACCTCCAAATCCGATAGCTAGTTTGGGTTTAAATCTTTTAAAAATTTTATTTATCTCCATCCAAGAGTTTATGAGCTTAAAAGGCAGATTAATATTTTTTAATAAATTTTTTCTATTTACTCCGTGCATATCTAATAGAATTATAGGGAAGTTATGTTCTGGTATAATGTTAGCTTCCATTCTATTTTTATTACCAATAAATAATATGCCGAGATCTGGATGAAGTTCTCTGAGTCTCTCAGCGACTGCTAAAGCAGGAAATATATGTCCACCTGTTCCACCAGCAGAGAAAATAACCCAAGATTTTATTTTATTTATTTTTTTCATAATCAAATATATTTTTGAAATTAAATTATTGTTTTCATGTAGTTATAATATTTTCTGATTGTTCACTTTCATTTTCTATGACTACATTTTCTTCAGTATTAGATTCATTTTCATTCAAGTTTTTTTGGTAATCACGTGCTATGCTTTGGATAATGCCAATAGCTATAGAAGTGAAGATAATAGAAGTACCACCTTTACTAATAATTGGTAGAGGCTGTCCAGTAACAGGGATGAGACCTACAGCTACAGACATATTTACAAAAGCTTGAAATCCTATATAAAATCCAAAACCTATTGCCAAAAAAGCACCAAAGAAGCCTTTACTTTGTTTTCCTACATGAATAGCTCTGTACATTAGCACACAATATAGAAGTAATACAGCTATGCCTCCTATCATACCCAATTCTTCAATTATTATTGCATAGATAAAATCTGTATGAGATTGTGGTAGAGTGCCACGTTGAGTAGAATTACCTGGGAATTTTCCTATAACACTGCCATTAGCAATAGCTATATCAGCTTTCATTCTTTGGTATGACACCACCTCATCTTTATTTGTAAAATTTTCTATTCTGGACTGCCAAGTGCCCACACGTCCTTTATTTGGCATCTGCAGCATTATCAAAATAGAAATACCCATTATGACTATTGCTATGCCAACAGTAGCTAGCAAATATTTCAATGGAACTCTTGCTATGTACATTATCAATAATGCGGTAGCTAATATCAGAACTGCTGTTGATAAATTTGTAGGAAAAACTAATCCTACTGTGATGGCTACAGCTACTATCATTGGTAAATATGCATGTTTGAAATCAGTTATATTATCTTGTTTCTTAGCTGCAATACTAGCTAATAATATTATCAATGCGAACCTAGCAAAATCAGATGTTTGAAATGAAATTCCTATAACAGGAATTCGCAACCATCTAGCTGCATCATTTGTCGTATGTCCTTTAAATAGTGTTACTATCAATAATGGTATCGCGATAATAAATAAAAATTTGGCTATCATACCCCAAATGCGATAATCCATTAAATGTACTAAATATGCCAATACGATTCCAAAAATTAATATTATTATATGTTGTATCAAATAATATGTTGTATTACCTTCATTAAATCTAAATGCTAAATTTCCTATAGTACTATATACTGCTATCATGGAGAATATACATAAAAATAAGTATACTATCCAGATAGTTTTATCTCCTTTGAAAATTTTGAATATTTTTTTAATCATAATTCATTAACAATATTTTTAAATTTATTTGAATATAATTTACTATTAATATTAGATTTATTAGGGGCTAATAAAATAATATCATTAGGATCTGAAAATGCAAATGACAGTCTAATAGCTGCGGATAGATTTTTTACTGAGTAAAATTCTGGAACTAAATAAGAATAATCGCTATTGTAAACTTTTTTATTCTTAGTAATGGTAATCCATATTTTTATTTTTTTCTGTATTATTTCTGCTAATGAATCGTTAATATAATTGTTTTGTTTATCCAAAGATATCCAAATAATAGGATTATTGATTTTTTCTAATGAATAGAAAAGACTGTAATTATTAGTTGCAAAGCTATCATCTATAAATTTTACATTATTTATTTCTCTAATCTCAATTAATCTTTTATAATTATTTGTGAAATATTTGAGATAAGAATTAGAAATTTTTTTAACATTTTTTAGTTGATCATCAATTAGATTAGGTATATTCTCTGCTAATGAAATATTAATATGTTTCTGAATATTATCATTTAAAAGGTAAATTAAATTATCTGTATCTGAGAATTTCATAATTATCTAATTTTAAGGGTTATAACAGCTATAATGACTGCTATGATATTAATAATAATGAATCTATTGACAATAGTAACCTCGTGCCAGCCTTTTTTTTGAAAATGATGATGAAGTGGTGCCATCAAAAATACTCTATGATTTTGAGCATATTCTAGTCCAAATCTCCATTTTCTATATTTAAAAACATATCTTTGTATGGCAGACGAGCATATCTCTATCAGAAATACTAGACAAAGCAGTGGTAGTAGAAGTTCTTTTCTCACTAAAATGGCAAATACAGCTATTATGCCACCTATCATTAGACTACCTGTGTCGCCCATAAATATTTTTGCTGGATAGGAATTAAACCACATAAAACCTATCAAAGAACCAACAAATGATGCTATAAATACCGTTAATTCGCCAGAATTTGGTAGATATAAAATATTTAGGTAACTAGCAAAGACGAAATTACCAGATACCCAGGCGAAAATAGCTAATCCAGCCCCGACGACCGCGGATGTCCCCGCACATAATCCATCTAAACCGTCAGTTAAGTTGGCACCATTTGTTACCAAAAGAACTATTATTAAAATGATAGGGACAAAAACTAACCAAGCCCATTTTTGATAATCTTCGCCAATCCATTTAACTAAGTTAGCATAATCAAATTGATTATTTTTCACAAAAGGAATAGTAGTTTTGAGAGAGCCCACTTGCTCTTGTCCGAAATAATCACTTGCACTACGCATCACTGGTGTCTCTTGTACATCTTCTACAATATTTGTTTGAGATATTTGCTCTCTGATAGCTAAATTTTGATTGTTATACATTACTAGAGCTACTATTAAACCTAAGACTAATTGTACAATAATTTTAGCTCCTTCGCTCACACCTTTTTTATTTTTTTTGAATACTTTAATGTAATCATCTACAAAACCCAGAGCTGCCATCATAAATGTTGTTACGAGCATTAGAATGACATAAATATTTTCTAATTTAGAAAACAATAATACCGGGATCACTATAGCTAAGAAAATTAAAACACCGCCCATAGTGGGAGTTCCTTTTTTACTATCTTCTTCTTGTAATCCTAAATGTCTGATTTCTTCGCCAATTTGTTTCTTTTTTAAAAAATTAATAAAAGGTTTGCCAAAAATTAGAATTATTAACAATGAAAAAAGTGCAGACATAGCTGCTCTAAACGAAATATAATTAAATAATCCAGCCCCTGGAAAGTCATAAACTCTATCTAAATAAGTAAATAAATAATATAACATAAAAATATATTTTAATTAATAATTTTTTTAGAGTTAATAATTTGCAAAACGACCTCTCTATCATCAAAGTGATTTCTGATGCCTTTGATCTCTTGGTAGGTTTCGTGTCCTTTGCCAGCTATTACTATCACATCACCTTTATTAGCAAGATTTATAGCCATTTTTATGGCATCTGCTCTATCTTCGATTTTGAAAACTTTAGCATTGAGATTAGCAGGAACGCCTTTTTCTATATCAGCAATGATATCTGCAGGATCTTCATTCCTAGGATTATCGGAGGTTATTATTACTATATCACTGTATTCTGCTGCTATTTGTCCCATGAGAGGCCTTTTAGTTTTATCACGATTGCCACCAGCACCGAAAACAGTTATTATTTTACCATTTATGTCCATTTCGTTAATAGTACTTAGAATATTTTCTATCGCATCTGGACTATGAGCATAATCTATAATTATATAAGTATCGTTATGATTTATTATATTAAATCTACCATTTATTGGAGGTATTTTAGATAGTTCAGATAATACTTCTTGTTTGTCAAAACCTAAAATAATCGCTGAGCTATAGGCTGCTAAGATATTGTAAGCATTAAATCTGCCAAGTAATAAAAACCATGCATCATTACCATCAATTTCTAAGTGCAGACCTTGAAATGTATTTTCTATAATGCGAGCATGAAAATCTGCCATGTGAGATATCCCATAAGTATAAATTTTAGCTTTAGTATTTTGAACCATTATTTTACCATTTTTATCATCTACATTTGTTAATGCAAATGCATTAGCTGGCAGATTATCAAAAAATGTTTTTTTAGCTTTTATGTAATTTTCAAAAGTGCCATGATAATCAAGATGTTCATGAGTAATGTTAGTGAAAATGCCACCAGTGAAATTTATTCCACATATTCTTTTTTGCACAATAGCATGAGAGCTCACTTCCATAACTGCATATTTACAGCCATCCAAATACATATCATTCATTAATTTATTTAATTCTATAGCATCGGGAGTAGTATTAATAGATGGTAGCTCTATATTGCCGTATTTATAAATAATTGTGGAGATGAGGCCAGCTTTTTGCCCAAGATTGTTTAATAATTGATAAATCAGAGTAGCAGTAGTAGTTTTGCCATTAGTACCTGTAACGCCAATAATTTTTAGTTTATTAGATGGATTATCATAAAAATTTGCAGCTACGAAGCATTCTGCCTCTATAGAATCTTCTACGACAATTTTTGTAATATTTTCTGGTAAATTAACATCTTCGCTGCATAATACTGCAATAGCACCATTTTTGATAGCACTATCTATGAATTCGTGTCCATCGACAAGATTACCTTTCTTAGCAATAAATAAGCCATTAGCTTTGATATGGTTACTATTATTACTAATGTTATCAATAGTTAGATTAATATCACCTACAATTTTTTGTATTTTAATACCTTCTATAATATCTTTTAATGTTATCATTTTTCACTTATTTTAAATATAAAACCACTTTATCAATATTTTGAATATTAGATTGAGGAGCAGGCGATTGATCATATACTCTACCTGCACCAATAATTTTTACTTTTAGATTTAGATTTTTTAATATTATTAATGCATCATGCAAGAGCATACCTCTGAAATCGGGGAGATTTTTTTGATTAAATAAATATGAAGAAGACAGTACATTTACTTTATTACTATCTAATTTAGCAAAACCATTATTAGAGTAAAAAGGATAAGTAGTTATCTTAATTTTAGATTGTAAATTATTTATAAGCTCTGCTGGAGCATAAAAAGGTAAAATATTATAATATGTTTCTTTATTTTTTATACTATAAATTTCTAATTGAGTAGCATAAATTTTTTTAGCAATTTCATAAAAGACTGGAGCTGCTATTTGAGAGCCGTAATATAGACCTTGTTTAGGTTTGTGTACTACAACTATGCAAGAATATAGAGGATTATTAGCAGGGAAAAAACCAGCAAATGAAGCTACGTACTGTTTACCTTCACTTCTATAGCCACCATCTTTTGCTATCAAAGCAGTACCAGTTTTACCAGCAATAGGTATTATGGAATCTTTTATATTAGATGCTGTACCTTGTTGTACTACACCTTCTAATAATGATCTCATTGTATTAATTGCGTTGTCACTAGCGATTTTTTTATTAATAACTGTTGGTTCACGTTTCCATACAGTTTTATTTTCATCTATGAACTCTTCTACAATATAGGGTTGCATCATTTTGCCATTATTAGCAATAGCATTATAAAAAGTTAATATTTGTAGAGGAGTCATCAGCACTTCATAACCTATAGAAGTCCATGCCAGAGAATATTTAGAATAATATTTTGAAGTAGGAGAATTAATAGCAGGATTAGGTTCACCAGCCAAATCGATACCTGTTTTATAAGTAATCCCAAAAGATTCTAATTTTTTGAAAAATCTTTTTTCGTTGGTACCATAAGCTTTGACAATAGCTTTAGATATGCCAATATTACTACTAAGTTCGAAACATTTTCTTATAGTAATTTCGCCAAAGCCACCCTCATGCGAGTCACTCATCACTTGGGAACCATAGCTCCATATTCCATTACCAGTATTAATGACTTCATCTAAATTCACTAATCCATCATCGATGGCTGCTAAAAGACTAATAGTTTTAAAAGTAGAACCTGGTTCATAGCGTTCACCGACAGCATAATTATAAACTTCTTGATAAGAGCTATCTGGCATACGTTTCAGATTGGCAATAGCTTTTATTTCGCCAGTAGAAACTTCCATTAATAAAACTGTACCATGGTCAGCGGCATTTTCTTGTAATACCTTTGTGAGAGCTTGAGTGGCTATTTGCTGATAATATGCATTAATAGTAGTTCTAATGTGTTTACCATCGACAGGTTTAATCATTGATGAAGAGTCTTCTGTAGGTATCCATACTCCTGGTGCTATTCTATGCATAAATTGATAACCTTTTTTACCTGTCAGAATGCTATCATAAGCACCTTCTATGCCTACTTTGAAATTTTCTCTAGAAAAACCTATTGTTCTTTCTGCTATTCTACCTAATGGCTTAACACGTCTATCTTTTTTGACTAATATCAAGCCACCACCATATTGACCTAATTTAAAAATTGGAAAAGTTTTTAGCTCTTCTGCATCTTCGTATGCTATGTTTGTCATCAATTTCACATATCTTTTGCCAGATTTTCTAATTCTAATTAATAAATTTTTGTAGTCTTTAGCAGTTTTATCTTTAAATTTACTAGCTAACTTGAGCGACAAAGAATCAATTTGTTTATCAAATAAATCTTTAGAAACATTTTTTTCGTTTAGGTCTAGATAAACATCATAAACTGGTATAGATGTAGCCAGTACCATACCATCTTCTGAGTATATATTGCCTCTTATACCGGTGATGTCCACATATTTATATTCATAATCAAAAGTATGTGAACGCAGTTCATCACCTCTTACATATTGTATCTCGATAATTTTGTAAATTATTAAAATGCCAATGATTAACACACAGAAAAAGACTACACTTGCTCTGCCAAAGATCATAGATTTAGCTTTATCGTCAAATTTTATTTTATCTGTTGGCATCTTTTTTTATTTTTTTATTATCGACATTAGTTTCAGTTGAATAATCAAATATTTTTATAGGAGGCTGATCTGAGGGTTTGAGGCCATCTTTACTTAACTCTTTATAGCAATAATCTAAATTCATTGTTGTAATTTTTCTAGCATTTAGTACAATACTTTTAGTTTTTAAAGCTTCATTTTGCGATTTCACTTTGCCAAGCTCATATAAAGTTTTATCTATTTGATAATTTTTAGCTATATAGATAATCATCAAAAAAGTTATCCAAGCGATGAATGGCAATTGTTTTTCGAGAGGTTCAGAAGCCAGATAGTCTCCACTCATCAAAAATTTAATGAGACCTTTTTTTTCTTTTTTGTCTGTATCTGTTTTTTTGGACTTCTTTGTACTCATACTTTATTACTATTTTTTATTGCAACATACATTTTTGCACTACGAGATCTATTATTAGCAATTATTTCTTCAGGACTAGGAGAGATTTTATAAATTTTGGACCATCTTTCATTTTTATCACCTTTTAACCAATTCTCATCTAGTTGATTATTTATTTTTTTTCTTAATTCACTTTTTAATATTTGGTCTTCTAAACTATTAAAAGTTATAACACAAAATTTACCACCAGGAGATAGAGATTGATAAGCTTCCTCTATGAACATTTTCAGATTTTCTATTTCATTATTCACCGCTATACGTAGAGCTTGATAAACTTTTGCTAAATTTTTGTATTCTTTACCTTTAGGAATGTACTTTAAAGCCAATTCATTGAGATCAGATGATGTTTCAATAGTTTTAATTTTTCTTTTATTGATGATATCACGCGACAGGGATATTGCAAAACTCAGATTACCATAATTTTTAAAAATCTTAATCAAATCCTCTTCGGAGTAATTATTGAGAATTTCTTTAGCAGTAATTTCTTGCTCTTGGTGCATACGCATATCTAGAGTAACATCAGACATAAAACTAAAGCCTCTATCATCAGTTTCTAAATGATGAGAAGATAGTCCTAGATCTGCTAAAATAAAATCAGCTGGCAAAGCATCAAAATAGTTCAGATAATATCGAATAAATTTAAAATTTGCATTTATCAGAGTGAAACGAGAATCACTAATTTCATTAGCTAAAGCATCAGCATCAATATCAAAAGCAAAAAGTTTACTTTTTTTAGAAATAATAGATAAAATAGCTTTACTATGGCCGCCACTGCCAAAAGTGCCGTCTACATAAATTCCATGGTTTAGTATAGGAACTTCTTTTTTTACTTCATTTAATAAAACTGGAATATGATATATCTGGTTACTCATCATCTATCCTCCTCATCTTCTATAAATGATTTACCCAAGAAATCTTCGGCAAATTTTTGAAATTCATCAGAATGTGAATTCAAATAATTCTCGTATTGCACTTTATCCCAGATTTCTATTCTATCTATACTGCTACTCAGTACAGCAGTAGTTTTGATGTCAGCATATTCGAAGAGATCTTTTGGTATTTGTATTCTACCTACTTTATCGAATTCTATTACCCTGACGCCAGACATGTAGAAACGTATAAAATCATTACTTTGTTTATTAAATCTATTAAGTTTATTTAGTTTCTCGAGTTCTTCGTTCCACACAGATATTGGTATCAGCTCTAGACAGGAATGATAGAGATGTCGCTTGATGACAAACTCATTTATTTGATGTTGTGCAAACATAGATTTCCAAAAGGCAGGCATTAGAAATCTGCCTTTAGAGTCTACTGCTACATCTGTCATTCCTGTAATTACAAACATGGTTTTATATTTTATAAAAAATCTTTTTCTAAATTTGATTACAAATATACACACATTTTACCACTTTTTACCACTTGAAAATAAATTGTCAATAACTTTTTTTGTAGTAATAATCTAAAAACATTTAATAATCAGTGTTTTAAAGATATTGAATAAAATAAAAAAATTTGAGTGGCACGATATTTGATAAAGGCAAAAATTATATGTTTTGAGAATATTTTTATAAATTGGATAAAAAAATTATAATTTTTTAATATAATAAATCATAATAAGTAGTATCATTATATAAAGGTATAATAGTATCAATGAAGGTGAAAATGGAAGTATCATGTTTCCAATTAGCTATTAATACATATGGAGCATAAGCATTTACATCTATTACAAAAAATGTATCTACATTGTTATTATTAGATAGAAAGGGGAATATTGTGCTACAATAAAAATAAGCATCATTAGGCACAATCCATGCTATTGAAATATACTCATCACCATTAGTCGGGTTTATATTTTTAATATGCAATTTGATAAATCCTTTACCAGATATTGAATAAGTTTGATTATTTTCTAAAGTTGTTCCTAAATTAATAATTTTATAGAAATAACCATCTTTTGTAAGCAAAAGTCTGAACTCATCATAAATTTTTTTTTCATAAATAATTTGAAAAGCACCTTGCTGATCTGTAATAGCAGAAGCGATTGTTTGATAAGCAGAAGAAAAAATATTATCTTGTAATACCTGAGCTTGCAATTTTACATTTACATTAGAAACAGGAACCCCACTAAATTGATCTTTTACTATACCGCTAAATGTGATTTTCTCTGGCTTTTTTTCACAACTCCACATATAAATTATAATTAGTAATAAACAAAAAAATTTTTTATTCATAAAAATAAATTTACATAAAATTATAAAAAATTTTTCAATGAATATATAATTTATCACTATTAACCGACTAAAATTAAAAATAACAAAAATATTAATATAAGTCATTGATTATCAAGTATAATATTTTTTTATTGAAAAAAGACCCCCCCCTAATTAAAAAACTATGGAAAGTTGTCCATAGTTTTCAGGAGGTGCCTTCCAGTTTTTCATATAACTTTTTTTTGTACTTCTCAATAATTCATAAACATCTAATAAACTTATCAAATGTATT
>JAPXMM010000047.1:0-15546 GCA_033809015.1 Bacteroidales bacterium
ATTGGAGCAGTAGATAGGATCTTTATTCTCTGATAATCTAATGCTGTTAATCTATTCTCATTGAGGAATTCATAGAGATTGTCTAGGAATTCACGCTTGCCCTCTTTTGTCAGAGCCAGCATCTTTTCTATGTTTTCAGCTGTATATTCCATAATTTTTACTTTTTACAAAATTAGTAAATATATTTAACATGAAAAGTTAAACATAAATATTAGGTTTGCCTTTTCGTTAATTCAAACCTTATTTCAGTTAAGTTTTGTAATTAATTATTTACCTTTTTAATTGTTTATATAAAAACTGCACTGGATGTATAGCTATTCTGTTTGTGCCTTCTTTTATTTGTTGGCGGCAGCTTGTCCCCGGAGCTAAAATAGTAGCTCTAGAATGTTCCCTTATGGCAGGGAAGAGTACTAATTCTCCTATTCTCATACTAACATCGTAATGTTCTTTTTCGTAGCCAAAAGAGCCTGCCATACCACAGCAGCCAGATGGTATTTCTATTATTTTAGCTTTTGGTACTATTTTTAGTGCATTCAATGTGGGTTGTGTACTTATTATTGCTTTTTGTTGGCAATGTCCGTGGACTAAGATTTCACCTTCATAATCGTTGAAATCTTGGCTTGATATTTTACCATTTTCTATTTCTTTACTGAGAAATTCTTCTATCATCATTGCATTTTTTGCAATGCTATTGGATTTTTCTTTTAACTCTGATGAACATAAATATGGGTACTCATCTTTGAAACCTAAAATAGCACTGGGTTCTATACCTAATATTTCTTTATCATTACCCCCATTTTCGTAAAATATTTTTATATTCTTGTCTATGATTTTTTTAGCTTTTTTGAGCATTCCTTTTGAGATAAATGTCCTAGCACTTTCTTTGTTAGGCACTACATCAATATGATAGCCTAGACCTGTAAGTAGTTTAATGGCATCTATTCCAATTTCTACGTCATTGTAATTACTAAATTCATCAATAAAAAGTAGTATACTTTTTTTAGGATTTTTAGGATTTAATTTTTTTAAATTTTTTTTAACATATTGATTAAGGGTAAATTTATACATTAAAGGAAAATTACGATTAGGTGCTACGTTTAGAATTGCTTTCAACAATTTATTAAAGATTTTTTGTTTTAAAAAGAAGTTATAAAACCAAGGAATCCATTTAAAAAATGATTGTATTTGAGAAATATAGGCAATAGCCAATGTCCTTAGTGGTATATGATGGTCTCGGTACCAATGTTGTAGAAATTCTGTTTTATATTTTGCCATATCTACGTTAGATGGGCATTCAGCTTTGCACAATTTACAAACCAAACATAAGTCTAGCACTTCATAGAGCTCTTTGCTATCAAATAAATTCTTGTTACTATTTTTTGTTAATATTTCTCTTAATACATTAGCTCTGGCACGAGTAGAATTTTTTTCATCTAAAGTAGCTTGATAAGAGGGACACATGCCGCCAGTAGCCCAATGCAATTTATGACAATCTGCAGAGCCGTTACATTTTTCTATTGCTCTAACCAGACCTAATTCATTTGAAAAATCATAATATGTCGTAATATCAGGTGTTGATCTATCTGGTGTGTATCGCAAAGAGCTATCCATGGGAGGAGAATCAACAATTTTACCAGGATTAAAGATATTATTGGGATCCCAATTTTGTTTAATTTCTTTGAAAATAGAATAAATTTCTTCACCAAAGACTATTGGAATAAATTCTCCGCGCAGCCTGCCATCTCCATGTTCACCACTGAGAGAACCTCTATATTTTTTCACTAATAAAGCAGTTTTTTCTGCTATAGTTCTGAACCGTTTAATATCATTGGAGCTTTTTAGGTTTAGTACTGGACGTAAATGCAGTTCACCTGTTGCTAAATGTCCGTAATATACACAAGATAGATTTAGACGTTGTAATTCTATATTTAAATCTTCAATAAAATTAGATAAATCTTCAGGTCTGATAGCTGTGTCTTCCATTACAGCAACAGGTTTAGCATCGCCTACCATATTAGATAGCACACCAAGTCCAGCTTTTCGTAATGCCCAAACTTTATTTATATCTGCTCCAAATATCAATGAGAAGGCATAGCCGAATCCATGATCTTTGAGCTCTTCTTCTATATTTTTAGCTTTTTTTATAATTTCATCCTTATCATTTCCCCATATTTCTACTATCATTATAGCTGCTGGATCGCCTTCTACAAAAAATCTATTTCTTTTTTGAGTGATATTTTCTTTCGTTAAATCTAATATTGCTTTGTCCATTAGTTCCACGCTGGTAGGATTGTGATTCAAAGCTATTAAGTTTGCTGCAAAAGCATCTGATAATGAGTTTAAATGTACGCATAGTAATCCTTGTTCTTGTGCTGATAGCTCTATTAGGTTTAATTTTATTTCACTAAACATAGATAATGTACCTTCGCTACCAGCCAGTAATTTTGAAATATTAAAATTATTTTTTTCTATTGAGAATATATTTGTATTGAGCAAGCTATCCACTGCATATCCCATATTTCTTCTTTTGACATCAGGATGTGGAAAGTTACTTTGAATCAATTTTACATTTTTTTTGTTAGAAAATAATTGATTAAAATATCTATAAATATTACCTTCTAAATTATTCAAACTACATTTATATGCGAAAGTGTCTTTATCAATATCATTAAAAATTACTTCGCTGCCATCACTTAATATAGTTTTTACTGATAATATGTGGTCTCGCACTGATCCATAAATCAGAGAATGTGCTCCACAGCTATTATTACCTAGCATGCCACCTATCATACATCTATTACTAGTACTGGTTTCTGGACCGAAAAGTAGATTATATTTTTTTAATTCTCTATTTAATGCATCTAAAATCACTCCTGGTTGAACGATAGCGTATTTTTCTATAGGATTTATTTCGATTATTTTATTGAAATATTTAGATACATCTACTACTAAACCACTACCTACGACTTGTCCAGCGAGAGATGTACCTGCTGTTCTAGGTATTAAACTTATATGATTTTCATTAGCAAAACTAATTATTGCTTTCAAATCGTCCACATCTTTAGGATATACTACACCGAGTGGAGTTTCCTTGTAAACTGATGCATCGGTAGAATAAATTATTTTATGCAAGGTATCAGTATATAATTCTCCTTGTATATTATTTTTTAGCCAATCGAAGTTCATTTTTTTTACAAAAATAAAAGTAATTTATTGAAATAAATGTTTAGATAATAAATTTTTTATATATTTCTTATTAATAAAATAACTTTAAAATTTATTCTCTACTCGAATTAATACCGCATGGGGAAATAATTTGCAATAAAACACATCGTAGGGGCGTATAATTATACGCCCCTATATATTATATAAATTTTATCAAATAATTTCCCCAGCGGAGATTTTTCTTGTTTCTTTAAATAGACATACGAGTAAGAAATTAATAAGAAATATTTTTAACTAATAAAATTACATTCATAAGAAAAATAGTTATTTCTGATTAATTCTCAATAATAATTTAGTTATGAATTAAATGCCTAATTATAATCATTTATTTCATTAATCAAAATATCTCGGTGATGAAGGTATGCTAGCACTTTTTTTCTTTATTAAATATTGTAAAGTTATTTCGTGGCTACCACTAGAATATGCTGATATTGGTGCAGCTGGAATATCATAAGAATAAATAAATCTAAATTTATCTTTAACAAGCACTCCTGCCATAATAACAAAAGATTCATTAAGTCGATAAGATAAACCAGTATATATCATATTTTTATAAAAAAAAGTAGCATTCCATTCGTGCTGTGTTTTAGTAATAGCACTATTTACAGAATATGTTAAAAAACCAGCAAAACTGTTATTTATATCAAAAATTTTACCTCTAAAATACCCATATATATGTCTAGGTACCTGAAAATTAGTTCCTTTCATATAATCTTTTGCGATGTGAGTAGATGATATTCCAACAGTAATGTATGGAGAGCTGAATTCAATGCCAGCATTAAAATCAGGTGAATTATGTATGTTATTATCAAAAAGATTTGATTCTGGTTGCTCAAGCTCGATATCATTAATATCTATAACTTTCCTATTTATCCCACCACTAATCCCAAAGCTAAGTACATAGTCATCTTTAAAATAAATATGATAAGAAACATCAGCAAGCAAAATGTTTGAAGTTTCTAATCCTAATCTATCAAAAGTATAAGTAAGGCCAAGGCCTAAATGATATTTATTGATTTGAGTATGAAAAGTAGCGAAATTTGTAATAGGAGCATTATCGAATCCTACCCACTGCACTCTACTAAATGCTTGCAATGTATGATAATTGGGATTTTGCCCAGTAACAGCTGGATTAAAAGCTATACGCATAAATGATTGCTGGCTAAATTGAAAATCACTTTGAGCATAAATTATAAATACCCAAAAATTGCAAAATAAAAGTAAATATATTTTTTTCATAATCTCATTTTTCAATTATTTTAACAAAGCAATCAGAATAACCAATATTAACAAGTTTATTTTTAAATTCTATAGCAGTCTCGGCATTATCAAACTCACCTACATAATATCTATATAAACCATCATTACCACGAACTTCAAATATTTTAACATTGGGATCTAATCGATAAATGCTACTCCACACTTCTAAATTAATAGCTGGTTTAGACAATGCAGCTACTTGTATTGTATAAATAACATTTCCTGTACCTGATAAACCTTCAATAATATCAGACGATATATTTGATATAATATTATCGTGTGTTAATTGTTCATATTTAACAATATTAAAAGTAGTTCGTCTATTTAATTGGTGCTCTTGTTCATTAGTAGCATTTGGTACTACAGGATTAGCCTTACCCCAGCCTTTTGCTATTAGTTTATTAGGAGATATTCCTTTACTAATTAAATAATTTACTACGGCCTGAGCTCTTTCATAAGATAATTTCAGATTATATTCATCGCTACCTCGCTCATCACAGTATGAATTTATTTGAACAGTTAAATTAGGATTGAGCTTTAATAATTGAGCCAGTTTATCTAATTCTTTTTTAGATTCTTCTCTTAAATTTGCCTTATTATAATCATAGTATATGTTTTCTATTTTATATTCTTTATCATATGTTGCTCTTTCTACTTCAAATATTAAATCATATGTTTTTTGATTTGTTTTAGGTTCTATTTCTTTAGATTGTGTTATATATCCATCTTTAGTTACTATTATATTATACTTATTGTTAATTGGTACATTCGTAAAAGTGAAAAATCCATTACCATCAGTTTGGGTTTCATCTACATAACCATTTTGGCTTATTAGTGAAACTTTATGATTAATGGATGGTTTAGTATTCTCTTTATCAAGAACTTTACCTTTTATTTCTGTTATTTTAGTTACTGGTTTTAGCTCATAATTATAATAAATAGAAGTAGTAAATGATTGTGTAAATAAATCTGGATTTAGAACTTCAATAATATCTTGATAATCTTCACTTTGAATGATTACATTGTAGGATTTATTTGGATCAATATTAATAGAAAAATAAGCTTCTTCATTTGTATAGAAAGTATCTATGACATTGTCGTGATATAAAATTATTTTTGCATTTGCTAATGGTTTTTTATCTATCGACGAAACTTTTCCTTCATAAATAATATCCCATGGTATGCCTGTGAATGAATAAATATCATCAAATCCTTTGCCACCAGGTCTGTTACTACAAAAAAGCCCTTCATTCAATTTGTCACGAAATTGTATATTAAAGTCATCAGCACCAGAATTGATAGGAAATTTCAGTTGTTTTGGTTTGCTCCATTCATTATTAGTAAAAGTACTCATAAATAAATCCATCCCTCCAATACTATTATGACTATCAGATGAGAAAAATAGAATAGTATCTTGATATAAATAAGGAAACATCTCATCTCCATCAGTATTAATATTAGTACCTATATTTACAGGATTAGTCCATTTCCCATTAATTTTTGTAGTCATATACAAATCTCTTTTACCATAACTATCTGGGTAATCGGCAGTAAATATCATTTTAGTACCATTTTGAGATATTACCGCATGTCCTTCGTTGTATTTATCGTCTCTAATTATTAATTTTTGGGGTTTATTTGCATAGATAGGGCTTTCTGTGTATTTACTATAATAAATATGACATTTAGATGGTGTGCCTTCGCAACGTGTAAAGTAAATTAATTGATTTGTCTCATCTATACTTATATATCCTTGTGTAGCTAATGGTTTATTTAATGCATCTAATTTTTTAAAATTTGTTGTATCATAATTCCAAGTACTTAAATTAACGTAATAAATATTATCATAGCCTTGTGTAGTTCTATAATTTATTTTATCAGATATCATCTTGCTTACAAATAAATAATCTTTATACAAATAAATCCCGTATTCACTATTAGATGAGTTCAATTCTCTAAATTCATTAACTTGGATACTGGGATTATTTAATTCATAAACATATTTCTCTAAAATAGTCTTTTGTTTTTGGGCATCATTCACGACGCTCTTATCTATGATATTGTTATTACTAAGTTTGATTATTTTATCATAAATATTAATAGCTTTTTCATATTCACATAATTTTTTGTAAATATCAGCTAAAGTATTTAATGAAGAAAGTGAAGTAGAATCTATTTGAACTAATTTATCTGCATAAATTAAAGAAGATTTATAATCATTAATATTAATGTATAGATCTATAATATTTCGTAAAGCGTCTTTATTGTATGGGTCTTGCAGCAATATTTGTTCATAACCTTTAATAGCTTCGTAATAATTTTTTTCATTTTCTAGTTGCTTTAATTTATTTATATCTACTTGACTAAATAAATTTAATACATTTAAAAATGTCAATATAAATATTAAAATATATTTTTTCATAAATTATTTTTTTATTAATAAAAGATCTCCATTGTATGTTTTGATAACTTTACCATTTTCATCTTTTAGCTCAATTATATAATAATAAGTCCCTGGCACAGCCAACTTATTATTAATAGTTCCATCCCAGCCATCATCACCTTCATAAACTATTTGTCCCCATCTATTCAAAATTTTTATTGGTACACCAGGCATAAATTTATCATTTACATTATCATTATTTGGAGTAAATCCATTCGGTATTTTACGAGAATTTATGAATATTGTGTCTTCGCTTATACATCCTTCATCAGTAACTGCGGTGATATAAATAGAATCACCACCTGGGGATATAAATAAAGTAAATATATTATGATCATCTGTCAAACTATTATCTGAATAATTAACTATATAATGATTGAATATGTCTGGTAATATTTCTAAGGTTAGAGGTTCACCTGGCAAAACTTCATTATTCCATGCACTAGTAGTTACGGATATTTCTGGAACTTCATATATATAGATAGTAGCAAAATTACTTATATAGCAACCATTTAAATCAGCAAATGCATAAATACTATCATTTTCTGTAGCTTCGAAGCTTATAGTATCATTTATTGAACCATTAGACCATAAAATATCACCATCACTTGTCGCTACAAAAATTGCTGTATCTCCAAGACATAAAGAATCGCTTGCAGGATTTATAAATAAATATGGTAATGGTTTCATAAATATCAAAGAAGTATCATAAGCAGTGCATATATCATTTGTAATAGATAAATAAATAGTAGAATCTTGAGTTACTAATATTTCTAGTGTATTAGATGTGTCTCCAGTGCTCCAATAACAATTTCCTAAAGTTTGAGGATCTAATATTACAGTATCGTTTTCACAAATAAATAATGTATCAGGTAGAGCAGGTTGTGGCTGTTCTATTACTGAAATATAAATTGTATCATTAGTTACAAACCCAGCTGAATCTGTTACAGACAAATAAATATTACTACTATTACTAGGAAGAATAGTAACAGGATTTCCATAAGTAGTATCTGCATCAGCACTTATTATCCACTGATAAGTAAATGGTGGCGTGCCTCCAAATAAATGATTCACTAGCAAAGTTATGCTATCATTACTACAAATTGCCGTATCAGAAATTTGATTAATATATATGCCATAGGGAATAACATTTACAAAAACAACATCCGTCCAAGTGCAACCATTAGTGTCTATAACATTTAATAAAAAATATGTAGAGGTGTCTACAATTACTACTGGATTTAATGTATTCTCACCAATCATACTATCTGCTGGTAACCAATATATACTATCAATACCACCTCCTATGATAGTACCATGTAAAAATGCACTAGTACCTGCCATCACTATAGTGTCTACTCCTGCATCTACTGCAAGTGGTGGATAAATATTAATAGTAATAGAATCAAAGCTAGTGCATGATCCGCTTATTCCGTGAATATAAAATGTTGTATCACTTATTATTATTGGGTTAATAAAATTACCAGTATCACCAGTACTCCAAATAATAGTATCAGCTCCATTAGCCCATAATCCTATAATTAAATTTTTACAAACAGTGGTATCAGCAGAATGATATAATAAACTTGAAGTATCAGCAATTATATCCACACTATCTATAGATGAGCAACCATATATATTAGTAGCAGTAACATATATTATTGTATCGCTTTCTAAATAAATATTTATATTAGCTGTACTATCACCCGTACTCCATAAATAATAATCTGCATTTTGTGCACTTATATTTATATATGAATTTATACATGCTGGACTAGTATAATTTAATATAACATTAGGTGGCGAAGATACTACCACATCAATAGTATCAGACGTAATGCAACCATTAGTATCAAGCATATTTGCTATAAATACAGAATCATTTGTTGGTGAAACCCAAATGCTATTAGTTGTATCTCCTGTATTCCAATATATAATACCTGTTCCATTGGCAATTAATTGAGCAGAATCGCCAATACATATAGGTGGAATACTATCAATAGTTACCATATCAACTGAATAAGTATTTACTAATGCCGATATTTGAGCTGTACAACCTGAATCATATCCTGTAACTGAATATGTAGTCGTATCATATGGAATTACAATAATGCTTGAATCTGCATCTCCAGTATTCCATAAATAACTTGTTGCTCCAGAAACTGTTAGTTGAACATTACTTCCTGGACAAACTGTGGTATCTGTTGGATTTATACTGAGAGTAATAGGCAACCCTACAGTAATTACTACACTATCTTCTCGTTGACAACCATAAGCATAACCTGTAACATAATATGTTGTGTCTACTAACACTACTACTGATATTAAAGAATCTGTTTGTCCTGTGCTCCATAGATATGTCTGTGCTCCATGTACTTCTAAATTTATTGTATATCCATTGCAAACTTGCGTATCTGGTGTGGTAATTAAACTTATCATGTTTTGAGATACATTCACTATTACACTAGCTATGCCATTATGATTGCATATCGAATCTGTAGCAGTAACATAATATATAGTTGTATCACTTGGCGTTACAGTTATGGTAGCACTTGTCTCTCCGGTACTCCATTGATATGATGTGCCTCCACTTGCACTTAATATAGCTGATTGTCCTGCACAAATCGATTGATCAGCACCTGCATCTATGCTTATACCTTGTCTTACATTTATTGTAATATCATCACTTGCTGTACATCCATATGTATTGGTTACTGTTACTGTATAGGTTGTAGTATCAGTAGGTACAACTGTTATAGAGTTTGTTGTATTTCCTGTATCCCATTGATAGCTACTATAACCTGTTGTAGCTGATATTGTTATTGTATCAGCATTACATATTGTGGTGTCATTTCCTAAATTAATTACTGGTAATGGATTAACTAATATTGTAAAACTATCTACTCTCTGGCAAATATCAATTGTACCAGTAACATAATATGTTGTATTAACTAAAGGAGATACTGTTATCGAAGGTGTACTGCTCCCCTCACTCCACAAGTATGAGTTTGCTCCATTAGCGGAAATATTAACATTATTGCCCTCACAAATAGTTGTATCTGTATCCGAGATAAGGTCAGGGATATCATTAAAATTAATAGTTAATTGATCTACAACATCTGGACAGTCTGTTTGACTAGTTGCAGTAATAGTTAACATTACAGATCCATTGTTCCAATCAGTCCAAGATGGTATGTATTCTGGATTTAAAATGTTAGCATTAGAAAATGAACCTGTACCATTTGATGTCCAATGAATGCTAGAATAATTAGTTGCTGCAGCACTTAAAAAAACTGTATCTAAATTGCATAAAGTAATATCATTGCCTGCATTAACAGTAGGTGACTCATATACTTTAATATTTATATATAAAGTTTTACTACACCCAGCTGTTAACCCTACAACAGAATAAATGCTTGAAAACATTGGATGTAATGTAATAGAATTTCCCCATCCTAAAAGGCTATCAACATTATTAAACCATAATATTGTATTAGCACCACTAGCTGATAAAGTAATAGAATCACCAATACATAAACTATCTAGCTGTGGGCTTACTATTAAAGGTGGTAAAGGATTTACTTTAATAATAACACTATCTGTATCACTATTCCCATAATTATCTATAACTTCACAATAAATCATGAAAGTACCTGAAGTAAATGAATTAAATATTGTATAAGAAGAGTCTAAATTTGATAATAATGAATCTGCACCATACCATAAATATGTATATGGAGTAGAGCCACCATCAACCTCTGCAGATAAATCTAAAAAACTTTCTGCACATATTACTATAGTATCTTCACTTGGATTTATATTTACATTTACTTGACTATATGCACTTAAGCTAAAGAATATCAAAAATAAAGATAAAAATAAATATTTATTACTATATATCATAGACTAATTTTTTACAAAAATACATTAAAATTAAAACAATACAATAAAAAATTAAAAATATCTTGATTAATTAAAAACAAAATTTATATGAAAATTATCCAAAATTTGCTATTAATTGTAATTTTTGTCGATCTACAATATCAATACTTTTACCATCAATATTTATGATGCCATCTTTCTTGAATTCACTTAATATCCTTATGACATTTTCGACAGTCATACCTATTAATTCAGCCATTTCTTTTCTAGAAAGAGGTAAATCAAAAGAATCGTTTTTATAAATATTATCTGAGAAATCCAACAATATAGAAGCGATGCGGCCTCTCAAATTTTTACTTGATAATTTAACAAAATTATTAATTACTTTACTCGAAGCAAAGCTAATCATATTTAATATGCCGAAGGCGAATTCATTTTCAGATTTTATGACATCTAGCATTAGCCGATAAGGAAAAGAACAAGCGACAGTATTTTCTAAAGCTGTTATTGTGTATAAATATTTTTCACTGCTAAAAAAAGTTAATAAAGTAATATTATCATGTGGTCGAGCAATAGAGATGATACGGTTTTCATTTTTATTAGTCATCTGACTTACTTTTATTAAGCCATCTTTTATATATAAAAATCTATCTATATTTTTCCCCTCATCTATTAAAGTTTCCCCTTGTTTAAATTTAGCTTCTTTTTTACTATCATAAAGTTTATCGCAAATAATAGGAGATAGATGCTGGCTAGCTATTAAATTAATAAAACAATCTTCACAATTGCATTTAGATGCATGATGTGAAGGTACAGAAGTAGTAATTTTATCCATAGATTAATTTTTTTTAAAAACAAATATAATTCTAATTTTTTAAATAAAAATTTATTTTACATGTTGCAAAATCAAATATAAGCCATTGCATTTAACATTTGGTGGCATCTCGTAATAAAATTCTATTTTATCATTTAGTCCATCATCGATACCAAATAATAAATTTGTCTGATACATTTGCCAACGCGTCTCATCTGGAGTAATATAAGCTTCATCTTTTTTCCAATCTGTCCACATTCCATTTTTTTTATGCACTCTATAATAAATAACAATGTCTGATGGTGAAATTTTAGTGTCTATCTGCCAACCAAATGCAAAAGAAGTAAACTCGATAGGTGTTTTCATTTTATATTTCTTTTGCTGTGCAGATATTTTGTCTTTTAATTTTACAATTTGCAAATGATGTTCATTAGTTAATTGATCAAAGACCACTGTATCTACTTGATTAAAAGCGAAATATGGCATTAATGATAATAATAAAAAGAATAAATATTTTCTCATAATAAAGCTTAAAAATTTTTGCTAAATTATTAAATTTTATTTTAAAACTATTATAAGAATTGGAAATTAATAATTTTATTTTTGGACTAAGTGCTTAGATGATAAAATATTCAAAAAATTTTTTATCAAATGAATCAATTAACAATCAATAATATGCTTTATCATAGCTGATTTTACAATCAATTGCAAAAACATTGTTTAAAATAAATTAAAGTAGTTTAAACATTTCGCTTAAACTACTTTAACATTTTACTTATCAATTTTAAGAATATAATATTAATATTTACTGTATTTACCTTTTAAAAAGTGTTATTTATAAAAGTCTAATAAATATTTTTACCAATAGAAGTTTAGCCCAGCAATAACATTAAAAGTAGCTTGTGGGAAATATCCGAATTCCTTACACTCATTGCCAGCTTCGTAATAACGATACACCCATGCATTTGTCTCATAATATTCATTAAAAACATTATTAAAATTCACAAACAAATTAATTTTATCGAATTTTTTGCCTTTTATAGAGTAATCTACTCTAATATTATTTACAAAAAATGGGTCAATGACACAATCCTCATCGCCAGTATTATCGATGTATTGCTTAGAAACATATTTAGATTGTAAAGAAACAGATAAATTATTAATGGGTTTGAAAGTTAAGATACTAGATGCCACAATGGATGGTGAAAAACTAATTGGCATATTTTCTACTTCATTTATTCTCTGCTGTGGCCAAATATCATAATCATCAATATAGATTTTCATTTTTTTAATTTTGTTTTCACTAAAAGTACAGTTAGCATCCCAACTCAACCATTTAGTAAAATTAAAATTCCATATTAGTTCTACACCAGCTCTATAGCTAGTAGGTACATTTTGCATTATAGGGTCACCTACATCATTAATCTTGCCTGTGAGGACAAGCTGATTATCATAATACATATAAAAAGTATTAATATTCACTATACCTTTACTGAAATAACGTGAATAACCTAACTCTACATCATATAGAGTTTCGGGCACAGGCTTCAGACTATCTTCATTTATTAGCATCAGATTATCTCTATTAGGCTCTCTATGGCTGATGCCTGATAATAAATATAATTCATCGTTTTTAGAAATCTTATAAACTAAACCTAATTTAGGATTAAAAAAATTATAATATTTATATAAAGTATCAGAAATAAATGCATCATCTGTCCCTTTAATAGCTAAATCGATATATCTATATTGCAAATCAGTGAATAAATTCAAATATTCATTAATAGTATAATCTATTTTAGTAAAAATGCTAAATTCTTTTTTTAAGCTTCTATTTCTATACCATTCATAATTTATGGGAGTATTATGAGCATATTGCATCCAAATAATTTTGCCATAATGCCAACCATCGTATTGATAAAGATTTAGACCAGTTCTAACTTTTATATTTTTATTATTATCAAAAATATGGCTCATTATTATACCATAAAAATCATTTTCTAGATATTTTCTTTGAATGATATCCATAGATTTAATTGTAATAGTGTCATTAGCTGTAGTATCTATTAAAATCACAGGTAGAATGTTGTAATTTGATAATTTTTTATCCTCTTTGTATTGTTCATAATAACCCAATCCATCAATATAAAATAGAGTAGCATTGAAAGTATTTCTGTCATTTATTTTTTGAGTTACATTCAAATGATAATGATATTGCCAATAATTATCTGTTTCATTCTCATAAGTATAAGGATTGTATCTACGCAATTTCGGATCATTTAAATATTCTTTAGGTACACCACCCCAAGCTTGGTAGGTTTTTTCATAACCAGCCATAAATAATCCTTTTACGATAGTATTTTTACCATAATAACCACCTGATAAATAAGTAGAATTTAAATTAGAATAAGCTCTATCAATATATCCATCAGAATATTGATGAGATAATCTACCCTCGAGGTACCAATTATCTTTTATTAATCCAGTAGCAAATTTAGCTGAAGCTCCCCAAGTATTAAAAGAACCACCATTAGTTTGTAATTCCACAAAAGGATCATTTTTCATAACACCAGTTAGGATATTAATACTAGCACCGAAAGAGGCTGTACCAAAGCTGGAAGTACCAACACCACGTTGTATTTGAATATTATTTGCTGAGCTAGCAATATCTGGAATATCAACCCAAAAAACACCTTGAGATTCTGGATCATTATAAGGTACACCATTGATAGTCACATTTATTCTAGTAATATCTGTACCACGTATTCTAATATCAGAATATCCTATTCCATTACCTGCATCGCTAGTAGCTACTACAGACGGAGTAAAATTTAAAATTAGCGGTAAATCTTGTCCTGTTTTGATAGATTGAATTTTTTCTATAGATACATTAGTAAAATTTTTGGGAGCATTGTCATCTTGCCTTATGGCAGTAACTGTAATCTCATCAGTTAATATAGATTTCTGAGCTAAATAAATAGTTAAAAATTGATTCTCATTCACCACAATTGTATCAGTTTCATAACCGATATAAGAAATAATTAAAGTAACAGGTAAAGATTTTACTTGCAAGCTAAAAGCACCATCATTACCAGATACAGTGCCAAGAAATGTACCTTCAATCTTAATATTAGCAAATGATAAGGGCTTTTGTGAGTCTCTGTCGATTACTTTTCCATTAATAGTAATCTGACTACTCAGACTGATGCTAAACATCAGCATAATGATTAATAAAAATTTTTGTTTTTTCATAATTCCCCAATGTTTTTAATGTTTTACATTGGAGGTGTGAGAGAAAATACCACAACTTTAGGACCTCTCCCTACGCCGGTATTATCCGGATCAGGTTCTAAGGGTATGATCTCAGCTTTCCAATTTATAAAGGAATAGCACCCCCGTGTTTCTCAAATGCAAAATTATAAATATTTTTTTAACTAAAAAAATTAATTTAATTATATATTTTTTTGATTCCATTCTAAATATATGTTGTATTATTACAAAAAATAAGAAATTATGGATGAATCAGAGCAATTTAAAAAACTATTCTTCCAATTAATAAGGACAGAACAGAAAAGGCTAATACAAGAGCTTAAACGAATACAAAAATATGGGATATGTTTACAAATATCGAAAATATGTATGAAAAATTCATAAAAAATAAATCAGTTAGAACATATAGGTACCCTATCACGCGGAGTTGTAAATCTAAATTTGGGAATTTTAAAATAGTTAATACTTGTAATATATTTATAACATAGAAATTATTTAACAATAATTTATTAGAATTAAACTATTTGTTTCAAACAATATATGATATTTTACTTACTCTAAAATATTCATACCAGGCAAATCTATCCGAAGATGCAAGGTTAAGCATTCTGCCAGTATTACTAATGACGCCTTCTGACAAGTACTTACCTAT
>JAPXMM010000048.1:0-15528 GCA_033809015.1 Bacteroidales bacterium
CATTGGCAGACTGCTGAACTTGTCATCGCACGACAGATGGGCATGGGACAAGTATAGAGAGATAGTAAGTCAAAGATATGATTAACATACTTTTAAGTATAACAAAAATTTGCTACTTATCAAACCCCTAAAAGAATTACCTTTTTAAATTTAACTTTTTTTATTCCCCTATATTACATCATTATGATACATGTCTAGGTTTACAAAAGTGGCTAGTAATAGAGTAAATGCCCAGTAAGAGGATCCTCCATAGCTAATAAATGGTAATGGTATTCCTATGACTGGCATTAATCCTACTGTCATCCCAATATTTATAAATATATGGAAAAATAAAAGTGAGGCAACCGAATATCCATAAACTCTTGAAAAAATGGATCTTTGCCGTTCTGCTAATTTTATAATGCGTAATAATAATAATAAATATAATGATAAAACTACTAAAACCCCTATAAATCCCCATTCTTCTCCAATTGCGCAGAAAATAAAATCTGTTGTTTGTTCCGGAACAAATTTCATTTGTGTTTGACTACCTTGCAAAAATCCTTTACCAGTTAATCCACCAGAGCCTATAGCTATCATAGATTGTCGTAAATTCCATGAGGCTCCTTTAGGATCGTCTTTTAGCCCTAGCATTACTTCTATTCTCTCTTGATGATGGGGCATAAGCATATTGTAAAAATAATTAACCCCTATTATCAATATTATACTAATTATGTAAATCTCTACAAACCTAATAATTAATTTTCGTTTTTTTCTGTAAATAAATATCAATATTAATGTGATAGCTGTTAGTATAAGTAATAAAATAAATTGTTTTATTAAAAAAGATAAAATAAATACTATTATAAACCAAAAACCAATAAAAATGATATATGAAGGCAATCCCTCACGATATAATGCTAAAATAAATGCAAAAAATATAAGCATTGTGCCTATATCTTTTTGTAAAAATATCAAAAGCATGGGAATAGCTATTACTATTAAAACATTTCTCATAGTTTTATTGATATTCGTCTTAGCATCAGGATCACTCCATATCTTTGAGATTAATAGGGCAGTAGTATATTTAGCAAATTCTGATGGTTGTAGCCTTATGCCGTTACTTATGTCTAACCAGGCTCTATTGCCTCCTACTATGGCTCCTATCACTAAAACTAAAAATAATAAAACTAATATTACACCATAAAAAATCTCCGCTGCATTAGAAAATAAATGTGGACTTGTATAGATAATTAATACAAACAATAATATTCCTGTAATTATCCAAATAAATTGCTTTACATGCAAATATTTAAAAGATAAACTGAAAAAATTTACACCTTCTTGATATGATGCAGAATAAATACTTATCAATCCTATAATGGAAAGAATTATATATATTGAGATAATAATTATATCCGGCGGGAATTTTCTATTTTTATTTTGCTGCATATTTAGGGATCATTTTAAGCATTTTTGTTTATTAATTGTTTCTTATCTAATTTTCATTTTAATATTTTTTTACAATTATTTAATTAAAAAATCAGCTGCTTTCATTCTGTTTTCTAGATCTGTGCGTTTAATAGTATCGGTCAAGTATTTTTCCATCATTAAGCTAGCAATAGGTCCTCCATATGAGGCTCCCCATCCTGCATTTTCTACTAAAACAGCTATTGCTATTTTAGGATTATCTACGGGACCAAAGGCTATAAAAACGCTATGACTTTTTCTCGGTGGATCTTGAGCAGTGCCAGTTTTAGCAGCTACACGAATTTCTGGTAATTGTGCTATTATTGCAGTACCACTAGTAACTGCTTTTTCCATACCTTCTACAATGAAATTAAAATATTTCTCATTAATAGGAACTATAATTTTATTCTTATATCTAGCATTTAAACTGTCTGGATGTCCTATAGCACGCACTATATGTGGAGGTATATACCATCCTTTATTAGCAATGATTGCAGCTAAATTAGCTAATTGTAAAGGAGTTGCTCCAATCTCTCCTTGCCCTATAGCCACAGAAACTATGCCGTCAGCTTTCCAGTTTCTAGTTCCTTTTAATCTATTATAATATTCAGAAGTAGGT
Source organism: Bacteroidales bacterium (assembly GCA_033809015.1). GTDB lineage: Bacteria > Bacteroidota > Bacteroidia > Bacteroidales > DTU049 > DTU049. Next base: position 2,069 of record JAPXMM010000048.1, read on the forward strand.
ACGAATCCACTATATTCATTTGGTAAATCAACTCCCAGTGAAACGCCAAATCCAAGTGAATTCACATAATATCGCCATCTTTCATATCCTATACTAGATTTTCCAAAATATTTATTATCTACAAAAACTTTAAATACTTGACAAAAAAAAGTATTACAAGAATATTGAATACCACTAATTATATTTACTGGAGAGGGATGCCCATGGCAGCCTATAGTGTGTGAACCTATGCGATAACCTCCATAACAGCCAAAAGATGTTTTTTCATCGATAAAATTCTCTTGCAATGCAGCTAAACCGTTTACAATCTTGAATGTACTGCCAGGTGGATACCTTGTCATAGTAGCTCTATTGTATAAAGTATGATTTTTATTGTCATTGCTTAGCATTATATAATTTTTATTCCTTTCTCTACCTGTCAATAAATTAGGATCATAACTAGGAGCAGAAATGAGGGCTAAAATTTCTCCAGTTTGAGGATTTATTGCTACGATAGCACCACGTTTATTTTGCATTAGTTCTTCACCATATTGTTGTAAATCAGCATCAATACTTGTATATAAATCTTTCCCATTAATCATAGTAGAATCTAATTGTCCATTTTTGTAGCTATCCACTATTCTATTATGTACATCTGCTACATATACTTTTACACCTTTGTGACCTCTTAATTCTTTTTCATAAAATTCTTCTAATCCAGTAACTCCTACATAATCACCCATTTGATAATATGAATCTTCTTCAATTTTTTTAGGATTAGCCTCTGAAATATATCCTAAAAAATGAGCACCTGTTTTTAATGGGTAATTACGCATGAATCTTTTTTCTACGATTATACCTTTAAACTCACTCTCATGTTCAAAAAAATAACTAACCGCTGCATCTGGTATATCTTCATAAATTATTATTGGCTGATATCCCCCCATTTTTTTGTTTTTTTCTATTTTAGTTTTTAATAATTTTGTATCTGTAGCTAATAATTGAGCAATATAATTGGTATCAAAAGGTTCTAATTCATAAGGGATAATTGCTAAATTATATATAGGCCTCCAACCAGCTAATATTTTACCATTAGCATCATAGATGGTGCCTCTCTGTGGATATTCATACACATATCTGAGAGTATTTTTTTCTGCTAATGTTTTATAAGTAGGATCGATTATTTGAATATAAAATATCCTCACTCCTAATACTATAAATGCAATTATAAAAATATAAATAAAAAATAATTTTCTATTTTCGTATGAACGCATCTAATTTATTTGAAAATTTTTTACAAAAATATAAATAAAATACGTAAATTTTAAAAGATATATGGATAATTATTCTTAATATAATTTAAAACATTTACAAATCTCTGTTCTAATTGTTGAGTAACAATGAAGTAATTTTTTTTAGCTTTTATTAATTCATTTTCATAAATATTAAATAGTTCTAATCGATTATCTGGATTTTCTCTTAATGGGTCATAGTTCCACTCTATATCTGGATAGCAGAGTAGATATAAATCTATCGATTGCTGATGAAATGCATCTATTATCCATTGTGGGCATTTTTTATATTTGTATATGAGCCATACATAGATTACTAGCATTTCAGTATCATAAATTACAATTTTGTTATTAGTAGTCTGCTGTTTATTTATCATTTCCCATTGTTTTTTTGCTATTTCTATTACATCATCATAGCTATATGGCCTGTTTAGTTGCAATAAATATTCACGAGCATACTCAGGAGTATAATCTGTTTTGAAATAATCTGCTAATTGCTCTGCTAGCCATGTTTTACCAGTAGATTCTGGCCCAGTAATTCCTATTTTTATGGGTAATTTAAAATCCAATTCTAAAATTTTTGCAAAAATATATGATTTATCTTATTTGAAATAGGTGTTTAAATAATAATTTTTATTCAAATTTTTTATTAAAAATCAAATTTAACTTTTATTAAATTAAATATAGTTATTACTGATACATTCACAATGATAATTTAGTTATTATTTAAACACTTAATTCAATTAAAATTATTCGTTTACTAATACTTCTTTTAGCACATCTATCATATTATCTACAAAAATAGGTTGTAAATTTTGAGTATAGTGTTTTTCTATATCATAGAAGTCTGCCATATTATCAGCAGGTAAGATAATTTTATTAATGCCTGCCCTCGAAGCTGCTAATATTTTTTCTTTAATACCACCTACAGGTAATACTTTTCCTCTGAGAGTTATTTCACCAGTCATAGCTATGTCATTACGTACAGGTTTATTGAGCAAAACACTTGTCATCGCAGTTAGCATAGTTACACCTGCAGAGGGTCCATCTTTGGGTATAGCACCTTCTGGCACATGAATATGTATATTAAGTTTTTGATAAAAATCTTCTTCAATATTCAATGTTTTAGCATTAGCTTTTATGAACTCGAAGGCTAATGTAGCAGATTCTTTCATCACATCGCCTAGATTACCAGTCATAGATAGTTTGCCATCACCTTTGTGAGTAGATGCTTCGACGAAAAGAATTTCGCCACCTACTGGTGTCCATGCTAATCCTAATACTACTCCTACCATTGGTTGAGTAAGGGCTTTTTCGCGTTTAAAAATTGGTACACCTAGAATTTCTTTAATATCATTAACTATTAATGTAGTTTTTTTCAATTTACCAGAAGCGAAATCTACTGCTTTATTACGAATAATTTTAGATATACGTTTCTCTAATGCTCTCACACCACTCTCTCGAGTGTAATTATCTATAATTTCTTTTAAAGAATTTTCCGAAAATTTTAAACCAGATTTAGCCATTCCATTTTCTTCTAATTGTTTGGGCACTAAAAAACGTTTGGCTATTTCTAATTTTTCCTCGAGTACATAACCATGTAGCTCAATTATCTCCATTCTATCGAGTAGTGCAGGATTTATACTAGCAATATTATTAGCAGTAGCGATAAACATTACTTTAGACAAATCAAATTCTGTCTCTAAGTAGTTATCATAAAAATGTGTGTTTTGCTCTGGGTCGAGAACTTCTAATAGTGCGGCTTGTGGATCGCCTTGTATAGACATTGTACCGACTTTATCAATTTCATCGAGCATAAAAACAGGATTAGAAGATTGTACTTTTCGCAAGCTTTGTATTATCCTGCCAGGCATAGCGCCCACATATGTTTTTCTATGACCTCTTATCTCAGCTTCATCATGCAATCCACCAAGAGAAATGCGAATATATTTACGCTCAAGGGCTCTAGCAATAGATTTCCCTAAAGAAGTTTTGCCTACACCAGGAGGGCCTACTAAACATAATATTGGTGAACGCATATTACCATTCAACTTAGTAACTGCTAGAAATTCAATTATCCTATCTTTAACTTTTTCTAAACCAAAATGATCCTCATCTAGCACTTTACGTGCCCTTTTTAGGTCATAATTATCCTTAGTATATTCATTCCAAGGCAAATCTACCAAAAGTTCCAGATAGTTTAACTGTACAGAATACTCAGCAGCAGCAGGATTCATGCGTTGTAGTTTTTTAAATTCTCTATCAAAAAGTTCAGCTACTTCTTCTGGCCACTGTTTTTTATGAGCTTTTTCATATAAATCTTTTAATTCCTGTTCATTAGTGGATACTCCCAATTCATCTTGTATAGCTTTTAATTGAACATTTAAAAAATAGTCTTTTTGTTGTTTATCTATATCAGATTTTACTCGTTCTTCTATTTTTTCTTTAATCTCTAAAATTTGAATATCACTAGCTAATTTTTCTAAAACAATATTTGCTATTTCTATAGGGTCATCACTCTCAAGAATTCTTTGTTTTTTTTCTATTGGCAAATTTAAGCTAGTAGAAATAAAATAAAGCAAATAAATAGGACTTTGAATATTTTCTAAAGCCATACTAGCCTCATCAGGCACATTAGCAGATTGTTTGATAAGTTTTTTAGCGTAATTTTTTATTAGCTCTATAGAAGCAGAAAATTCTTGATTATTTTTAGGTTCAATGATGGGTTTGATTTTTTGAACTTTGGCGATATGATACGGTTCAGTCGTTATTGGCTCTATGACTTTAAATCTATTACGACCCTGCAAAACCACCATTTTAGTATGATCTGGCATTTGTAAAATTTTGATGATTTTGCCCACAGTACCGTACTCAAATAAATCATCAAAATCAGGATCTTCTACATTAGCATCTTTTTGTGCAATTACACCAACTATATTTGTGGTTTTACTAACGTCATTAATTAATTTTAAACTTTTATCTCTGCCAATGGTAATGGGCATTATACTGCCAGGATACAAAACAGTATTACGTAATGTAATTATTGGCAGCTCTTTAGGTACACGCTCACTATTAATATGTTTCTCATCATCAGCGGATATCACTGGGAAAAAATCTTCTGCACCTTCACTCATAAAAAAAACAATATTATCCATTAATTCTCCAATTTCTGACATCTTGTCTTAATTTTTATTGTATTTTAATATTTATTATTATTACAAATAAAAGACCAAAGTTAATTATTTAAAAGATTACTTAAATAAATTTTTATAAAATAATTATCAGGACAATTTATTATTTGTAACTGCGCTTTCTGAAAAAATAAATTATCACTCCTGCCAAGCAAACTAATAGAATAGGCACAACTATATTTATAGTTCTAATAATTGCTAAATTAATTTCAACTTTTCTTTTATCTAATAATCTAATATTAATATCGCGGTTTCTAATAGATATGATATCTGCTTCATCTAATAAATAATTTACACAATTTAATAGAAATTCACGATTACCATACATTATGCCAGTATATCTATCATAACCAAGAGGATAGGGTATGTATTTACCCTGACGAAAAACAACTTGATTTTTAGCGACATTGCCATCTCCAATGATAATCATTCTATTAGGTTTACTAGTTTCAGTGAAACGAATATCAGGATCTTTAGCTATGGTATCTGGGATTCTATCTTTATATAAACTAGTGAAACTACCTTCTAATAATACTGCCATTGGGATATTACTTCTATTAAAAAATGATCTATCTGCTTTAATACGTAAAAAATTTAGTGAAATAATAGATGGTGTATTTAGAAGGCGAGAATAATTACCAGAAGACAAAAGAATAGTTTTACGAATACCTGGTTTGGCAATAGTATCTATACTACTAGCGAATTCAAATTTTATATCATTAATATTTCTAACAATTGGATGTCCTTTGATATTAGCAACTGTGGGGAAAAAATACCAATTAAATAATGAAAATTGTGGTTGATTACCCACTTGTCCAGTTTTGACAGGTATCTGAGCACTATGATAATCCATCACAAGGTCTTTATTTACTCTGGCACCATAGTTAAATAGCATATCATCTAGATTAATATCATTAGGTATAGCTAAAATATCTGATTTAGATTGCAGACTATCCATATCTGCTAGGGCACCATCTATCAACCACAGTACTCTGCCACCTTTCATTATATATTGATCGATAATAAATTTATCCATTTCATCAAAAGTACTATCTGGAGCAGCAATGATGATAGCTTTGTATTCGTCTAAAGCTTTTAGTTGATGATTTATCGGTATCTGGCTCACAATATAATAATCTTGCAAAGCTAATGCTAAATCATTGATTTCTAAAACATCTAATTCTCCATGTCCTTTTATGAAAGCTATTTTAGATTTTTCTTGTAATGTAATGCGATAGATACCATCTATTAGCTTATATTCTGTATTTTCTATAGCATCATTTATTAACTGTTCTTTAGAACCAGGGATATTTGAATAAATAAAATTAATTGGCAGTTCTCTACCTTTATAAGTAACGATAGCACATGGCCATACTACATTTTCGCTAGTACCAGTTTCGCTCATTTCATAATCTATAGAAGGTACCAATCCTCTATATTCTAACTCTTTGAGATAATTGCGTAGTGTAGCCTCATCTTTACCTTTTGCAGGATCTATCAGGTCATATTTAATCAATTTTTTATTATAAGCTCGAAATTCATCTAGCGTCTCTATGATAGTTTTTTGTAATCTCTTATATGAAGGTGAGAGATTGCCATCTAAAAAAACCTGGAAATATACATAATCATCGAGGTTTTTTAACACATTTTTAGTAGCTGGAGATAGAGAATATCTTTTTTCACTAGTGAGATCTATTCTGAAATATAAAAAACTTGCTATGATATTAATGACTATCAACCCTAATATTACAATAAATAGGTTCCATTTATTATGTTTGAAAATATTTTTTTTGTTTTTCATCACAAAATATCTTTTTTATTTTTAATTAACATTAATTATTTACTTCTATGATATAATTTATACTTTGTTAAATATAAAAAACCAAATGTTAAGCTGAGTAAATAAATAACATCTCTGCTATCTACGACACCTCTACTGAGAGAAATATAATGATCATTAATGCCTAAACTTTTAATAAATAAACTAATAGAATCAAAAATAGGTAAACGACTAATATATTCAAAGCCAATATAAAAGAATAAAGAAAGTACAAAAGCAATCAAAAAAGCTATTAATTGATTATTAGCTATAGAAGAACTAAATATACCTAAAGATAAGAAAGCCATACCTAACAATATTAGACCAATATATGAGCCAGCTATACCACCTATGTCTACATTGCCCACAGGTGAAGCTAATTGATAAACACTATAGAAATAAATAAGTGTAGGCAAAAGACTTAAAATAAAAATTGTTAATCCAGCTAAAAATTTACTAAAAATTATTTGCCACCTAGAAATAGGAAATGTAAATAATAGCTCAATAGTACCAGTATTATATTCCTCTGCAAACATTCTCATAGTAATGGCTGGTAAAAGAAATAAAAAAACAAAAGGTGCTAATACAAACAGTCCATCTAGTACTGCATAACCTCCTAGAGTAATATTAAATTCATTTGGGAATAACCATAATAATAACCCAGTAGCTAGCAAAAAGATGCAAATAACAATATACCCTACTAAAGAAGAGAAAAAATCTGACAATTCTTTTTTATATAAAGCCCACATAAATATTAATAATTTTAATTTGCAAAATTAGTAAATAATGCAATAAAGACAATTTTTTTAATTTTGCTTAAAAAAAATGTTACTTTTCATTTTAGCAATAGTTACTAGCCTAGCAATTTTAGTAAGCTTCAAAATATTTGAGAAATTAAATGTATCTACACCGTATGCTATAGTCATAAACTATATAGTGGCATTTGCATTAGGATATTTATATCAGCCGTATAATTTTCAAAACATACTATCGGCAGATTGGATTTATTTATCCACCATAAGTGGCATTATATTGTCTGTATCATTTTTTATTTACGCCCTATCTATTAAATATTTTGGAATAAGCATAACTGCACTTAGTGGCAAAATGTCAATATTAATACCCATAATTGTAGGATTTGTTTTATTAGGAGATAAAGTATTAGCACATCGCATAATAGGAATTATAATGATATTCCCAGCCTTATTTTTATTATTATATGAGAATGATAAACATACTAAAACAAATAAAATCAAATATTTAATATTCCCTATATTGCTATTTTTATTTACTGGTAGTAATGATAGTATATTCAAAATAGCAGATACATATTACCTATTAGGAAATATCAGCAATGTATACATGTTTTTGACAAATGCTTTTGCTATATCATTTGTAATAGCTATTATTTTTATATTAATCCAAAAACCATCGATAAACAAAAATCAATACTTAAAAACAGGCATAGCTGGAATAGAATTGGGTATATTAAACTGGTATTCTACATTTTTCTTTCTAAGGGTTATAAGACTTTTACCAATATCTATATTCATCCCATTATACAATATTTGTTTTGTATTATTGAGTGTATTATTAGGAAGAATATTATTTAAAGAGAAATTTGATAAAAATAAAATAATAGGCAGCATTATAGCAATACTATCAATTGTTTTATTAAGCATATAATAATTTTATGTTAGATGAATATAAGACTGTAAAATATAAAAGCGAAAGTATTTACAAAGACAGAAGTAGTAAATTCATAGGTATAATATTGCCAATAGAGAATATAGAAGAAGTAAAAAAATACTTACAAGAAATAAAAAAAGAATACTACGATGCTACACATCACTGCTATGCGTATATACTTGGAATTAATAAAGAGGTGCAATTTGATAGTGACGCTGGAGAGCCAGTAGGATCAGCTGGCAAGCCAATATTAAACACATTACTATCATATGAAATCACTGATACACTGGCAGTAGTAATAAGATATTATGGAGGTACTAAGCTTGGTATACCAGGTTTAATAAATGCTTATAAAACAGCCACGCAGTTAGCAATAGAAAACAATGAAATTATTACAAAATATGTATTTGACCAATTGCTCGTGTTTATACCATACGAAAAGCAACAACTGTTTTATAACTTACAAAAGAAATACAATTTTGAATATGAAGTAAAAGCTTCAGATAACTCCGGACAAGAGATAGAAGTTAGAATAAGACAAAGCTTAAAAGCAGAAGTTAAATCAGAGTTTGAGGGTATAGGGTTTAATGTGAAGGGTTAGAGGTATGGAAGACGAAAAGTCAAGAATAATATTTTTATTAGTTCTATTCCAATAAAGTGTTGTTAAATAAATTTTTAGGTTATAAATATATTAAAAGTATTAACTATTTTTTGGTTCCAAGATTGAGATTCTCAACTACGCATGATAGGGTACCTATATGTTCTATTTGATTTAGTTCTTATAAATTTTTCATACATCTTTATTAATATTTTAAAACATAATCCTTTTTTATTCGCATAAGCTCTTGCAATAGTCCTTACTGTTCTATCCTTGTTAATTGGAAGAATATTTCTTTTATCAAATTAGGCGTTTAAGTAATAACTAAATTATTAATGATAATGTAAAGAAAGTAATTATATTTCTTAATTAATGAAATTTGATTTATTTTAAAATATTTCTTATAAAATTATTTCTTTGCCAGCTATGCAGATAAAGAAATAAAGAAAAATCTCCGCTCGTGTTAACACCCCTAACCCCTCTATAAGAGTGGAATAAGTGTAACAGGGTAGTTATAAAACTACTCAATCATCTATTGGGGTTTACAAACTCGCTCACTACGTTAGCTCAAACAGTGTAAACCCTTATACCTTAAGCTGCTTGCTTGTTTTATTGCAAATCATTTCCCAATGCAGTATTAATCCGGGTAGAAAATTAATTTTAAAGCTATTTAAAAGCCTATTTCAAGAAATTTAATTATAAAAATACATATAAATTAGTCTATTACACCAGCTCCTAAGACTTTTTTCATAACATTATCATAGATAACAATATATTGTCCAGATGCCGCTCCATGAATAGGATTGGTGGATTCTATATAGCCGCTATTATTATTTAGCCAATGAATAGTGCCTTTTGTAAAAACTGGAGTATGTCTAATTTTGAAATAAATCTCACTATTATCAAACATTAAATTTTCAGATGTAGGAGTTATGATTTCGAAATTTTTAAAATTTATAATTTTTTGATAAACTTCTTTGGGTAGATAACCTTTAGCTACATATACTACATTATTTTCTATATCTTTTTTAATGACAAACCATGGACCACCAGCCAGCCCTAATCCCTTTCTCTGACCGATAGTATAGAACCAATGACCTTTATGATAACCTAAAATTTCATTTGAATTAATATCAATGATTTCACCTTTTAATACGCCTAATCTGCTTTGAATGAAAGAATTATAATTATTTTTACCAATAAAACAAATTCCCATACTTTCTTTTCTGATGCTAGTAGGGAAACCATGCTCTTTAGCAATATTTTTTACATCATTTTTTGTTAAATTAGCTAATGGGAAACATGCTTTGGATAGTTGTGCATAAGAAATATTTGCTAAAAAATATGTTTGATCTTTAGTTTGATCTTTAGCAGTAGCTAACCATTTCAAATCATTATCTACTATAACATTAGCATAGTGTCCTGTAGCAATTATATCAAAATCATTAGCAAATTCATCATTAAAAGCACCAAATTTTATTAATCTATTACATAGTACATCTGGATTGGGAGTAAGGCCATTTATCAAACTATTCAAATGATATTCCATCACTTTAGACCAATATTCTTCATGTAAATTTACAATTTCTAAATTCAGATTTAGCCTGTTAGCTATCCATTTACACATTTCGATATCCTCTTCCATGGAGCAATCGTAACCATCAAAATTTTCATTAGGTCCTATGACAATATAAAAAAGTGTAGGTTTATAACCCTGCTCTACTAGTCGCAAAGCAGCTACAGAACTATCAACCCCACCAGAAATCAATAAAGCAATTTTATTCATTTAGAAAACCTTGTTCCTTAATTACCTGCATTAATTCGGATGAAATATTCTCATTATCTGTTTTAGTATATCTTTTCTCAGTAAAAACTTGAGCTAAATTTTCAAGACCATTTTCCTTGACTATTTCTTCGTATAAATCTAAATTTTCTTTCTCTTCAAAGTATAAATCTATTTGATTTTTATCATAGTCCATATATTTACCTTGATGAATGACAGCTTCTACTGGCAATCTATCTGTGAGAGGTGGATACTCATCAGGATAACCTATAGTTACAGTTATTACAGGTAAAACTAATTTGGGTAAATCAAAAAATTCTATATGTTCTCTAGCTGTATATAGCGGAGTGCCCAGGATACACGTACCTAACCTGTAAGATTCAGCAGCTATGATAGCATTTTGTGCAGCTAAAATAGTATCTGCAATAGCACTCAAAAGGAATAATAAATTATCATAGCCTGGATTTGCATTGCGGTATTGGCACCATTTAGTAAATCTATTCAGATCTGCACAAAAAGTTAATAACACAGGAGCCTCTATAACCATTTCTTGATTAAAATGTAGGGGCATTAAAGCTTTTTTATCAACTTCATCAGTAGTAATAATGATACTATACAATTGCATATTACCATTTGTAGCTGCGCGAGTAGCTGCTTTTAAGATATTTAGTAAAATATCATCAGGAATTTTTTCATTTTTATATTTTCTAATACTACGATGTTGGAATATTACTTCTAAAGCATTCATTTTTTTGAGATTACTTTTTATATTCTAATAATAAATATACTGGCAAATGATCACTATATCCTCCCATGAAATTATTACTCACATAAGTTCTCAATGGATACCCAGCGAAATTACCTTCAGTTTGTAATAAATATGGTTCATTAAACACATAAGCACCTTTATATTTAATATTATTTTTACTAGTAGCTATATTATATGAAATAATTATTTGATCCAGGAAAGTCCATACATCATTATACGCATTGGAGCCCAGACCTTTTTTTTCTTGCAAGAAATAATAAGGATTAAATAAATTAGTTTCTTTAGCTTCTTCGATAGTAGGTGCAGCCTTTAAAATTTTTAAAATGCTAGAATTAGTAGGGGTGTCATTGAAATCGCCCATAATAAAAATTTGAGCATTTGCATTAATGGCTAGGATAGAATCTACTGTAGCTCTACATCTCTGAGCAGCAGCAGCTCTCATAGGAGCTGAACGTTTTTCACCACCTACACGACTTGGCCAGTGATTAACAATTACAAAAACAGTGTCAGTATTAAAAAGTAACCCTTTAATTACTAATTGATTACGAGTTTTAAAATCAGGATTTTCTGGAATATTCAAATTTTTAGCTTCAGCTTTTAAAAGTTTGAAATAGTCTGTTCTAAATAAAAAACCGACATCTACTCCTCTACGATCTGGGCCTTCTATCACTATTGGCATATATTTATACTTAGCTATTGGCTCTCTTTTTACTAAATCTTTCAAAACAGATATATTCTCTATCTCACTAACACCCATAAAAACAATACCCTTATCACCTACTTTTTGATTTAATTGATCTATGACAAAAGCAATATTATTTAATTTTTTATTATATTTTTCACTATTCCACTTTTTCAATCCATCAGGTAAAAATTCCTCATCATTTTTATGTGGATCATCAATAGTATCGAATAGATTTTCTAAATTATAAAAGGCCACACCAAATGTATAAGAATTATTTTGAGAAAAAATAAATGTAACAAAAACGACTGTAAAAATAACAATACTAATAAGTTTTTTCATAAATATCTTAAATTTTATTTATTGCAAAATTATGTAAAAAGACTGACGTGGTAAAATGGAATTTTTTAATTTTTTTTCCATTCAAATCCACTAGCCAATTTACATATTATCAAAATTAATAATATCCAAGAAAATAGACTAAAAATAATGCAAGCAAAAAAATTATAAGATAGCTTAAAAAATTGTACTACGGCAGAATATAAAAACATCTCTGCTACCAATTTAATAAATAACAAAATAATGCCAAACTTAACATTAAAAATTAACATTACTGGGATGAATAATTGTATAATTAATGTCAATACTGCCCAAAACCATGATAAAAAATTTTTATAAAATAAAGTTTTAGAAGACCATCTGGCTCTCTGATGCAAATATTCATTCAAATCATTTGGAGGTTTTGTAAATATTAACGAACCTGGCGATAAATTAACTTGAATGGCTTCATTACCATAATTCTTTTTAATGAACTCTAAAAAATACATATCATCACCATGAAGCGTTGGAGTTTTAACTTGTTCACAAAATTGCAAATAATCATTTTTTAGAAACATCATGCCAGCACCAGAAATTAAAAATGGTTTTTTAAAAAACATACTAGCCCAACCCACACTATTTAGCAAAAGTAATTCCACTTGAAATATTTTAGAAATAAAACTAGTACTATTCAAATAAACAACAGGAAAAGAAATCAATTTTTTTTTAACATCAAAATAAAAATTATCACTAAATTTTTCATGCCAAACACAATCTGCATCAGTTATTAACACTCTTTCTGTATTACTTGATAAAATTCCTTTTTTTATTGCTAATTTTTTGCCACATTCATTATCCTCTAACTTAATATATTTAATAAATTCATACTGTGAAAAATTATTTTGAATTACCTGCAAAATATTATCAGAGCTATGATCATCGACGATAAAAATTTTTTCAGGTAAACATGATTGCACTAAAATAGAATTAATGCAAGAAACAATATTTTCAGCTTCATTTTTCACTGGTATTATAACCGTATAATCGACATTGATTGAGTTTTTTTGTTTTTTAAAAACAAAAAAAATAAATCCAAAAGCAATAAATAGTATGAAGTAAATTACAAAAAGAAAAAAGATAAAATACATATAAAAAACAGTTATTGCAAAAATAGTAAAAATATCAGTTAGAATAAAACATTTTTTTGTTTGGAAATATATTTGATTTCATTTCTAAATTTTAATTAATTTTGTAAAAAAATAATTAGCTATGAAACAATTAGTGGACAATTTAGTAGAACATTTATCCATGGGCAAACAAGAGCATTTAGCATTCCTTGA
>JAPXMM010000049.1:0-15470 GCA_033809015.1 Bacteroidales bacterium
TTTATCCTAATTTTTTTAATAATATCAAAAAAAATTATAATATTACAAATAGTGAATTAAAACTTTGTGCTTATTTATTAATTAATCTATCTAACAAAGAAATTGCAAGACTATTATATATTTCAGAATCTAGTGTAAAAATGAAAAAAAATAGACTTGCTAAAAAATTTAATTTACAAGATGCTAGTGAATTATATGATTTTCTTCTCACTTTTGTAGATTTCGAAAATCGAGAAAATGATAATAATCAATAATCAAAAATTAATTTTTACACAAAAGATTTAATATAAACTTCAAAATTTATTAAACTGATTTATGTACATAGCAATAATACTAGGTTTTGATAGAATACTATTAGTTAATTATTTACACTTAACTCATATTATTTTATGCAAATAATTTTTATTATTTAGTAATTTTCTATTAATTTTGCAAAAAAATTACTGAAATAACTATGAAATATAATTTTTTAATTTTATTTATTCTTACAATATCTTTCATTGGATGTAAGAAAAATAATAATATATCTTCAGATATTGTCAATAATCCTGCTAGTATAGAAAATAATAAAGCATCTACTTCTAATGCTGTTATTAAATTTGAAACTATAGAGCATGATTTTGGTGATATTATGGAAGGTGAAAAAGTTTCATATTCTTTCAAATTTAATAATGTAGGAAAAGAAGATTTAGTAATTACTTCGGTTTCTACAACCTGTGGATGTACAGTAACTGATTTTCCCAAAGATCCTGTTAAACCTGGAGAAGGTGGTACTATAGAGGTAACATTTAATTCTAGTGGTAAGTCAGGTAAACAAGTAAAAGTAATTACTGTCGCTACTAATGCTAATCCCAGTGAGTCACAGCTCACTATTAAAGCCAATGTAAAAAAACCATAAAAAAAATATATTATGAATTTATTAAACATCATCCTTTACGCTCAGCAAGCTGGCGCTCAGAATGCTCAAGGTAGCATGTGGTCTACTTTAATTATGATTGTCCTTTTGATTCTTATCTTTTGGCTATTCTTTATCCGCCCTCAATCTAAAAAGAATAAAGAAATGCAAAAGTTTAGAGAAAATCTGAAAAAAGGTGATCATATCGTAACTATCGGTGGCATTCATGGCAAAATAACTGATATTGATGGTAATACTGTAATTATTGAGACAGAAGGCCAAGGTAAACTACGTATTGAGAAATCTGCAATCCAACAATACTCTAGCACTAATAAAGAATCTTAATCGTTGTTGTAAAACTTATATCTTTAGTGAACCCAACAAATAATTAGATTTATTTCTTTTATGTTGGGTTCATTAATAATTTTTTTGATTATGTTTTTTATAAGTTTTTTAAATTTAGGTTTTTAATGTATTTTAAAATATGAAAATAGATTTTAATAGTGCTCTTTTTGCTATAATAGCAACTATTGTAATCTGGTTTTTTTTTAGATTATCTATTCCACAGAATATTAACCTACCAGTAAATATTTCTATTGAATTAAATAGTAATTTAAGCATAGATACTAGTACTACTGGCACTTTTAGAGGTGAAGGATATTTATTTTTACTGAATAATAAAATTTTTAAAGATACCTTTCATATTGTAATTAATGACTATATTAAAAATGAAAAAGATGACACTGTTACTTATATCATTTCTAAAAACAATATTATTTCTAAAATTAATACAAACTATTTGAATAATGTAAACATTAATTTGGTAGATTTGAAAATTGATAGTTTAATATTTGACAGATTAAATATGATAGAAAAGGATTTGCCTATCCAACCTAATTATAAAATAAATTTGAGTGGTAATTATAATGTAGACAATGTAAAAGTTTTTCCTTCTAAAGTGAAAGTTTTATTGAAAAAAACTGAAGCAGACACAATCAATATGATAAATACTGAGCTATTTTATATTGATAATCTAAACAAGAAATCTGATACAGTCGCACTATCAAATGTACCAGAACAAGTTAAATTTAAAAAACCTATAAACAAAGTAATCGTTAACTATGATATTGTAAAATACTATGATACGACATTTACATTCACATATGATCATAGTAATTATACTTTTAATATTTCTACTAAAGAACCTATTTCAAAAAATCAATTCCGTATAATTATTCGCAACGATTCTATAATATTAGAGCCTAATTTTGCAATTAAAAATAAAATTATAAAAATTAATCCTCTCTCCTATCCTATCAAATGATTTATTAATTATGAATAAATATATTATTGGGATAACTGGAAATATAGGAAGTGGTAAAAGTACTTTTGCTAAGTGGTTTAGTGATTTAGATTGTTTCGTAATAGATTTAGATGCTACTGCTAAAACATTATATTTCAATGATAATTTTAGACAAAATGTAATAGATATTTTAGGTATAGATCCGCTAGATGGTAATAAATTAAAAACTAAAGAAATTTCTGATATTATTTATTCTCAAGATGATAAATTTAATAATTTAACACAATTATTTTCTCAATTTCTTCCATCTGTAATTACTGAAACCATAAATAATTGCGATAAAAATTATATCATTATTGATGCTGCTTTATTATTTGAATATGATTTAGACAAAATGTGTGATATTACTATATGTATCTTTGCTCCACTGGATGTGCGATATGATAGGATCATAACATTTAGAAATAATAATTTTGATTACAATAGATTTATTCAAATAGATAGTCATCAACTGCCAAATGATGTTAAATGCAAAAAAGCAGATTTTTGTGTGAAAAATACCAATGATATAGAACATTTAAGAAATGAATTCTTAAAAATTTCTAAAAAAATCATAAAATAATAATATTGATAATATTTTTCTAATGAATTATTATAAATTATTGAAAATAAATAGATTATTAAAAAATGACAGAATAAAAATTTTAGGTTTTGGTATATTATTTTTACTGCGTCGTAGACATCTCAATATATTTCTAGATCCAGTATTAAATTGTAATTTTAGGTGTGTGATGTGTCATTTCAGTGATCCCGATTTTAAGCCAGATAAAAATAAATTAAATACAGAGGATATAGATTTCATAGCAAATAATTTTTTTAATTATGCTCTCAGAGTTCAGATAGGCTGCGCAGCAGAGCCCACTTTATTTTTACATAATGAAAAGATAATTTATGAAGCTAAAAAACATCATGTGCCTTATGTATCTCTTACTACCAATGCTTCTTTGCTAAATTATGATAAAATAAAACAATATTTTAGTGCAGGACTTGATGAAATAATAATTTCAATGCATGGTTGCTCAAAAGAAATTTATGAAACAATGATGCCAGGAGCTAAAATTGAGCACTTACATCAAGTTCTTAATGATATTTCAGAATTAAAAAAAACTTATTCATCAGTTAAATTAAGATTAAATTTCACTATAAATCCAGATAATATAGATGATCTCAAAAATATAAAATCGTATCTAGATAATTATAGCATTGATATATTGCAAATTAGACCAATACGTAGATTAGGAAATACAGCTTATACAGATTTTAATATCAAAAAAATTCAAACAAAATATTCTCAAATAATTGAATGGATTGAACAAGAATGCTTAAATAAAGGTATTGTTACATTAATTACAAAGGAACTACCATACGAAAAATTATATAGAAATAAAATAGATATAGCCAATTATACATATTTTTACTTATCACCTACACAAATCAAGGAACTACCTAAAAACAAATTTTCTTATTATAAGCATTCAAGGCAGAATGGTATTTTTAAAAGAATTTTACAAGATATTTTTACAAACAAAGATGATATATATCAGTCAGATGTACGTTTTGGCAATTATGATGTTAAAATTTAAGTTTTTTATGAATTTTTATTTCAAAAATTCATAATTTTTTTTTAATTTTGTATATTAAATAAAAAAGAATATGCGAAAATTATTTATATTTCTGTTATTAATAATTTCAGTGCAATTATTTAGTGCACCCATTAGTAAAAATATTGCTTATAAAATTGCAGAATATTATTTACAATTAATAGATAAAAGCACAGAAAAAATTGTAGTTACCGAAGCTAACTTACCAAAATGGCTGGCTATTACTGATGAATTATATATTTTCGAAAGTAAAAATGCATATGTAATAATATCTGGTGATGATGCTGCTATACCTATATTAGCATATTCAGATGAAGGTACATTTTCTAATAAAGATAGTTTATGCACAGGTGTAGCTATATTTTTGACACAATATAAAACTCAGATCATAAATATTAGACAAAATAATTTATCTGCTACTAATGAAATACAAGCACTATGGGATGCTTTAATTAATAAAAACTACAAATCTGGAACTCAAGTTGGACCATTATTATTTGCTAACTGGGATCAGGGTTGCAAATATAATGCACTTTGTCCTATAGATCCTGATGGACCATGCGATCATGTTTATGCTGGATGCGTAGCTACAGCCATGGCTATGAATATGTTTTATTACAGATATCCCACCAATCCTACTGGTAACGCTGTTTATTATTTACCAGGATATGGTGCCCTAGCAGTTAATTTTAATCAACAAACTTATGATTATAATAAAATGCCCAGTGCTATTAAAGATTCTAGCTATGAGATTGCCAAATTAATCTATCATTGTGGTGTAGCTGTTAAAATGGGATATAGTCCAAACGGTTCGGGTGCTTATGTGGATTATGCAGCAGAAAAAATGAAAAGTAATTTTGGTTATAACCCTAACTTAAGCTTTAAATCTCATAATGATTATTCAGATACTCAATGGACTACAATGCTTAGAAATCAACTAGATCAAAAAATAATTTTGCAATATGCGGCTTCCGATGAGAGTGGCGGACATGCTTTCATATGTGATGGTTATTCTGACAATGATTATTTCCATTTTAATTGGGGATGGAGCGGTTATTATAATGGTTTTTATTATATAAATAATTTAAATCCTGGATATAATTTTAATTATAATCATCGAGCTATTTTTGACTGTTATCCTACATACTCAAACTATTCATGCTCAAATAATGTATTAACTAGCCATGAAGGTTCTATAACGTCTAGTGCACCAAATTTATCTAATTATAAAAATAATATGAATTGCACATGGTTAATAAATATTCCTGATACTTTATCGAGAATTACTTTATCTATTAGATATTTTACAACATTGGCTGGTGATACTTTATATATTTATAACGGCAATAATGATAATGGACAAATATTACACAAATTTTCTGGCAACAATGTTCCAGCAACTGTAGATATTTATCATAATCCAATTTTTATAAAATTTGTCTCTAATAATGCTGATACTGAAAAAGGTTTTTTAATAGACTATTATGGCATACCAGCTAATTTTTGCAATGTTTTGACTACATATAATAATCCTACCGAAATTGTTTTATCTGATGGAAGTGGATCATATAATTACAGGCCCAATATAAGCTGTAGATGGTTCATAAATAATAGTAACGGCTCTGTTTATAATTTTAATCCGACCCTATTTGACCTTTCTTTTGGAGATACTCTTAAAATATATGAAAGAATAAATAGTAGTGATGTTTTATTATATAATTTTCATAAATATAATCAAGCTTATTCATTCTCTTCTAATGCATCTAGAGTAGTATTTTATTTTATTACTGACGATACATATCAAGCAGATGGTTTTGAATTTATAATCAGTAAACAAATGTCTATAACCAACTATCAAGATTATGAAGATTTAAAATACTCAATTATAGATGATAATTTATATATTTGGATAAACTCCAATCTCGATAATGACATTACCTTATATTCACTTTCTGGTCAAAAAATTTATCATATTTCATCTTCAGCTAATAATGAAGAACCTATTATAATTCCATTTAATTATAGCAGTGGTATATATTTTCTCAAACAACAAAATAGTCAAAAAACAAATCTCTTTAAAATTGCTAAATTTTAAATTTTATTTTTAACTATGAGAGACCCGGTACCATTAAGTGAAATGCTAATAAAGACTTTAGTTAATTATAAAGTTGAAAAAAAATATGTGTTATCTATTATCAAAAATAACTGGGAACAATTGGTAGGGAGCTATATAGCTGAGCAAACTTTATCATTAGACATCCGCAAACGAATTTTGTATATCAATATTAAATCTGGAGTAATAAAATATGAATTATCACTGCAGAGCGAAGAATTAATGAAACGCATAAATGAGTTATTTCCATATCAAGTAATAAATCAAATAGTGGTTTAGTAAAATTTGTGTTAAAGGGGTTAATATAAGGAAAGTCACATTTTTATGTTATATTTCAAATATTTTATCATTTAAATAAATTACATTAATTTTGTTCAAATTTTATAATTATGAAGGAATTTTTAGAAAACATTGATAAATACTTGGCTCTGCCTAAGGATCATAAGCGAGATTTCCTCGATCAGCTTTATCAATATTTAGTCAATAACAATGCCAATGCAGTAGATTATCAAAAAGTAAAGATTCAATCTACCGCAGCTATCTGTCCCGACTGCAGAAGTGAAAATGTCATCAAAGCTGGTAAAAGAAATGGTAGACAAGTATATAAATGCAAAACCTGCGGTTATCAATTCCGTGAAACAGCTCGCACCTTTGTTTATCGAATGAGAAAATATCCACTAATGCTCGACTATATGAGATGTATGTTAGAAGGCAAAAGTCTACGAGCATGTGCTGATGAGGTTGGTATTTGCTTGAAAACAAGCTTTGAATGGCGACACAAAATATTAGCTGCTATTAGAGCATTAGAAGGTGGAATAAGCTTCTCTGGTATTGTGGAAGCTGATGAGTTGCTAATGAACTATTCAGAGAAAGGTAGAAAATATAAAAACAAAGAAGAATATCAACGAGCTAAAAAGAAGAAACACCCCAAGGTAGCAGTACTAGTCGTAACAGACAGAGAAGGTAATTTACTTTTTAAACAAGTTGGAGAAAAAAGAGTGAAAAATGAGCAATTGAGAGAGGAGCTAAAGAATAGATTGTCAGAAAGTAATCTGATATGTGTGAAACCAAAGAAAGAGTTCAGAAAAGCAGTGAAAAGTTTACAAAGTAAAAAAGTAATAGTAAACAAAAAACAAGTGAAACGAGGTATATACAGTGTCAAGATAGTAGAGAGCAAAATAAGTGATTTCAAGGTGTGGATGAGTAGATTTCACGGAGTAGCTACGAAGTACTTACAGAGCTACTTGATGTGGTTTGTGATAATGAATAAATATTTAAAAGAGCTGATAGATCAAGACATTGGCAGACTGCTGAACTTGTCATCGCACGACAGATGGGCATGGGACAAGTATAGAGAGATAGTAAGTCAAAGATATGATTAACATACTTTTAAGTATAACAAAAATTTGATACTTTACACCATCTTTTACACTCCTCGTTTTAATAAATTTTAAAAATGACAAAAATATTACATTTAGATTCCCTTGACATTCTCTAAAATTCTATCTGCTTGATCTGGGAATCTTCGTTTTAATGCATCTTCGACAAAAAATAATACTGGCATTTTTTGTTTTTTACCTAATTCAAAAGCGCCTGTGCACGTATGCCACCTATTCAAAGTTAAATGATAGAATCCTATTAATTTATACACTCTAATAGGGTATAAATGACATGAGATTGGTTTATAAAACTCAATTAATCCTTCTTTATATAATTTCTCAAAGATACAAATAGTGCAGTTATTTTCTACAATAGCATATGCACATTCTCCAGTATCTTTTAGTGGAGTAACTAAATCACTTTGAGTGTCCATATCATAAACACCTGTTTTATCTATAGATTTTTTACCTGCAGCATCTAAAAAGTCATAATATTTTTCAATATTATCTACTAACCAAGTAATCTCTTCTTTTTCTAAAGGTGCACCAGATTCTCCCTCTATACAACATATACCATGACATTTGTTTAAATCACAAGCAAAATATGATGTGAATAGCTCATTATCAATGATTAAATTATCTATTATCATATAAATTATTCTGGATTTGGTCGCCCAAGGGGTTTGCCATGCTTCCACATATAGTCTAGTTCTTGTTCTTCTTTTTTCTGATTAGCTAAAAAATCTTTATCATCCAATTTATTAAGATCGGGTTGTCCAGCATTCACCCAAGCAGTGTACCAAAAAGATGCAACATCTAATACAGCTTTTCTGAAATTCCTCTCTACCATATTTTGTAGCATTGTATTAAAATCATTGATAAATTCTCTGGAATATTGTTTAATAACTATATTATTCCTATCTTCTAAAGTATATATTTCTGAAGGAGTATATTGTTTCATAATATATGAGAATACATTTAGGACTGTATCGCTCTGCAAATATCCAGTTCGAATCCAAGTCCAAAATTCATCAACTGGTTTAGGAATATATTTAGCTCTGCCAACAAATAAATTAAAATTATCATAAAGTACCTCTACGCATCTACTTTCCCATAATGCATGAATGCCTTTCTCTGATGGATTTCTACCATCATAAAACATATTGCAATGCAATGGCACATGTGAATCTGCTACATAATGTCCTATATTTGCACTCAAATATAATATCCTACCAGCATCGCCTTCCTTAAAAGCATCTACAAGTTGGTAATACATTTTAATAAGATGATAAGGTAATATACCATATTCATATAAAGTATCTTCTGTATATTTCTTTACTGCTTCTTTCCAAGTTTTAGGAACCATATCAAAGGGATATTCACCATAATGATTTATATCCATATAATGACAAGCAGCTTCTTTAGGATTGATATATGAACGTTTATCTGGATCTACAGCATGCTGCGATATATAGTCGATATGTTTTTTATAAAAACCAACCATTTCTGGTGGTAGGCAATAAACTGCATGTTCATTAATCCTCGGATGTGAAAAAAATCCCCATCCAAAAAGATTTATTGATAACAAGCTCATCAAAAAAATTATGATTACTTCTTTAATTAATTTTCCCATCTGTGATAACTATTTAATTCAAAATTACATATAAAATTATATATAAACAATAAAAATTATTTCTAAAATATATTAATGATTTTTTCACCATCAAAATAAGGTACTACCTGAGCAATATTTAGCTGCAAGGAATAAGGTACTATATATGATAGATTAAGTTTATCATGCAATCTCTTGTAATGAGATGCCTTTTTGATATATGACTCTAGATTGTTTTTTGCTAATTCCCATAAATCTAAAGCAATGTTTGCACTATCCTCTATACAATTATATCCATTTAATAATAAATATTGGGCAAAAGCACCTACACAAAGAGTATCTTCGATATTTGGATAATCTTTCCATCCGCTAGATACTAGAACTATTGGTTTTTTATCTTTTATTAAATAATCAGATAATATTTTGATATTCAGAAAAGATCCCAAATAAACTGGAGCTAATGAATGAGCTTTTAGAATAGTCTTGGTACCATTAGTAGTGAAATATGCTATAGATTTATTTTTAATTTTTTCTACAGTAAACTCATCGGCACTATTTCCTAAATCTGCATGTGGCAATTTAATGCCATCCTTTTCAGCAGCTAGTATATAACCTTTATTCTTATATTCATATGTCTCTGCCTCATTTTGTAATGGAATAATTTCCTTTGCACCATTCATAAAAGCAGTACATATACTCGTAGTAGCTCTTAGAACATCTATCACCACAATATTATATGGAGCTTTAGTAAAAATTTTATTACAATCAAGAAATAACGGACTTAATACTACTTCTACTGTTGACATTTTTTTTGTAAAAATAATTATTAATTTCAAATATTTAATAAAAATTATAATATGAATTTTTTTATTAATTAATATAGCTAATAAATAATAATTATTATCTCTATGTTTTTAAAATTTACGAAATTTGCAAAAAATATTATCTAATGCAAAGAATAAAAATTAAAGAATTACTAAAATTAGAACCCAATAGTGTGATAGGTAATGATTGTTTGGTAAAAGGCTGGGTACGTACAAGGCGTGAAAGTAAAAATATTAGTTTCATAGCTCTAAATGATGGCAGTACAATAAATCATTTACAAATCGTAGTAGATCATGATAAATTTAATGAAGATTTTTTGAAAAAAATAACTACAGGCAGTGCTATAGGTGTAAAAGGGCAAATAGTAGCATCACCAGCTCCTAAACAGCCTATCGAATTGCATGCTAATAAAATAGAACTTTATGGTGAGGCACCTGCAGACGAATACCCTTTACAAAAAAAAGGTCATAGCCTCGAATTTCTCAGAGAAATAGCACACCTCAGACCACGCACTAATACTTTTGGTGCTATATTTAGAATTAGACACCATTTAGCTTATAGCATTCATAAATTTTTTAATGATAAAGGATTTTATTATTTCCACACTCCTATCATCACTACTAGTGATTGCGAAGGAGCTGGCGAAATGTTTCGAGTTACCACATTAGATTTATACAATTTGCCTCTTACTGATCAAGGTAAAATAGATTTTTCTGAAGATTTTTTTGGCAAAGAAACTGCTCTAACAGTTTCAGGACAATTAGAGGGTGAGCTGGGGGCTTTAGCTCTAGGAGAAATATATACTTTCGGTCCTACATTTAGAGCAGAAAACAGTAATACAACTCGACATCTAGCAGAATTTTGGATGATAGAACCAGAAATGGCTTTTTATGATATCATAGATAATATGAACTTAGCAGAAGAATTCATAAAATATTTAATTAAATATTTATTAGAAAATTGTTATAACGATTTAGAATTCATAAATAACATGTATGATAAAGAATTATTAGATAGACTAAATCACGTTTTAGACACGCCTTTTGAGAGATTAACTTATACTGATGCTATAGAAATTCTGAAAAATTCAAATCAAAATTTTGAATTCTCAGTTTATTGGGGAGTAGATTTGCAATCTGAACATGAAAGGTATTTAGTAGAGAAATATTTCAAAAAACCTGTGATTTTGACAGACTATCCTAAAGAAATAAAAGCATTCTATATGAAACTAAATGATGATGACAAAACTGTAAAAGCTATGGATGTACTCGTACCCCGTGTTGGTGAAATAATCGGTGGCAGCCAAAGAGAGGACAATTATGATAAATTATTAAAAAGAATTCAAGAAAATCATGTACCTACGAAAGATGTATGGTGGTATTTAGAAACCAGAAAATTCGGTTCAGCACCACACAGTGGCTTTGGTCTTGGCTTTGAACGTTTTATGCTCTTCGTTACTGGCATGGGAAATATCCGTGATGTGATTCCTTTTCCTAGGACACCAAAAAATATTGAATTTTAATAAAAAATAACAACAGCTCAAAAATTATCTTTTAATCTATTAAAAGGCTCTTGCTCACATTTTTTACTCTTCACTATGTCTCATTTCTCGAGCTCCCCCTCTTTTTTATACCAATGAAGCCAATAATAATTAGCAGTCAATATAGCAGCATATGACCATACAGGAAAAGCAATTTTATCACTTTCTAAGTAATTATTTAAAAATCCGTGCAAAAAATAAGCTAAAAGTGCAATAGTTACAGATAGAACAATAATAGCTCTTTCATGATCCAAATGTTTTAATTTAAAAAATAATTTGAATCCAGTTATAAATAGAGATATTACTATAGCAATGACAGTGAGCATACCAGGAATACCAGTTTCTGAAAGAGGTCCTAAAAATTCACTATGTGCATTTCCTTTATTTCCTACATTTGTACTTATATATGTTTGATATTGTGGTAATTGATACGGAGCATAAATAAATTGAT
The DNA here is from genome assembly GCA_033809015.1 of Bacteroidales bacterium. Lineage (GTDB taxonomy): Bacteria > Bacteroidota > Bacteroidia > Bacteroidales > DTU049 > DTU049. The sequence goes on from JAPXMM010000049.1 coordinate 11,780, forward strand.
AAGTACCTGGTCCGCTACCCACCACAGGATAATCTTTTGATATTCTCAAAGCAGATACCCAACGATTAATTCTCTCTGTATTACTCAAATCTGTTGAAATATTTGTAATAGAACGTACATGAGAAGCAGCGTTTTTCCTAGAAACATTCGTATTGCGTTCCATCTGAAACATTATACTTTGATAATTTATCAGAAATGCACTGGCTACCACCACTATACCTAGTAAAATATACCTAAATTTAATTCCTAATAAAATAATAATCCCAATCACTAAAGCTACAGCTGTGCTTAACCATGCTGCTCTACTAGATGAAAGTATTAATCCTAATGTTAATAATAAAAAACAAATAAAATACAATACTCTATTATTAAATTTATTTTTAGAATTAAATATTTGAAAAAAAGCTATTGGTATCATTAATGATAATGCAGCTCCATAAATAGTATGATCTCTATAAAATGGTTGGCAAGCTAAATAAGATAATTTGAAATCAAAACCATAACTAGCATGTTTAATAGTCGATATCACTGCAATGATTACTATAGATGCCAAAAAAATATTTAAAAAATATTTTTGATATTTAATGTCTTTAAAAAAAATCGGTACACCTAGGAAAAATGTTGGTAACATTAACCAAGCTCTAGCTAGAACAAATTTCCATGAAACTATTGGCATTTGACTAAATAAAGAAGAAATTACTAACCAAACAAAATAAATAGCAATAGTTATGGTGATAGAATGATTAGCATAACCAATTGGAGAACTTGTAGAGATAAATCTATACAAAGTCAAAATCAATAATAAAAATAAAATAGGTTCAGATGGTATAGATAAAGCTAAATTGTAATCTACTATCTCTAAACTTATTGAAAAAGGAATAATAACAGCTAACGCAAGATATAATTTTTCATATGAAAAAAAATAATAAAATAATAATATTAATATGAAAGGAAGTAAAAAAATAAAATAAATTTCAAATCCCATAGCAATAGCATTAATAGCTGCTAGGATAAGAGCAGCTATTACTATCCACAGTACAGTTTTATTAGCTAATAATTTATTAGATTTATTTATCACTTTTAATTATTTTGTCTCTATATTTTTCATAATTTTCGTAAAAAATCAAGCAAATAAGAGCTAATACAAAAGCAGATAAAGCAGAAACAACAACTATTAACCATCTCACAGGATAAGCTTTGCGATCAGGTGGATAAGCATTCTCTACGACAAACTTTTGTGGTAACTGACTAAAAGCATCTATCCTAGCTTCATCATATTTCTGTTGAAATTCTACTAATCGTTTATTTAACAAAGCTAATTGTTCATTTAATTGTTTATAAACAGCTCCATATTTAGTAATAGTATCTAGCTGAGTTTGTAATATTTTGACAGCTTGAGAGTTGCCTCTACCAATTTCTCTACCGATAGCTTCTGTCAATCTTTCTACTTGAAGATTATAATCTCCGATGCCTTTTTCATTCAACAATTTGAGGGAATCACTTTTTCGTTGAATTTGATTTTGAATATCTAAATAAGTATTTTCTACTATTCTAAATCCTTCTAAAGCTCTTTGACGTTGAATTTTTAATTTCATAGTATCAAAAAGTTGTGCAATAGAATTAGCTATCTCTGCTGCTAAGACAGGATTTACATCCCTTACGATAATTTCTACAGATAGATATTCTGTTCTTCTAAATTTAATATTACTCTTATACTCTTCGTATAATTTTGTGCGTGCATATTTAGATTCTGGATCTATTTTCCAGTGAGAAGCCAAATTATATTTTTTAATAATAGTATCTCGTAGCTCATTAGATTTTAATATTTGAATCATTTGCTGAGCTTGCTCTTCCTCACCAAACTGCAATATATCTTCTTTACCATATTGATCTGTTATCAAAGCTTTAGATACAGCATTACTCATTGCAGGAAACATCGTAACCTTTGCTTCATATTTCTCTTTTATCAATAAAGAAATAATAGCTGCTATCACTCCAGCCACAAAAGTAGTTATAATCAATATTTTTCTCCATTTTATTAAAAATACAAAAAAATTACTACTATCGAAATTTACTTTTTCATCAATTGATGGTTTGAAATTTTCCATATTTATAGTTTTATAAAAAGCAAAATTAATATAAATAAAAAAAATAACATAATATTTAACTTGCTAAAAAATATTATTTTTGCGAAATAAAAATCTTGATCATTAATGAAACTGTCTTTAGATGAAATTTATAATATTTTTATTAATAGTGCTGGCATAAGTATAGATAGTAGATCTACAAAAAATGGACAAATATTTGTTGCTATTAAAGGCGAAAATAGTGATGGCAATGCTTATGTGGAAGATGCTCTTAATAATGGAGCTATGTATTGCATTACTAATAGAACTGAGCTATTAGATGATAGTAGATGTATCGTCGTAGCTGATACCTACCAAACGCTTGTAGATTTGGCCAAAATACATAGAGAGCATTTTTCTATTCCAGTACTAGCTATCACTGGTTCTAATGGGAAAACCACTTCTAAAGAATTGATAGCTAAAATTCTTTCTACTCAATATAATGTACTATTCACTGAAGGAAATCTCAATAATGAACTTGGTTTACCTCTAACGATTTTGAAATTAAATAATACTCATGAAATAGCAGTAGTAGAGATGGGAGCAGCTAAATTAGGTGATATTAATTTCCTTTGTGAGATTGCTAGACCTACACATGGTTTGATAACTACTATAGGCAGAGCACATATTGGTAGATTTGGCAGTTTCGAAAACATAATTAAAGCGAAAACAGAACTTTTTGATTTTCTCAAAAAACACAATGGCCTTGCTTTTATTAATGAAGATGATCCAATCCTAACCCCTTTTGCTCATTCTATAAATACTATTTTTTATGGGAGAAATAATCCTAATACTCAAGTAAGCAATGTTTCAGCTCTGCCATTTCTCAGCTTTGAATGGAATTATAATGATAAAAACTACAGAATCGAGACTCATTTGTTTGGAGATTATAATCTAGTTCATACATTGGCAGCTATATCTATTGGTCTTTATTTTAATATTTCTTCAGAAAATATTGTAAAAGCAATTACAGAATATATTCCCACAAATTCTCGCTCGCAAATCATCTATAATGATAAAAATATTATAATTATGGATGCATATAATGCTAATCCTACCAGTATGGAAGCTGCACTTATAAATTTCTTTTCTATTCCTCTTGATTTTTTTGATAATAAAAATACTACAATAAAACCTAAAAAAAGAGCTACTATACTTGGAGAGATGATGGAGTTAGGAGAGTATGCACATGATGAGCATAAAAATATTTTAAATCTTATTAAAAGTTATAATCCAGATATAGCAATATTTGTAGGAGAAAATTTTTATCAGTTCAAAGAAAATTTTCCACAATTTCAATTTGTACCCAATACTATAGAATTAATAAATTTTATTCTAAATAATCCATTAAATGAATACCTAGTACTAGTAAAGGGCTCCAGAGCAAATGCTTTAGAAAAAATATTACCTTATCTATGATAAATAAATTATTTTTTAATAAACTCGTTTAGCTCATCAATTGAACTACTAAATTTGAAAGCGTCATTCACGATATAGTAATTATTAGGATCATACACATATTTATAAGCATATTTTGCAAAATCTAATTTACTATCTTCGAAACT